>JAVZSA010000030.1:0-11409 GCA_038880255.1 Thermoplasmata archaeon
ACATCTGGAAGGAATATTGCTGACATAGCAGCAATAGGTAATAATACAATCATATATGTATCAGATAATGCTACTAATAATCCTCCTGGATACTATGGTATTGCTGGAACTTCGGTATCTTCTCCGGTGGTAGCAGGTATTGTAGCATCTATGGCAGGATATTTAAATCAAAAATTTGGATTCATAGATCCATTATTTTATAGTATTGGTGCAAATGAGACTAAATACAAGTTAAAACCATATTGGGATATAATTCAAACTCCTGCAAATTATCATAAAGGTCAAACTTTATATTGGGCAAAAATAGGATGGGATTATGCATCAGGTTGGGGCTCTATAAATGCATGGAATTTTACACATCGCTCAATCACATTCACAGAGAGTGAATTACCATCTGGAACAACATGGTATGTGAATTTATCAAATGGTCAATCATTCTCATCTACAACTTCTACAATAACATTCAATGAGCCAAATGGGACATATTCATATAAGGTTGAGACTGCTAACAAAAATTATAATCCTTTTCCTATGAATGGAACTTTAAATCCAAATAATAACAATATCACAATTCATTTCAAAAATTCAGGGTATCTTGGCTATTTATTTTTAATTGGTGGTGTTTTAATTCTCACTGCTTTACTTCTAATTGCTATATCTTTCAGGCATAGGAAAAAAAGAAACAGGAATTAGAAAATTCTACCGATGATGTTTATTAAATTTTTTAAATCTTTTAGATTTATGGGCTTGCCCGGATTTGAACCGGGGTCTTCGGCTCCCGAAGCCGAAAGGATAGACCAATCTACCCCACAAGCCCATTAAAATAATTATTTTTATTTATTTAAACAGTTTCTCTTATCTCTACTACCATTCCTCTTTTTAAAGTTTTTATTTCCAAAGAATTAAATAATGTTCTACCTACGCCCAATAAATTATCATCCTCATTCACTACAAGTACTTCGTCAAAGGGTCTCAATGAATTATCCATATCCTTAACAAATCTGGCAAATACATTTTTTCCCTTTTTATTAAACTCTTCGCTATCCCTTGTAACAACAACTCTTAATCTTGGATATTCAAATTTTTTATGTAATAACCTCCCCCCTTCAATTTTTAATGTAAAAAAGCCATCATTTCTCATCGATAAAATATGTTTATCATTTAAGTATATATTTCTAATCATACCTGTGTTCTTGCTTTTTATTATTTTTACGTCACCATTAAAAAGGGAATCGCTTGCCCCAAATCCAAATTGAAAGTCTGCCACAGATCTAATTCTTAGAAGATCAAGATTTTTGTTATTTTCAAAATTAATAAATCTTTTTTCATCTTCTATTTTTTCAGGTAATTTTCCAATCCAAGAGATTAAAATATCAAAGTTAATATGATCGAGAATTTTAAAGATATTTTTTTTAATTTCGCAATTTTCTGGTAGTTGTGCCTGAAAAATTGGATAAATAAATAATAATTCATAGGGTATTATACCTAAACATGTTTGTATAAAAAAATGTGCATCTATTTTTTCTATGTATTTCATTGCCTTTTCTAAATCACTTCTATTTAATAATATTAGAGTTCTTCTATAATATTTATAATTTTCAATTATCCTTTTTTCAAGTAATGAAACGGATGGTCTTAGTAATGATTCTGGACCTGTATAATAGAAAGGATGTTTTCTACTTAAATTCTCAAATTTAGTAAGTTCATCTGAATATTTATAGAATTCAAGAAGTGCATCATACAGTGTTGGATGTGCTCTTATCTTTTCTTCGGTATACTCCCATATTGTACCTTCAAGTATAGCAGCTTTAATCCTTTCTATTTCTTCAATTGAAATTTTTAAATTATGTCTAGCCAAAATACTAAATTTTTCACCTTTTTCCATGGATTTAACCTTATCAATATTTTTATTGTTAAGATATTCAGTTTGATAGGGAACATAGTTTATATCGCTAAGATTCCTTGTACCATCCGGAAAAAGAACTCTATCATCTCTTGCATATTTTACATAGGAGGATGAATCAAAAAAGTCTATACCCATTAAAACAGCAAGTGAAAAAAACATAGGGTGGCCAGCGCCAAAAAGATGGAGGGGCTTACCAAATGAAAGATTCATTTTTACTGCCATTATAATTTTTACCACATCAGAATACCTGTAATTTTCTAATAGAGGTACTACACCACCTATGGCATAATAATCCAAATCCAATGAATCCATTAATCTTGCTGAAAGTTCCCTTAAATCTTTAAACAATGATCCCTGTATAGGGCCTGCAATGTACATACTACCCTTTATATCCTTTGAATCTTTTGCCCTTTTGTATGTTTCATTCACGGCATTGGCAGCTTGTTCGTAATTAAATTCAGGCTCTGAAAAAATGTCAAGTACAGTGCCTATATCGCTTCCAATATTTTTTTGAAATTCAACAATTTCTAAAGGTTTCTCATCGATTTCACCATACATATGACTTTGAAATGTTCCTGAATCAGTCATTATAATTCCATCAAAATCCAACATTGAATGTAGACCCTCATTCAGAGCCTTTTCTCTTAATTTTGAATCCCTTTTGATTATGTAAGCATTTGTTATTATTGCTTTTATACCAAAATCTTCTTTCATTTCCCTTGGTGAAATCACTATAATATTAGGATTTATAACTGGCATTAGGGCGGGTGTTTCAACTACCCTACCATTCAATGAAAATTTTGTTATTCTAGCTAGACCATCCCTATGAATTATTTCCATCATTTTTTCTTAATTTTCTTAATCTCTTCAATAAATATTGGAATTATTTCATGAAGATCACCAACAATGCCAAAATCAGCAATATTAAATATTGGCGCATTAGGATCTTTGTTTATTGCAACAATCACCTTTGAATCCTTCATACCTACTATGTGCTGTATTGTTCCTGAAATACCACAGGCTATATATAGATCAGGTCTAATTGTTATGCCACTTTGTCCCACCTGAGATGATTTTGGCATCCATCCAAGATCTACAGCTACTCTTGATGCACCTACAGCTCCACCTAATAAATCTGCGAGTTCTTTGAGCTTTTCAAAGCCTTCTTTAGACCCTACTCCCCTACCTCCTGAGACCACTACCTTTGCTTCATCTACCTTTTTAGCTCCAGCTACAGTTGTTTTTACTATTTCCTTAATTACTGTTCTTACCTCTAAATTATTAAATTCAGGGTTAACTTGAATAATTTCACCATTTCTACTTTTATCAGGTTCTCTAGGTTTAAACACATTTGGTCTAACAGTAGCTATTTGAGGCCTATGCTTAGGAGTAAATATCTCCCCCATTATATTTCCACCATACGCTGGTCTGATTTGAATAAATGTACCATTCCTAATTTGAAGGTCTGTACAATCCGCAGTCATACCTGTTTCAAGATTTGCAGCAATTCGAGGGCCATATTCTCTTCCAGTATGTGTTGCCGGAATAAGAACAATTTCAGGCTTGAGATTTTTAATAAACTTTGAAAGTGATTTACTGTATACTTCAGCGATATATGGATCAAATATTTGGTTATCCATCACGTATACCTTATCAGCACCATAATAGAAAGGCTCCTTTGCCATATCCCCAATATTATGCCCTACTAAAACTACTGAAAGCGATGTATTTAATGTATCTGCTAATTCCCTTGCCTTTGAAATTAATTGAAAAGTAACTGGCCTTATTTTACCATCATAAATTTCACCAACAACGAGAATTCCTTTGTAATCTTCAATCATTCAATCACCTTCTTTTCCCTTAACGCTTCAATAATTTTTGCTACTGCTTCCTGATAATTTTCAGTGAAAATTGTTCCTCTACTTCTTTTTGGTGGTGGATACATTTTCATTACCCTGGTTGGTGATCCATTTAAACCAAATTTATTTTTATCCCCATCAATATCATCAGCTTTCCACCAAGTATATGGTTTATTTTTTGCCTTAATTATTCCAGACATACTTGGATTTGTATATTCAAAGTTTGTGGGAGGTAAACAGGCTAACAAAGCTGGTAATTTTACTTCAACGATCCTATATCCATCTTCAAGAATACTCTTTACCAATGCTTTTCCATTCTCTATAGAAATGACCTGCTCAACATAACTTACATGGGGAAGTCCAAGCCATTCTGCCACCTGTGGACCTATATGGCCTGTGTCTCCATCTGTTGCCTGATTTCCAGCCATAATTAAATCAAAATTACCTGCTTTTTTTACTGCAAGACTAAGGGCGTAAGAGGTGGCCAATGTATCGGAACCTCCAAAAACACGATCTGAAATATGAAAAGCTTTATCTGCCCCCAGGGCAAGACATTTCTGAACAGCGCTTTTTGCTTGTTCAGGTGCTAATGTCATGACAGAAACTTCACCACCATATTTTTGTCTTAATCTAAGTGCCTCTTCCAGTGCAAATTGATCGAAAACATTCAATATAGATTGAACACCCTCCCTAATCATTACGCCCCTTTCATCAAATTTTACATCTGAAGTATCAGGTACTTGTTTCACAAGGACAAGTATATTCAAATATATCACTCCCTTATTTATATGCGATATATTCTTTTCCTAATAATTCTCTGCTAACAATTACTCTCATTATTTCTTTACTACCTTCAGCCCATGCAAAAGATCTTATGGCTCTCCAAGCTGCTTGATCCGGGCATTCTTTTGTATATCCAAAAGCTCCCTGCCACTGCATTACTTCATCAATTGCAGCATTTGACCATTCGCTTGCAAACATTTTTGCCATTGCAATAGCCTTACTTACCTCAAATCTTGTAGCCTTTCCCTTTGCTTCCTGATCGTAGGTCCATAGGGCCCAATATGCCCCCAATCTTAGAAAACTCAATTTTGTATAATGTTCAGCTAACCTAAATTGAAGTGCCTCAAATTTTGCAAGTGGTTGACCAAATGCCTTTCTATCCTTCAAATATTTCTTTCCCCTTTCAAGGGATTGAAGTCCTGCTCCGGCACATATAACAGAAATAAGACCTCTAGCATATTCATACCCTTCATGTAATATGTAAAATCCTTTATTTTCCTCACCTATTATATAATGTTTTGGAATTATTACATTATCTATTGTGAAACCTCCAGTAGAAATACCATCTCTACCAAGATCGTCCACATAAGTAGGTATTATTCCTTTGGATTGAAGTGGTAAATAGAATAAAGTCATTCCTCTAGCACCAAGTTCAGGTGTCTGTTTTGCTATTGTAATATGGCCACCACCTCTAGTATATGCTTCCCTTACTCCACTTATATACATCTTCTCTCCATTGACAACATAATGATCTCCCTCTTTTTTTATTGTGGTCCTTGTCCCTGCCACATCCGATCCCGCATCACTTTCAGTGGTAGCTATGCCTAAAAACCATTTTCCTTTTGTAACATTTGGCAAAATTTCTTTTTTTGCCTCTTCAGTTCCATATTTATCAAAAACATGACCCCATGAAGCTTGAACAAGATAAAAAACCGGGATTGAACCAGTAACATCTGCCTTTGCAAGTTCTTCCGCAATTATACCAGCAGTAACAGCATCAAAACCCTGACCACCATACTCAGGAGAAACGGTGGGTGCAATCAATCCCAAATCTGCCATACCTTGAATTACTTCATCAGGTATTTTTTTTGTTTTTTCCATTTCAAGGGCAATAGGAGCAATCTTTTTTTGAGCAAAATCCCTCACACTTTCCCTAATCATCTCCTGCTCTTCAGTAAATGTAAAATCAAGCATATAATCACCTTAATAGTTAATGACAATAAATTATTTAATAGTTTCTTGATAGAAATTCGAAAAAAGAAGTTTAAATTCGTAATAAAAAATAAAAATAATTAAATGTTTTTATTTCACTAAATCATAAATTAAAGTGGTACAAATTTATACCCATATTCAATTATTCCAGAGGGACTTTCTTCTCTTATTCTTCTGAATACAGCTTTCACAGACATTCCTATACTTACCTCTTCAGGAGAAACATCGACAATTTGACCAGTAATTTTTGGGCCATCATCCATCTCTATTATTGCCATTATATAAGGTTTCAGTTCTTTAAAATCTGGTATGTCTTGATAAACTACCGTATAGGAATAGACCTTACCTGTGGGCTTTAATTCATATTTTTGCATTTTTCCAACAGATTCTCTATGACAGTAAGGACAAACATCCCTTGGTGGGAAATATACCCTATTGCAAGAGGGACATTTTGTTCCGATTAGTCTGTACCTATGCTCAAATTCTCTCCAAAATCTCGGTATTGTCATTTTATCACCTCCAAGATGTGAACAATAGATGAGCCACCCGCACCACTCATACTATGTGTGAGAGCATATTTTGGATCTTTTACCTGTCTTTTTTCTGCCTCATTTCTTAATTGTAAAGCAGCTTCCACTACCTGCCCCACACCTGTTGCACCTAAAGGATGGCCCTTTGCCTTTAAACCACCAGAAGGATTTATTGGTAATTTACCATCAATATTTCCATATCCTTCCTCCAGAAATTTACCTGCTTCGCCTTTTTTGAAAAAACCAAGATCCTCTAGTGAAATTAATCCGAAGATTGAATATGCATCGTGGACTTCCACTAAAGAAATATCCTTTGGTTCCACCTTTGCCATTTTATATGCTTTTCTAGAAGCCATTACAGTTGAAAAAAATGTTGTGATTTTATCTCTACTATGAAGAGATAGAAAGTCTGATGCCATGGTGGATGCACTTATTTTTACAATACCATCGTATCTCCATTTTTTTGCGTTTTCTAGTGTGGTCAAAATTACTGCAGATGCACCATCAGATACCGGAGCACAATCTAACATAGTAAGTGGATCGGATACTGGAGATGCATTAATTACATCCTCCACCTTTATCGTGTTTCTAAAGTGTGCATATGGATTTAGTGCGCCATGAGTATGTGAAATTACAGGCATTAGAGCAATATGTTCCCTTTTTGCATTAAATTCAAACATGTATCTTCTGGCTATCATGGCAGCAGATGCAGCAAGTGTAGATCCATTGAATGCTTCCCATTCCCTATCTATTTCACCAGAAATAACATCAACTACATTCTCCATTGGTACATCTGTTAATTTTTCAACACCTCCAACCAGAACTGTATCATACATACCCGATGATACAGCAATAAAACCTTCATGTAATGCAGCAGCACCACTTGCACTTCCATTTTCTACTCTAATCGCTGGTATATTATTTGCTGCAAGACCTGTAAAATCCGCTATTAATGTACCTAAGTTATCTTGATATGTGGAAGATCCGGCACTCATATTACCACCATAAATTGCTTCAATATCCTTAGAATAAATTCCTGCATCTTCCATAGCCTTTAATCCTGCTTCTACTGCCAAATCTCTTAATGATTTATCCCAATGTTCACCGAATTTTGTTTGCCCTACACCAACTATTACTACTTCTCTCATTTCACTCACCCATTTTTATTTTACCCTTAAATTTTGCATATATTGCATAATCAATGTATTTTCCACTGTTAATCTGTTTCCAGACATCTGGAGCTTTATCTCTATGAAAATCCTCTATTTTTTCAGTTACCTCTATATGGAATGAATCACTTCCAGCACCTGATCCAAATGAAGTGGCAAGTATTCTATCACCTGGTTTTGAGTTATCAAGTATTGCAGAAAGTCCTGTAATCATTGACCCGGAATAGGTATTTCCTATGTATGGTACTATTAGCCCCTGTTTTATTTGCGATTCCTTAAAACCTAGCAATTTTGCTGCCCTTGATGGAAATTTTCCATTTGGTTGATGAAATACCGCATATGTATAATCTTCAGGTTTTGTTTTCATAATTTCCATTATTTTTTTAGAAGTTTCAAGCACATGCCTAAAATAAGCTGGTTCACCTGTAAACCTCCCACCATGCCTTGGATAATCCTGTCCCTCCCTTCTCCAGAAGTCAGGAGTATCCGTGGTAATAGAATATGTAGCCTTTATTTCAGCAATAACATCTTCATTTCCAATAACAAACGCTGTACCACCTGCTGATGCAGAATATTCAAGGGCATCACCCGGAGCACCTTGACTTGTATCGGCACCTATTGCTACTCCTTGCTTAATCATTCCAGCTTTTACCATACCCATCACAGTCTGCATTGCTGCAGTTCCTGCTTTGCATGCAAACTCGAAATCTGCTGCTGTTATATCTGGTGAAAATCCTGCAGCCTCTGCAACAATGGTTGCTGTAGGCTTAACTGCATAGGGATGCGATTCTGAACCTACATAAATTGCACCTACACCATTGGCTTTTTTTCTTGAGAGAGCATTTCTAAGAGCCTCTACGGATATTGTTGCGGTGTCTTCATCCGGACCTGGTACACTCTTGCTATATATAAAAAGTCCATTTCTTATATCGTCTGGGTTTTCTCCCCATACCCTAGCAATTTCCTCCACTTTTATCCTCCACTTTGGTATATATGAACCATAGGTTACTATGCCTACCATCTAAAACACCAAAAGAAGCTAAAACTAAACTCATATATAATTTTACTTATTGACTATTTTTCTATTCGACAATTAACGAATTTTTAAATAAAAAGAAATCTATATTTTCAAATAAAATTTTAAAAATACTGGCTTTATCACTGAATCATATGATTTTTAAAAAATCATTCCTCCACTTCAAACCCCATCTCTTTAAGAATTTTTTTAACCTTATCTCTATGATCCCCTTGAAGTTCAATCCTATTATCTTTAAATGTACCACCTGCAGCAACTATATGTTTAAGTTCCTTTGCAAGTTCCTTTAGATCAATGTTTGAATCAAAACCTTCAATTATAGTCATTGTTTTTCCATACCTTCTACGATCAATGTAAACCTTAAGTACTTGCTGTGTTGCTATCTCATCAAAACTTCCTAATTCTTTCGGCAGACCAGTGTTTGTTTTCTTCATTATAATTATTCTTTAAACAAATGATATATAAATATTTTTTCTTAAAATAAAGATAATAGATTAATTAAAAAAATTATAATCAAAATTTTTGAAATGAATTTGTAATATATTATAATACTTTATTAAGAAATGATGCTCATATTTTTATGTGATGAATAAAATATCCATTTAATTATTGAACTCATACAAAAAATGATTTCATTCTATCAATTGCTTCTTTTATGTTTTCAATTGAATTGGAAAATGAAAATCTTAAATGAAATTCACCATTTGGACCAAAAGCTATTCCTGGAACAACACTTATATTCAAATTATCTAATAATAAATTGGCCATTTCCATTGAATTAAGATTATTGTAGGAAAATTTAGGAAAAATGTAAAATGTTGCATTGGGTTTTTTAACTGAAAATACATCAATACTCGAAATGCCTGAATAAATTATATCCCTCCTTTTTTTAAATTCTTCTACCATTTTTTTCGAATCTTCAGCATCATCGAGTGCTTTTAGTGCTGCATACTGTGAAAATGAAGGTGCGCAGGTAAGTGTATGTTGTTGAACATTATCCATATAATTTATTAATTTTTCATCCGCAATTAAATAGCCTATTCTTAGCCCAGTCATTGCATGTGATTTTGAAAATCCATTTACAGTAATTGTTTTATAAAAAATATCCCCAAGACTTGCAATGGATGTATGTTTGCCTTCAAATATTAATTTTTCATATATCTCATCACTTATTATATATAAATCTTTATCAGTTGCTAAGTCCACCAGAATTTTTAAACTATCCAAATTTAAAATACTGCCTGTGGGATTTGAAGGTGTATTAATAACAATTGCCCTAGTTTTTTCATTTATTTTATTCATTAAATTTTCAGCATCTATTTGAAATTCATTATCTTCATTTAAATCATAATAAACAGGTCTTGCACCTACCAAATGTGCCATTTCAATATATGATACCCAACCGGGATTTGGTATTAATACTTCATCCCCAGGATTAAGAAGTGTCAAAAATGAGATATACAATGCAAATTTTGTAGGTGTAACGATAACATTTTTTTCACTAATATTTAATCCATTTTCTTTATTATATTTTTCAGCAATTTTTTCTCTCAATTCTCGAATTCCAGAACTTGGAGTATAGTGGGTTTTTCCTTCATACATTTTTTGGCATGCATAGTCAATTATTGGTTTGGGTGTTGGAAAATCTGGTTCACCAAGAGAAAATGAAATTATTTTTTTTCCTTCCGATCTTAATTTTGATTCCTTATTTAAAAGATCAATTGTTGCTGAAGGAAGAACATTTTTTACAGCGTTTGATACCATATAATGGTAATGGAAAATTCTTATTTAAAAAATTCGATTTTTTTTAAATTTATATATATAAAAATTTTATAAATAGAAAAATTTAAAATAACAAATTCTAATGACATGGTGGAGGTAGGCATATTATGAACAAACATAGCATAAGTAAGAGAGCGATAGTTATAGCAATTTCCATCATAATGCTTCTTTCAGTACTTCCCTCGATATACCATGGTACGAATGCATCATCCCTTGCAAATTCCACAATACCACAGAATACATCAAATCCATATTCAAAGGTGGATCCTAGTCTTCTAAATGGCTCTGGCTTGAAAAAAGTTCTGATATTTGGAAGTGGTTCGGCATTGGATATTAAAGGCTTTATGAATATTCAAGGTGTTTATCCAATTGGTAAATATTTCCTTGCTTCAGGCTATGCCACACCTGCGAACATAAAGTTATTGGCACAGAAAAATAACATTTTAAGGATTGTACCTGATGTTAAATTGAATTACAGTCAACCTTCAAGTCCAGATGGTATAACTCCACAAACCGACCTTTATCAAGCAAGGAATATATTGGGTGTAAATCAGGCATACAATGCATTTGGTGTAAATGGGACAGGTGTGAATGTGGCCATAGTTGATACAGGTACATTCTTTGGAAATCCTAACATGCAAAATTCTATAGCTAGAGATGCTTCTGGAAGACCAATTTATATGGATGCGGATGGGCTGTCGTTGGGCTTCACTGGAATGTATTTCTTCGTTAATTTAACATCAGGAGTTCCAACAAATTGGTCAAGTGGGGTTCCATATCCATTTAGTTTATTAAACTTCACGCATGGATACTATTATGGTAGTGCTATAGTAAATAACTCTATTGTATATTTACCAACCAAGGGTTTAACATCACACATTTACGATGTAAATGGATTATTTAGTAATTCTCCTTTTATAAATTATACAATTCCAGATAATATCACGATTGGAAATACTTCAAATTATATTAAAACTGCAGTTTATAATTATACATATGAAAATCATACATATAAAGTAGGTATCTATGCCTTTGGTTTTCTCAGCATGCCATTAATTACTGGTTGGTACAACCATACAGGTTGGCACAATTGCTCTTTAGGCCTCCCAGATTTATGGAATTATAATCTTAC
>JAVZSA010000030.1:11509-15651 GCA_038880255.1 Thermoplasmata archaeon
TCTCAGCATGCCATTAATTACTGGTTGGTACAACCATACAGGTTGGCACAATTGCTCTTTAGGCCTCCCAGATTTATGGAATTATAATCTTACTGTTGTACCTACATTGGTGGTACCATCACAAAACGTCTTCAATTTCGATACTGTATACATTACAGGTTGGAATACCTATCTTAAAGATATTGGTTACAATGTTGATCCATTTAATTTTGTGGTGACATATCCCAATACTTCAGGATCTACTTTAGAATCACCACATCATATAAATGACAATACAATATTCCTCACTTACTATTATCCAAGTTTTGGATATGTTGATTATGGTACAATTGGTGGAAACACTCTAATTCCAAATCTAGCAAGTGCTTCTCCACTTTTCATCTATATGTATGGTGCTTATAGCGGTGAAGAAATTAGTGGAATATTAAAAAATGGTTTGGCTTATTCAAACTTGATAAGTTGGGATTCCGGTGAATACCATGGTACATTTACTGCAAGTGTGGTTGCAAGTCATGGCACAGTTTCATATAATCTATACAATAATGGAACACTTTATAAATTGCCAGGAATTGCTCCAGGATCAAAGATAATATCTGTACAAGCACTTTATATTGGTGATGTTTTCTATGGTTGGATGTGGGCGGCTGGATTTGATTTTAATACAACAACGCTCACATGGCAGTACACTGGCAATCATAGAGCTCAGATTGAGAGCAATTCTTGGGGAATATCTGAATGGCCAATATTACTTACGGGAATTGGGTATGATGCGATGAGTGCACTTGAGGATACACTCATGCTTCCTGGTGTTTTAGCACCTAATTATCCGGGTACATTATTCGTTCAAGCTATGGGTAATGGTGGTCCAGGATATGGAACAGATACGTCACCAGGTGGAGCTCTATTACCATTAACAGTTGGAGCTTCAACTGAATTTAATTATCTAAGAGCATTTGGATGGGGTATATCGAATACAAGTGGTCAAGTAATAGCTTGGTCAGATCGTGGACCTGCATACACAGGTGACATAAAGCCCGATGTGGTGGCAGTGGGTGCATTTAGTTGGGTACCTGCAAGTTTAGATTATTGGGAAGGACTATATTGGTTACCGCCAGGAGTAGGAATATTTGGTGGTACTAGTCAATCCACCCCAATGACTGCAGGTGTTGCAGCTTTAGTAATACAGGCTATGAATGAAAAGAATATGAGCTTTAATCCAATATTCGTAAAGAATGTAATTATGAATACTGCAGTAGATTTATATAATCCTCCATATACCCAGGGTGCTGGTCAGATTAATGCATACTACGCTGTTGCCGATGTTCTTGGTAATAATACTGTTGGAGCATTTTATACAACAAGTTATGCAACGTATCAAAATGTTATGAGTCAAATATACGCAATGTTGGATTATTGGTCATCAATGTTTTCATCTGGTGTAACATATCCTACACAAGTACCAATGGCAAATTGGTTTGCTGGTTATCTGTCTCCAGGGCAATCAACTCAAAATACATTCACAGTTACAAATCCAACGAACACAACCTTAACAATAAATATTGGAACACAAAACCTTGTTGTAACGAATAAAAAATCCATAACATTAAATTGGAACACTACTAATGTATCTGCAGGATTTTATTCCTGGGTAAGGGGTTGGAATGGTCCATATTATGCTGCGGAATACATAAACTTCACGAAGGTGTTCGGTCCAATACCTAGTAATGTTGATATGGTGGCAATTGAAATAAATTCACCGTATATGGTTCCATGGCCAAATATTACATCTACATTTACCTGTCCAGGTTATATTACACTTTTTGCATATGATTGGAGCGGAGTAACTTCAAATGTCACTAATTACTTTGGCCAAACTGTCCAAATACCAAAACAATCGCAGATGAATATGGTAAATGCAGCATATAACTGGTATAACACGCAGATTATAACTATAAATATGCATGCAAATCCATTCAAGATGTATCCACTTATTAGAACATATATGTATAATTTGAATCATTATTTGCCTAATGGTTATTTCTATAATTTATCATCAATATATCCTGAAATCTGGAATTTACCATTCACATTGAATGTATATTATCTGCAGAATCAGCCAATACCTTGGATATCATTCTCACAGAATAGTATAACTTTACCCCCACATGGTACAGCTACATTCACAGCAACCTTGAGTATTCCAAATGATGCAAGTAATGGTATATATTCAGGTTATATAGTATTAACAGGATCCAATGGGTTCAAGCAACTAATTCCCTCTTCCGTTGCAATAAAAACTGATGTGAATCAGACAAACAAAGTATATACATTTGGTGGATATGATAAATATAGTATGGCACCACTTTACAATAATGGTCTAATGTATGGAATGGGCGCACTTGATTGGAGGTATGAATCTGGTGATGTGAGATTCTATTACTTTGATGTTACAAGTACTGCAATAACGGGATTAAATATTCAAGTAGTATGGAATGATCCACAAACATCAATGGATGTATTTGTTCTTGATCCATATGGTATTATAATAGGAAGTACAATTCCAATGCTTTGGAATTATCTTGGTGGAGGAATGTTTCTTCCATCAAACAATATGGTCAATGGTACATCACTTACTGTTCCAGTTGATGGTCCAGGTCTTTATACAATAGTTGTTCATCAGACAAATGCTGGTGGTGGAATTTGGCCAATAAAGGTAAGTGGCATTATACAGACAGAAGGAATTACTTTAAGCAATCTATCACCATATATGTATGGACAAATAAATGCAAATTATGAGGTGGTTTCGCCTGTTCCAATAAGTAAAATAATGTATAGAATTGATGCAGGTAATTGGTCTTCACTTCCAGTTAACTCACTTACATATGCATCAGGTTCAATATTCACAAATCTTACATCAGCTGGGCCACATTCGATTGAAATAATGATGGAAAATGTTTTGGGAGTATCCTTTAGTGCAAGCTATATAGTTACCATAGCTCCGCCACCAACTGTAAAAATAACATCGCCTTCAAATAATGCATATGTGGAAGGAACAATAAATGTAACATTTTCCGTTAATGGTAGCTATATATCCAATATTATTGCAACTGTTGATGGTATCCAATATCCATTAACTGGAAATAATTATCTATTGCTTAATACAAAAACTCTCACAGATGGTCAACATACAATCACAATAAAAGCAGTAAATATGGCAGGATTATATGGAAGCGACACAATAAATATTATAGTTAATAATAATAATTTACTATATGCAGTCATTAAATCACCTTCTCCAGGATCATTTGTTAAAGGAACAGTAAATGTGACCTATGTGGTCAGTGGCATTAACATAAAGAATGTTACATTAAATCTTAATAACGAAGTAATTAGCGTAAAAAATGTTACATTTACATCGGGTAGTGAAGTAATGAGCAGTACATTCAATAGCGCTAACTATCCAGATGGTAACTATGTTCTCAAATTGATTGTAAATGCAGAAAATGCTACATATGTTACAAGTGAGAGTATTACAATACTGAATACACCACCAACTGTAACAATAACATCCCCAACACCAGGTGAAAAGCTCAATGGAACAATAACAGTCTCATTTACTGTAACTGGAGATTATGTTAACTCAGTTTGGCTATATGTGGATAATATGGGCTATAATGTTACAGGTCATAGTTCTTATTCTATCAACACATCTGGCCTAAGTGACGGTAACCATACAATTAAGGTAGTGGCAAGCAATTTTGCAGGTAGTACTAATAGCACTGTAGTAATAACAACAAACAATCAGGCACTTGCAAATGAAAAGACACAGAACAAAGTTACCAATGCAGTATCAAGTACCTATATTATCGCATTGCCAATCGGTCTAATCGTAGGTCTCCTTGTAGGAATACCAATTGGATACATACTCAAAAAGGGCAAAAAAAGCGGTGTAAAGCCCTGGCAAGAACCACCCAAGGAATCAACTGAGGAGAAAAAACAATAAATATTCTCTAATTTTTTTTTATTTTTTTAAATCATATTAATTTTTAAATCAAAATTTCATTCTAACCGCTTGAGCATGTGGTATGTTTTGAATTCTTATAATATTATGAATATCAACAATTCCCTCTTCCATTGCTATT
>JAVZSA010000031.1:0-15603 GCA_038880255.1 Thermoplasmata archaeon
TACAAGAATAAGAAGAGATAAAATTGAAGAAATTATTCCTAAATTTATCATACCCTTTGCCCCTATCCTTGATGAAATGACTCCTGAGGGAACAATGGTAATTAAAAATACAAGACCTGTAATTGAGGTCATAATACCATATATTATTGGTGAATAACCCAAGGCCCTAATATAAAATATTAAAAGAAAGGATATTATTCCATTAACTATTGAAATTAAAAATTGAATAATAATAAGTATTCTTATTGTATTTGAAAATTTTCCATATTTTGAAAATATTAAATTTAGAGTATTATTCATTAATCCATAATTACAATGATAAATTAAATATTTATGATCATAATATTTATTTCTATGACCTTTAGAAAAATTGAAGGAAATGAACAAGAAAAGGGAAAGAAAGTGATATTACTGCATAATTTTAAAGATAGTGAAGTGAAGGAGTTCCTTGAAATGCTAAAGGGGAATAATCATCTTTCAAATTCCATTGTTGCAGTAACTACAGAAACTTCATTACAATGGAAGGTGATAGATTTGATGGAGGAGTTAATCAGGGAGGACGAAGAAATTAAAAAAATGAAAAGGTGAGATAGGTTGAAGGCATTTTCCCCAGGTAGCATTACACTATTTTTTTCAATTAGAGACAATGCTAGGGAATATGTAAAAAGGGGATCAATTGGTGTAGGATTGGTAATAGATTCTGGCGCAATTACAAGTGTGGAAAAATCTTCAGAAACAGAAATAATTGTAAATGGCAGACCTATGGAAAACACAGTTCAAGAAAAGATTTTAAAAAAATATAAAATTAATGCAAAAGTAAATACGAGAACATACATGCCAATATCTCAGGGCTTTGGAATGAGTGCTGCAGCAGCTGTATCTACATCATTTTCATTATTCTATGGTATTAAAACATACTATGAATGTATTGAAATTGCACATAGAGTCGAGCTTGAAAGTGGTACAGGTCTTGGGGATATTGCAAGTATATCCGCAGGTGGATTTACATTAAGAATGAGGGAAGGTATACCTCCCTATGGTTTTATTGATAGAATTAAATATGATATTAATGATTTTGTAGTTTTGATAATTGATAAACCAATTGAAACAAAGGAGATAATAAAGCGAAAGGAATATAGAAAAAAAATAATCAAAGCAGGGGATAGGGCAATGGAATTTTTTTTAAAGGATAGGTCTCTAAAAAATGCGTTTAAGGTAGCTAGGAAATTTTCAAAAGAAATTTCAATAAATGAAAGTGAGTTGAATGAGATAATGGAAAAGGCAAAAGAATATGGGGAAGTAGCCCAGGTAATGATAGGAAATTCCCTTATAGGATTTGGAAAAAATGATGCACTTGAAAAACTATTTGAAAAATATGGTGAAGTAAAAAGATTAAAGATCTATGAATCAATTCCAAAGTTAATTTAAGAAAATATTTAATAAGAATTATCATTATTAGGATCAAATGAAAATCCCTTTACTTATCATAAACTTTAAAGCATATCGTGAATCAATGGGTAGAAATGCCATATTAATATCTAAAATAGCTGAGAAAGTCTCAAATGAGACAGGTATAACTATAGCTGTAGCACCTTCCTCTGTTGATCTTGTAAAGGTGAAAGAGAATGTCTCAATACCCGTTCTTGCACAGCATGTAGATCCATTGCCAATAGGTGCATTTACGGGAAGTATAAATATTGAAAATATTAAAGATTGGGGAATAGATGGAATAATTATAAATCATTCAGAAAAACAATTGAAAATTTCTGAAATTGACTATCTCATAAAGGAATCAAAATCCAACGGATTGGAAAGCGTTGTATGTACAAATAATATAGATGTAACAAAAGCTGTTGCAGAACTTTCACCAAACTATATTGCTATCGAGCCTCCAGAATTGATAGGTGGTGATATTTCAGTTTCAAAGGCTAAACCTGAAGTTGTACAGAATTCCGTAAAAATTGTGGAGAAAATAAATAGAGAAATTAAAGTGCTTTGTGGTGCAGGTATAAAAAATAGGGATGATGTAAAAAAGGCAATAGAACTAGGATCAAAAGGAATACTTGTTGCCTCTGGTGTTATAAAGGCAAAGGAAGTTGAACTTGCAATTCTTGATCTTTTGAGAGGAATGGGTGAATAGTATGGTGAAAAAGGAACAAAAGGAAGAGGAAATCGTTCTCCCCGAGCTAAATGAAAAGGAGTTTTTAGAAAAGGAAATTCATAAAGGAAAAAGTGTTGTTATTTCCTATTCTTTTGGTATTGGAATTGGTTTTCTTTCATCATTTCTCCAATACTTAGGCCTTTTGCCCATTTCTGCAATCCTTGGAATTGCATTTGCGTTCCTTATTCCATACATCTTTGGATATTTTGGAATTGTTGTTGATAAAAAATCTCTTACCTATGATATTTTAGCATACTTTTTAGCATGGATTACATTTTGGATTGTGGGACTAAATCCTCCATTCTTCTAAAGTTCCCAAGGAAATTTATAATCTAGAAACTTTGAAAGTTCACGTCTATTTATGGTCTTTGGATCTCTTGAAAACTCTATTTCTTCTTTATATTTATCCAAATCTTTTCCAATGCTTGCAGAAGATATTATTTTCCTAATTGCATCCTCAATTGTTTTGTACTTTCTTTCAATATCAGCATAGAATTTTCCATCAATTATATACGGTCCATTAAATGCCTTTCCTTTCCATTTTTTTATAAAATTTTCAGAATTTTTATTCCAAACTGGAGGTCCTTCATGCATTTCCAGGGCCGGTAGATCCAAATGATAAGCTTCAATGATAAGGTGCACAAAATCATCCACATAAAAATGAATTTTTGTTAAACCAAAATCATTCAAATTTTCCTCCAATAATTTTGAAAATTTCTTTATCTGTGTGTAGAGTATATCATCAACCACATTCGGTTTAGTAACTTTTATGTGTAAAATTCCAACTCCTCTGGATTTAATTTTTTCAACATCAAATTCAGGATATTCATTTGGGAAGAAGAAATTAATTTTTGGGTTTTTGAGAAATTCCCTTGATGAGAATATGAAAATTGCATAATTTTTCATAGAAACCGCTGACGCAACATTCCTTTTTGGATCAGTTGGATCAATAAATGTTAATGGGGAATTAAATTGTGTTCCTTCACCATTTAATGAAATAAACGTTGTTTTTTTCCATTTTATAACATTCTTTAGCACATTTAAAAATTTTCCATATTTTATAATAAGTAGTTCTGTTAAATAGCCAGAAAAGCCATCTATCTTCGCCTCAGCTCCATATATTCCCAAACCTTTTAAAAATTGTTTTAAAAGTCTTACTTCATCCTTTTGCCATTCCTTTAAATTTCTAATAACAAACTCTGTATGGAAAGGTGTTCTATCCACAGAGGTAATTTTTCTTTTAGAGTCTTCAATTCTATAACATGGGACAATTTCAAAGAGTATATTTCTGTACTTACCCTTTATGTAGGGATGTTCTGCAAAATTTATTTCAGTTGATTCAAGGATTTTTTTACCAATTTCAATTGTTTTCTCCTCTATATAACTTCTATCATATTTTGTTGAAAATCTAATGAAAATATCAACATCAGTATCCTTTAAATTTGTACCCTTGGCCAAGCTCCCAACAAGAATTGGATCAGCATCAACACCAATTAAATTAAGTTTAATTTTAGATATAATATCCTCGGCATTTTCCAAAAGAAATTTTTGTTCTTCTTCCGTTGGCTTTATTCTTTCCAATACATCTTTAATGAATTCCATGTTTTTTCATCAATTCAATTATTGCATCTGCAGGCTTTCCATTTACACTTTTCAAAGTTTCAATTACTTCTTCTCTAGTTGCACCGGTTTGTTCCATCACAATTTTAATATCTTCCTCAGAGAAGGGCAATTTTTCCTTTTCCAATTCTTCTATATCCCCCATAATCTGTACTATTTTTTGACCTTGAACTTCCACTATTGTTACCTTTGGATTTTTTATTTTATAGTCTTTTGATATTCCCTTAATGAGAACTTCTGTAGCATCAATGTCCACTGTTTTCATACCCATTTGCTTTATCATTCTCTGTATTTGCCTGTCATTTATCCTCATCATTATTAATATGTATTACCCCGTCTTATTAAAAATTTAGCTTAATATGCAATAAATTTCATAAAGATTTCAATCCATTTTAAATTATTCTTTTGGTCCCTTTACTTGTGTTTCCATCATAATTTCTCCATACACATTTCTATTTCTTTTAACGAGTTCTCCAATAACATAGATACCCTTAGTATTAATATCTATAATATCATAGGGTGAAGTAACGTCAAAGCTCATTTTATTTACTGGTATTGAATGATCTTTTATCCATCTAAGATGGAAAACAGGATCACCCATTCTATTCCTTCTTCCGAAATTTACTGGACATTGTGAAACAACTTCGATGAATGAAAAACCTTTTGTCAACATTGCTTCTTTAATACTTTTCACAAGCTGGTTTGGATGAGCGGTAGTCCACCTAGCAACATAGTTGGCACCCGCTGCTGCGATGAGTTCTGCCGGGGCAAAAGGATACTCTTTTTGACCATAAGGTGTGGTGGTAGTAATCATATTATATGGTGTTGTTGGTGCCATTTGGCCTCCTGTGAGCCCATAATTTGAATTGTTAACAAGTATTACCTTTATATCAATGTTTCTTCTAGCTGCATGGATTGTGTGATTACCACCTATGGCAAAAAGATCACCATCACCACTAATAACTACAACATTCAAATCTGGTCTAGCCAATTTAACACCAGTTGCAAAGGCAATTGCTCTACCATGTGTTGTATGAATTGAATCAGCATTTATATATCCTGGCAATCTCCCTGTACACCCTATACCACTAACAAATATTGTTTTATTCAAATCAATATTTAGATCGTTAAATGCTTTGTAAAGGCAGTTCATTATAGTTCCAAGGCCACATCCAGGACAAAATTGGTGAGGCCACCTATCCTTTCTATAAAAGTCAAAAAATTCCATAATTTATAGCACCTCCTCAATTTGGGATGGTTTAGGTACTTCGCCACCAATTAAATTAATAGATTTGAAGTCTTCAGCACCATATTTCCTACCTACTCTTTCTACTTCCATTCCATATCCTCTTAAATTCATTTCCAATACTATTATTTTTTTACCTTTAACAATATTCTTAAATTTACTTTCTGGGAAAGGCCATAGTGTCCTTGGCCTAAACAATCCCACATCCCTATGTCTCTTTAATATTGGATATACTGCCCTTGAGGATATACCATAGGAAACAATAATTGTTTTTGCATCAGGGTTTATTATTTCAACATCTGAAATTATCTCCTCATTTTTTATTATTTTATTTACTAATCTAGTAACAAGTTCCCTATGTACCTTAATATCATTTGTTATAGGATAACCTTTGAAATTATGTGTTAATCCTGTCACCGCTACCCTAAAACCATAACCTACCGGTACAAAGGATGGGACCATGTTAATTTCTACCTGGTTAAAATCAAAAATTTCCAAATGTTCGGGGACTTCAATTTTTTCTACCATATGGGCCAGTTCTGCATCTGAAAGAATTATCACAGGGTTCCTAAATGTAATTGCAAGATTAAATGCCCTTATTGTTAAATCAAATAATTCTTGAACAGAATTTGGTGAAAGTACAATTGTCTCATAATCTCCATGGGAACCAAATCTACTCTGTAAAACATCGCCTTGAGCTACTATTGTTGGTTGGCCAGTAGAAGGTCCACCCCTCATAACATCTACAATCACTATTGGTGTTTCTGTCATTGCTGCATAACCAATATTTTCCTGCATTAAAGAAAATCCTGGGCCTGATGTGGCAGTCATTGCCTTTTTTCCAGTTAATGCAGCTCCTATAATTGCTGATATTGCAGATAGTTCATCTTCCATTTGTATAAATACACCCCCTTCTTCTGGCATTTTTATTGCCATATATTCCATCAATTCACTTGAAGGTGTAATTGGATATCCTGCATAAAATCTACAACCAGCAATCAATGCGGCTTCAGCTGTAGCAATATTTCCTGCCAAAAAATATCTACCAGGAGTTAACATATTTAATCACCTTTAAATTCAATCGCATGTTCCGGACATGTAAGCCAACAAATTTCACATAGAGGTTTTCCCCCCATTGGTATTTTATAATTTGTACAATATTCACTATTTTTAACAATAGCTGTTATATATCCCCTATGTGAAATTTCCTTACCCCTTTCAAAAACCTTTTTTGGACAAACCTCAATACATAGATTACAACCTTTACAATAATCGCCATTTATTATAGGATACATAAGGCCTAAAATGACATAAAAAATATAAATTTATCTTAGAATAAATTTTAAAAATTCAACAATTTTTTTAAAAGAAAATTAAAGATTAAAATATAATTAAATCAAATATTTTTATCATATAATTTATTTAATAGAATTCAATATTTCATATAATTTTTCAGCCTGTTCCTCCGGAGTCCCTTCTATAAAATTCTTTTTCCTTTTAGGTGGTTCCACCTCAATAAATTTGTTAACAAAAGTATATGAACCCTTTAAACCAACTAATTCTTCATTAAGTTCAAGATCTTTTGTATTCCAGATTTTTACCTTAAACTCCTTATCTGCCCATCTTTTTCTTCTAAAGTCAGGAAATCTTGGTTGATTTGTACCGAGCTCAACACTTATTACAGAGGGCATTGGTAATTTTACAATCTCATATCCGCCACGTATACTCCTCTTTGCAATAATTTCATTACCATTTATTTCAATATTTGAAACATAGAGTGCTTGAGGGAGATCAAGGAATTCGGCTACTTGAGAAGGAACTTGGCCTAAACCCGCGTCAGATGATTCTTCTCCAAGAAGTATAATATCATAATTACCAATTTTTCTTATTGCAGTAGCTAAAGTAAGAGATGTAGGAAATGTATCCGAACCTGCAAATGCTTTATCCGAAAGAAGAATAGCATCATCTGCCCCCATGGCTATTCCAATCTTTAAAAATGGTTCAAAAAACATCGGGCCCATTGAAAGCAATATTACATTTCCACCATATTTTTCCTTTAATCTAAGAGCATATTCTATGGCATTTTTATCAGCTTCATTAATTTGATTTTCAGCTTTTGATCTGTCCAGTGTTTTTGTAATAGGATCAAATGTAACGTCCTCAGTTTTTGGTACCACTTTTACACATACAATAATATTTCTCATTTTTCTCCCTCAATTTTATTTATTATTAAAGGTAGTATTTTGAAAATATCATTAACTATACAATAATCTGAATGGTTGAATATGTTTGAATTTCTGTCAATATCTATTGATATTACCTGTTCACATTTCTCAATACCAGACACAAAGTGCTCAGAACCGCTTGAGCCAAGAACAATTGCCAATTTAGATCTTAGTGATACGCCTGTAGAGCCAACTTGGATATCTCTAGGAGCAAGTCCACGATCCGCTATTGGCCTTGTTACACCTATATCCGCACCTATAAGTTTTGCAAATTTTTCAATCATTTCAAATTTATCTCCTGCACCATTTCCAACTATTACTACTTTTTCTGACTTTGTTATATCAACGATTTCTTTCTTTACCCTTTGCATGACAACTACCTTTGGAATAAAGTCCCCCAGATCTACATCAATAATTTCAACGTTACCCCTTTTTTCATTTCCAATAAAATTCTTCCTAAAAATACCTTGCCTTACTGTTGAAATTTGAGGTTTTGCTTTAAAATTAACAATTTCTGCAATAAATCTGCCACCATAACCTGGGACACCTGTATAAAGTGTTCCATTATTATCAATTCTTAATGTAATTGCATTTGCAGCAAGTCCTGTTTTAAGCTTTGTTGCAAGTCTACCTGCAAAATCTCTACCCTGATAGGTGGCTCCAAACAATATTATATCAGGTTTTTTTCCAATTATTGTATTTTGGACCCCATATACAAATGCCTGCGTATCATAATCTTTGAAAAATTTATTTCTAAAAAATATTACATCATCGGCACCGTAAGAAATTGCAATTTCTGGAATTGATTTTGGGTCATCACCAAGCATAAAACCTGTTATTTTCATTTCCAGATCCTTACCAATCTCTTTCAAACCACCTATTATTTCTAATGAAACATCTTCAATATTTTCTTCATAATGCTCAAGATAAACCCATACATTAATCATTCTATCCTCTCCAATAAAAATTCACCAAGTTCTATTACCTTCATATTCAAGGATTTAATTTTAACACTATCCTGTAAATTCATATTACAGTATGGGCAGGCAGTAATCATTACCTTTGATCCTGTTTTAACAGCCTGTTCTGTTCTAACATCAGAAAGTCTTTTTCCTTGAAACTCCATGAACATTCTATTTCCCCCACCACCACAACACAGTGAATTTTTACCACTATTTTCCATTTCTGAAATTATTCCACCTGAAATTTTGAGGAGTTCCCTTGGCTCATCTGTTATATTATCTCCTCTGCTCAAAAGACATGGATCATGGTAGGTAATTATTTCTTCATTAGTATTTTTAAATTTTATCAAATTTTCTTTCCAAAGTTTATAAAAATATTCTGTATAATGCATTACTTCCATCTTTAAACCTTCCTTTTTGTAAACATTTTTGAACATATTTGAACAGTGTGGTGAAACTGTAACTATCAATTTTGCGCCTGTTTTTTCAAAATCTTCAATGTTTTTTGAAACAATTTCTAGTAAATATTCCTTTTCACCTGCATTTCTTACAGGTTCCCCACAGCATCTTTCTTCATTTCCAAGAAAGCCAAAATTAATTCCAGCTTTTTTTAGAATATTTGTTATTGCTCTAATATTTGGATGTTGTTTTGGGTCATAGGCAGCCTCACAGCCCACATAAAGGAGAACATCCACACCATCCTTGGCATTTTTTATATTTTCTCCCTCGGCCCATTTTGACCTTTCCTTCTTTTTTCCACCCCAGGGATTACCATTTTCAAATATTTCCCACACAACCTTTTCCATTTTTTCAGGTACAATTCTTTCTGAGAAAGCCACAGATCTTAATGCCACTATTGTATCAACAATTCTTACTCCCCTAGGACATGTATTTTCACATAATTTGCAAAGGGCACAAGCCCATATATTATCATAATAAGAAATACCAGTTTGCGCACTTCTCATTATTTTTCTTACGTTTATTAAATCACCCGTATATTGGCCAATAGGACATGAAACTGTGCATTCACCACATTGAAAACATTCAAGTGTATAATTTTCTAATAAATTTTTTAAATTTTCCACTCTAAAATCATTTACCTCAATCATTTAACTCCCCTCAGCTTTTTTGGAGTGCTTTCAATCTCTTCCTTCGGAATTGTTTTTATAAATTCATCCATCTTTCTTATAAAATTTGCAAACCTAATACCCTCTGCTGCACTTACCCAATAAAGTTGAAGTCTTTCAGGATTTATATTCCTTGCAGCTAGGTACTTTCTCCATCTTTCAAATCTTTTTTCAGTATCCCTATTAGCATAATTATAATGGCAATCACCTATATGACAACCAGTTACTGCCACTGCAGCAGCACCTCTTTCAAAAGCATGTAAAATTAATTTTTGTGAGACTCTGCTTGAGCACATAAGTCTAATCAATCTTGCACTTGAAGGATACTGTATTTTTGATATTCCTGCAAGATCCGCACCTGCATAGGAACACCAATTACAAGTAAATACTATCACCTTTTTATCAGGATCTTCCTCAGTGGCTGCATCAATCTGAGCTATTATATCCAAATCTGTAAAGTTTGGTATTGTTATTGCATCAACTGGGCACTCTGCAACGCAATCACCGCAACCCTGACATAATGCAGGATTATGTTTAATCCATTTTGTAAGCTCCCCAGTTATTGCTCCATATGGACATACATTTACACATCTCATACATTTTATGCATTTATTTGTATCTATAGAAGCAACAATCGGTTCTTTTCTTATTTTATCCTTGAAAAGTAAACCTGTTGCCTTTGATGCTGCAGCATAGCCCTGTACCATAGATTCGTAAACATCCTTTGGTCCTTGAGAAGTTCCTGCTAAATAGATACCAGCTATTGCATTTTCAACGGGGCCAAGTTTTGGATGTAGTTCTAATAAAAAGCCATTTTCATCTTTTGATAATGTGAGTTGTGAGAATATATCTTCATCCTTTGGTGAAAGTCCAATGTTAAGAACTAGTAAATCCGTTGGTATTGAGATCTCCTCATTCATCAAATAATCTTTAAAAACTATTGAATGGTTTTCAAACTTTATAGAATTTTGTGGTAGATCATTGGGATTATATCTATAGAATTGAACACCAATCTTGGTTGCCTTTAAATAAAGGTCTTCAGCATAAAGTGAATATGTTCTTATATCCTTGTATAGTATGCGAACATTTTTTCCCATTTCCCTTAATTTTATTGCTTGACTCATCATTGTGGAACAACAATACCTTGAACAACCTTTACCATTCCCTCTTGAACCAACACAGGATATTATTGTTACATTTTTTTCCTTAATTTCATTAATATTCTTTTCAAGGTCCAGTGTGGTAACTACATTTTCATTATTCCCATAGCCAAATTCCTTCGGCAAATATGGTTCAGCACCAGTTGCAATTATTAGGGCCCCTACATTAAGGGAATTATTATCCGAAAGAATAACATTAAAATTACCAATAAATCCGGAAATCTTTTTAACAGATGTGGAAAGATGGACCTTCACGTTTAAATTTTTTATCTCCTCTTCCAAATAATCTAGCAAATCCTTAGGATCTACACCATATGGCGAAATTATATCGAGATTTTTTAACATACCCCCTAGGCTAGATTCTTTTTCAACAAGATGTGTTTCCACACCTGCCCTTGCTAAGGCTATTGCACTGCTTAGACCTGCAGGTCCACCACCTATAATTAGAGCACTTTTTGTTACTGGGAATTCTAGGTCACTTAAGGGTTTTAAATATTTTGTTTTGTATGCTGACATTAGAATCATTTCATAGGCCTTTTTTGTTGCATTTTCCTTCTCATTCTTATGAACCCAAGAATCTAGATTCCGTATGTTTGGCATCTCTAAAAGGTATGGATTAAGACCTGCTCTGGAAAGGACTCTCTGGAATGTCACACCATGTGTTTTTAAAGAACAGGCAGCAACAATCACCCTATTAAGATTGTATTCCCTTATTTTTTTCACAATATTGTCCTGTGTGCTCCCAGCACATGTATATTTATTTTCCTCAACATAAACAACATTTGGGATTGATTTTACCTTTTCTGCCACCTCTTTCACGTTTACTACTCCTGCAATATTTGTTCCACAGTCACAAAGAAAAACTCCAATTCTAGGTTCATCACCTATTTGAAGGGGTGGTGCCTTTTCCATTTCAATCCATTCCCTTTTATCAATGTATTTCTGGGCGGCGGATGCAGCAGCGGATGCTTCGGTAACACTATCAGGTATATCCTTTGGACCTGAGGCACAGCCTGCAATAAAAATACCCTCTCTTGTTGATTCAATGGGGTTTTTGAATGATGTTTTAAAAAAGCCATATTCATTCAATTCTACTCCTAGTATTTTTGCAAGATTTGAGGTGCCCCTACTAGGTATTGAAGCAGTAGCAAGTACCACAGTATCGAAATGTTCCTCAACTATGTCACCACTTTCAGTATTTTCGTATCTTACCTTTATTTCACCATTTTCCCTACCCACATATTTCGGTCTGGATCTAATGTATCTTACACCTTCATTTTTTGATCTTTCATAAAATGCATCAAAACCTTTCCCATATGCCCTTATGTCCATATAAAATATACTTACATCCCTAATACCATGATCCTTTGCTTGTATTGCCTCTTTAATTGAATACATACAACATGTTCTAGAACAATATGGTACGAATCTTTGATCCCTTGATCCTGCACATAATATAAATAGTAATTTTTCAATGTGCTTTCCATCACTCGGTCTAACAAGTTCTCCCTCCGTTGGCCCTGCAGGATTTAGTAATCTTTCAAACTCATAGGATGTAAGAACATCAGGATCCTTTCCATAACCAAATTCGGAAAGAAGTTCAGGATTTAAAAGATCAAAACCTGTGGCCACAATTATTGCACCTACATTAAATTTGTAAGTAATAGGGCGCATTGTGAAATCAATTGCACCTGGTCCACAAGCTTCCATACATCTATTACATGGTAAGTAATTTGGTGGTTTATTCAAACAAGTATTAATATCTATGACATAGGTATTTGGTTCAGCTTGTGAAAAAGGTGTATAAATTGCCTTTCTTGCCGCAATATTCATATCAAATTCATTTTTCGTTACCTGTGGACATGCTTCAACACAAAGATTACAAGCAGTACATTCACTTGTTACATATCTTGGTCTTTGATATACCTCTACTTGAAAATTACCTGGGGATCCATTTAATTTTGTTACCTCAGCAAGCGTAAGTACCCTAATGTTTGGGTTATGCATTACATCACTCATTTTTGGGGCTTCAATACATATTGAGCAATCGAGTGTGGGGAAATTTTTGTCAAGAGCTGCCATCTTTCCCCCGATTGCTGGTGATTTTTCAACTAGAATTACCTTTACACCTGCATCAGCTAAGTCAAGTGCTGCCTGTATTCCAGCAATTCCACCCCCAATTATCAAAACTGTGTCCATCACAAATTACCACCTTTATAACCAACTTCAAATGCATTCAAATTTTCCTTTACATACTTGGGGAATCTTTTTTTTATTGCGTTAATTGCGGATTCTTTTGAAACTATACCAGTTTTTGAAACAAATGTACCAAATATAACGATGTTCATTCCCCTGGGATTTTTCAACTCTTCACTTATTTTTTTAGCTTTAATCGCTATTATATTTTTTTTCAAGTTTGAATAATCAACAAGATCACTATCAAGAAAAATGAGACCATTTTCTCTCACAAGATCTTTATTTACGTCCAGCCCCTCCTGTGATAGTGTAATAAGAAAATCTATACCCGATATTAATGGATAATCTATAGCAGAATCTGAAATTATGATATCAGCCCTTGACCATCCTCCAGTAATGTAAGGACTATATTCTTCTGTCATTATTACCTCCTTTTTATCCTCCACTGCACTTTCGCCAATTAAATGGCCAAGGGTAATTATTCCCTGTCCACCAAAGCCATATATCCTAATCTCTTTTTTCATTAAGGCCCCTCCATAGCATTTTTAATCAGTTCTTTCTCAAGTTCAATGTATGATGGTCTAGACTTAATAACAAATTCACCCACAATCAATGGTTTTTTTCCACTAAAATCTATATAAGCTTCGTTTAAATCAGCATTGTTATCAAGTATAGAATTTTCGTAAAAATAATTCATTAGCGAAAGGCCATCTACAAAATTATTATATTTCCCAAAATTTGGTGGGCAGGGGGATATTACTTCTATAAAGGAAAATCCTTTAATTTTCATTGCCCTCATAATTGATTTTGTTAAATGTCTCACATGTAATGATGTCCATCTTGCCACGTAGGAAGCACCGAGTGCACTCATCATATATGGAAGGTTAAAAGAATGTTCAATATTTCCATAGGGTGTGGTAGATGTTTTTGCCCCTTCAGGCGTAGTTGCACCATGCTGACCTCCAGTCATTCCATAATTAAAATTGTTTACACATATAACAAGAAGATCCATATTCCTTCTAGCAGCATGTATTATGTGGTTTCCACCTATATTAAAAAGATCGCCATCGCCACTTATTATTGTTACCTGAAGGTTCGGATTTGCTATTTTTAATCCAGTTGCAAATGGTATTGCCCTTCCATGTGTTGTATGATATGAGTCAACATTTGCATATCCAGGAAGTCTAGCAGTACATCCAATACCTGAAACAAGAACGTGATTATCAAGGGGTATATCCAATTTGCTTATTGCATCAACATAACTTTTTAAAACTATACCTAAACCACATCCTGGACACCAAATATGTGGGAAACGATCATTTCTTATGTATTTATCCTTTGGATGTAAAATCTCACTTTCTATCATGTTAAATCACCCTCAATTCTTTTCACAATAATCTTCGGATCTGGAATACTACCTGCCGGAAAATTTATTTCATTTACTGGAACACTTGAGTATTCCCTTACAGCATGTGAATATTGTCCAAAGTTAATTTCAGGAACGTAAAATGATTGGATTTTTTCACTTAACTTAATTATTTTTTTCTTTGGAAAAGGCCAAAGTGTGATTGGTCTAAGCATCCCTACTCTAATCCCCTTTTCTCTCAGTTCTCTTATTGCCTCTATGGAAGATCTTGAAGTAATTCCATAAGAAATTATTACAATCTCAGCATCATCCAGCATGTATTCCTTATATTCAACAATTTTATCTTCATTATTCCTTATCTTTTCCAACAAATGTTTTACCATCATTTCTTCTACCATTGGATCATTTGAAGGATAACCCTTTTCATCGTGTGTTAAACTATCAATATTATAATGAAAACCTTTACCAGCGATCACCATTGAGACAAAATCATTAGTAAAATCATGCACCCTTCCAATTGGATCTGGAAATGGTCTTAACTCTCTTTTAACAATTTCATATTCCTCATATTGTTTTACAGTTAACCTTTCTGACATATGACCTATTACTTGGTCCGTAAGCATTATTACTGGATATCTGTATTTCTCAGCAGTATTAAATGCCTTTATTGTTAAATCGAACATTTCTTGAACACTGTTTGGCGCATAAACAATTGCTTCATGATCTCCATGAGTACCCCACATTGCCTGCATTACATCTCCTTGTCCTACCCTAGTCGGAAGACCTGTTGATGGACCACCTCTCATTTCATCCACTATTACAACTGGTGTTTCTGTTATAATTGCAAGACCAATATTTTCCTGCATTAAAGAAAATCCAGGACCGGAAGTAGCAGTCATTGATTTTGCACCAGCATTTGACGCTCCAATAATTGCGGCCATACTTGCTATTTCATCTTCCATTTCAATAAAATGACCGCCTACTTGGGGTAGCCTATAACTCAATCTTTCCATTATTTCACTTGAAGGTGTGATCGGATAGCCTGCATAAAATTCAAGTCCGGCAATAAGTGCACCTTCAGCACATGCAAAATTTCCATTCATAAAATAATTGCCAGGTTTAATCAATTTATTATTCATTTTTTATTTCCTCCACAAAAATTGCAAAATCTGGGCATATAGATTCGCACATCCCACATGCAACACATGAATCTTCCTTTCCACTTTTTATTTTTGGGGGATGATAACCATTTTTATTTACATAGTCAGACTTTTCCAAAACTTCTTTTGGGCAATATGTCCAACAATATCCACATTCTTTACACCTTTCCTTAATTATATGTATTTTTCCCTTTGGAGTTTTAAATTTTTTTAAATTAATAGGGATCCTATTTGTTTTATAAATAATTTCTGAATTTAAATCTAATGCTATCATAAATATCATTTTTTACAATAAAATCAAAATATTTAAAATTTTTTAAAAAATTTTTTGATTACATAATAATAATATTTGAATATTTTTCATTTATTTTTTTAAAAAA
>JAVZSA010000032.1:0-15155 GCA_038880255.1 Thermoplasmata archaeon
ACTACTATGTAAGAAAAGGTGAAGCAAGAGGTGACTGGAAAAACGGCCTTTGGTACATAATTTATATAATAATTATGGTGATTATAAGCTATACAGGTGACACCACATTTGGAGGTCTAGGAATACTTTCATTCCCCTATGACTTTCTTGTAATAATAATTGTTGGAATTGTATTCTATTACCTTGCTATGGTTTCAAGACTTCCTGTAGATCCTGAAGAAGCAAAGGACATTAAAGAATAAATTTTTCTTCTTTTTTATATATTTATTATAAAGAAAAATATTATGAAAAATGGTATTCCTATGGGTAGTGCTATTTTTGCCCATTCTTTAAATGATATTTTATGAGTATAGGCAATTACTATGTTAGGTACATTACCTGGTATAAGAAAACCCCCAGAAATAAGTAATGAAATTATGAATGATTTAATTTGCATTATCCCCATCGAAGGTGATATAATAGCAGCAGTGAGCGTAGCATTATCAAGAAATGCGGATGTGGCTCCAAAGAGATACATAAGTGAAGGTGATAAATGAACAATATAATTCATAACAATAAGATCAAATGATGATCCAAGTAATACGAGAGAAAAAACAAAGATATAGATTTTAACAGCCCTCCAAATCGCTTCTGTATAGGAAAGTTTGTATCCTTTATCCTCATTCTCCTTTTTTCCACTATTTTTTATAACAAAATATGAAAAGATTGTGATTATTATTATAAGTGGTAATATATAGTCTATAAGAAGATGAAATGGAAAGAAGAAATTTGCATGATATGGGGGTCCAGATAACTTCTGCACCAGAATTGTTGAAAGTGGTTCTCCTACAGGTGTAAGACTAGCGCCTAAACCTATTGAATAGGCAGAAAGTACTAGAAAAACATTCTTCTTTTTTTTCTCTATCGGTATTACTCTACTTATTTCTGCAACTAGAAGCGAGGCTACAATGGCTGAAATTATGCTACTTGAGATTCCTAATATAAAAATTAAGATTGATGCAACAAGGGGTAGGCCTAATACTGATTCCATTTTTTTTATACCATTTTCAACATTCCCTATATACTTTGCGAAAATTATACCACCAATTAATACCACTTGGAATATTCCAATTGGTATATTATGAATGAAAAGTGGTGCCATTAGAGCTTCATAAATTAAATTAAGGTTTAATGAACCTGCAATAATTGATGCAACAATTCCCATTATGAGAAAAAAAATTTCAAGATTTTCTTCTACCCTTTTCCATAAAATAGGAAGAATTAAAATTAAAATAAGAATTATTATCAAGGAAATCATTATTATTGTTTCATCCACTCATATCACCTAATGTATTTCCTTAACCTGCAAATAAATTTAAAATTTTTGATAGTAAAAATTAAATTTTTTCATGCATTATAAGTTTAGATCAATGATTGATATAAAGAAAAAAAAATATCCTCTTGAATATTTCACATCAAGAAGGAATTATCGTTGGTATATCTTAATGGTAGTTTTATTAGGTGCATTTATGTCTGCTCTTGACCTTAATTTGATGAATATGATTAATCCAGTTTGGAGCAAATTGTACCATCAACCACTATCATATATTGAATGGGCAACACTTGGTTATCAGCTCACATTAACATCATTACTCCCTGTTCTTGGTAGGCTTTCAGATATTTTTGGTAGAAAAAAATTCTATAATGTTGGTTTTTTAATTTTTATAATTGGCTCCGGTATGGTGGGGATAGGTATTTCAATGGAATGGATAATTTTTTGGAGGATAATACAGGCAATAGGGGCTACATTTTTACAAAGTAATAGTATAGCAATTATAACCTCAAATTTTCCAACCAATGAAAGGAGTAAGGCAATAGGTATTCAAGGTGCAGTTCAGGCAACTGGAATGGCCCTAGGCCCCACATTTGGGGGGTTTATTGTTCAGTATTTTTCATGGAATTATGCATTTTACATTAATGTCCCAATAGGTATAGCAGGTACAATACTTGCACTATTTATACTTCCTGAATCACAATCAGAAATTGGTAAAGGAAAAATTGATTACGTTGGAGCTACATTTTTTACATCCTTTCTTGGAATTTTTCTCATAAATTTTTCACTTAGTTCCTATTCTTCATATAAAATGGAAAATGAAATTATTCTTTATTTAGTTTCATTTGCATTTTTACTGGCATTTATTTTTCATTCTATAAAATTTGAAAGCCCTATAATAGATCTAAAGCTCCTCGAAAATATACATTATTTAGCGGCTAATTTTTCAGGGTTATTATCATACTTAATAATAGGAGGGACAATGTTCATTTCACCCTATTTTATGGAATATGTTATGCATTTGTCACCATCAATGGCAGGCACATTACTTGTTCTAATCCCTGGATTTATGGGTATTGGTACACCTATAGGGGGTATTTTAACATTGAGAATGGGAAGTTATAAACTTACAGTAATAGGGTTTTCATTGATCACAATATCCTCAATGCTCATCAGTTTTCTTGGTCATAATTCTAATATTTATGCTATCATACTTTATTTTTCAATGATGGGCTTTGGAATGGGGCTCTTTACTGCGCCAAATAATAGTTCAATTATGGGGATGGCCCCTCTTGGAAAACTTAGTATGGTGGGCGGCTTTCTTAATATGATGAGAAGTCTTGGTTTAATACTTGGAGTGAGTATTTCTACATTTCTTTTTGAATCCTATGCACCAATACAAGTATTAATAATGAATACACTATTAATGGTAAAGGCATTCGATAATACAATGATCGTACTTTTTATATTTTCAATTGTGGGCTTATTTTTAACATTAATTAAAAAGAAAGAAACAAAAAAAGAAATCTATACTTTACCTGAAATTGGATAATTACTCATTCATAATTTGATCAGGTATGATTTCAATCATATTTCCATTTAAAATTGCATTTATCAGTTTTGCCCTTCCCTTTTGCAAATCTGTCCAAAGTGTTTTTCTTGAAATACCCATCCTTATTGCTGCCTCTTCCTGAGTCAAATTTTCAAGGTCCACTAATCTCATTGCCTCAAGCTCTGACAAAAATAATAAAGTCTTTCCAGTTGGCGGTCTTCCAATTGGGGCAAATGACATGAATATGGGGTTGAATTGTATCCATCTTCTCCCCCTTCTTCTTCCTCTCCAGGGCATCATGGTTAAACAAAAGAATGATCATATTTAAAATCTTTTTAGTAAAAATTTTATATAGTAATAATAATAATCTATTGATCTAAGATGGATTTATTGGAAACAACTTCCGTAAGTAAAATTGTGGGGCTTGTTGAAAGAGTAAGTGATTTGAAAGGACCTGAAGATTTAGCACAAATAGATGATGATCTTGGTATTGAAAAATCTGAATTTTTTAACATTATAGATGATGCAGAAAGACTAGACCTAGTTAAAGTGGTGGAGGGAAATATACAACTTACAGATTTTGGCAAGAAATTTGTAAATTCTGGAATAAAGGAAAGAAAGGTCCTTTTGGAAAAAAAATTGAGGGAAGTCGAACCTTTTAAAACACTTTTAAAAATATTGGAATATGATCCTGATAAAAAAATGAAAAAGGATAAATTTATAGAAATTATAAAAAAGAATTTCTACACTTCTGATCCGGATAGAGTGTTTAAAGTTTTCATAAACTGGGGTAGATATGCGAAACTGGTAGGTTATAGCATAGATAGCGATGATGTCTATATTATAACAAACTAAAAAATTTAAAAAATGTTTAATATGAAATCGCAATATCTGTATTAGTGATATAACTTGCCCCAATTTGAATATTTAATAAAAAAATTGGATGAAAAGAAAAAGGATATAGACAAGGCAGTATTAGATTATATTAGGAAGAAATATGATGGGGAGCTTTATGATCTTGTAGAATATGCTGTTGGTGAAGGAAAAAGATTAAGAGGAGTAATTTTACTTTTAATTTCTGAAGCGCTTGAGGGGGATCAAAAAAAGGCGCTTAGATTGGCTGTAAGTGCAGAGCTTGGCCATTCAGCTAGTTTAGTTCATGATGATATAATTGATAAAAGTGTTGAAAGAAGGAAAAAACCAACACTTTGGAAAAAATTTGGAATAGAAAAGGCTATTATTTTGCCTCATTTACTAATTTCCGATTCACTTGAAATTGCAAGAAGGGAAGGTGAAGAATTTTTAAGGGTGGGTTTAGAAACTTGGTCAAAGGCTTCTAAAGGTGAATATTATGACATACTTGCTGAAAATAAGGAAAATTGGTCAAAAATTGATTATAGAGAATTGATTGCACTAAAAAGTGGCTCTCTTTTTGAAGGTGCTGCAGAAATAGGAGCCCTTGTATCTGGGAAAAAGGAATATGTATTGGATGCTAAAAGATATGGTATGGCTCTAGGCATTGCATACCAATTTTCTGATGATCTTGTTGGATATCTTAATTCCACGGATGAGGGTGGTGGAAGCCAAAATCTTTTTTCTTATTATATAAAAAATGAAATTGGTGATTCAAAAGACATAGGATTGATAATGGGCTTCTTTATGTTTAATATAATGAAAGAATTTGAAATAATAAGAGTATCGAAACTTTTTGAAAGAAGTGAATATTTAAAATTGTTCCCAATATTTTCCATACTTGAAATAATGAAGGAAAATTCCAGTCTTTATGAAATATTAAAAAATGTGATAGATAATTATTTTTAAATTTTCAAAATATTTATTTCTATGAATCACATCAAAGGTAGCATGAAATTAATAGTTATAACCGGTGGTGTAATTTCAGGTCTAGGTAAAGGAATTACCACCTCAAGTATAGCAAAAATACTCAAAGAGAAAGGATTGAAAGTAAATATTATTAAAATAGATCCGTACATAAATTATGACGCAGGAACTATGAACCCCTATCAGCATGGGGAAGTATTCGTTCTTGATGATGGAACTGAAGTGGATCTTGATCTGGGCAATTATGAGCGTTTTCTAGATCAATCATTGAATAATGAGAACAACATAACCACTGGAAAAGTTTACAAAACAGTAATTGAAAAGGAAAGGAGAGGAGAATATTTAGGCAAAACTGTTCAAATAATCCCACATATAACTGATGAAATTAAGAGGAGAATATACAATGTTGCAAAAAATTCGGGTTCTGACGTTATTTTAATTGAAGTGGGTGGAACTGTAGGGGACATTGAATCAATGCCTTTCCTTGAGGCATTGCGACAAATAGGTAGAGAATTGGGTGAGGGAAATAGACTTTTTATTCACACCACCCTTGTTCCCATATTGGATGTTGTTGGTGAACAGAAAACAAAGCCTACACAACATAGTGTAAAAGAACTTAGGGCAATAGGAATTTCACCAGATATTATCATAGGAAGGTGTAAAATTCCTTTAACAAAGGAGACAAAGGAGAAAATCTCCAATTTTTGTGATGTACCCTATGAGGCTGTAATTAGTGCTGTTGATGCAAAAAATTCTGTATATGAAGTTCCAATGATATTTGAAGAACAAAATCTAAGTGAATATATATCCAAAAAATTAAAAATTGATGGAAAAAAACCTGATCTATCAAAATGGAAAGAGTTCCTGGAAAATATTTCAAATCCAATTGATGAAATTAACATTGGTGTAGTGGGTAAATATGTCAACTTAAAGGATTCTTATTTGAGTCATAAGGAAGCCTTCATTCATGCTTCTGCAGCACTTAGATTGAAAATAAATATAAAATGGATAGATTCGGAAACCCTTGAAAATAATAATGAAGATAATTATGAAGATCTAAATGGATTGCACGGTATTCTAATTCCTGGAGGCTTTGGTGTAAGAGGAACAGAGGGAAAAATAAAAGCAGCCAAATATGCAAGGGAAAATAATATACCATTTTTGGGCATATGTCTTGGTTTTCAAATGGCTGTGGTAGAGTTTGCAAGAAACGTGTTGGGCTATAATGATGCGAATAGTACAGAATTTTACCCTAATACAAAACATCCTGTGATAGATCTTCTTCCTGAGCAAAAGAATATAGTGGATCTTGGTGGAACAATGAGGCTAGGATCACAAAAAGTAATACTTAAGGAAGGGTCAAAGGCTTTTAGCATATATGGTGAAAAAGTAATCTATGAAAGGCATAGGCATAGATATGAGGTAAATGAATCTTATATTGAGGAAATTGAATCAAAGGGTATGAAATTTACAGGATTTGATGAAACTGGTAGAAAAATGGAAATATTTGAGCTTGAAAATCATCCATTTTATATGGCCAGCCAATTTCATCCAGAGTTTAAGAGTAGACCATTGAAGCCTTCAAAATTACATCTGGCATTTGTAAAAGCAGCCTATGAATATAAAAAATCTCATAAATAAGTAGAATAAACATCCATTAATAACTTTATAACATTTTCCCATTTATAATTTGATGCTCTCTCCTTCGCCCTTTGGGAAATTTCTTCATAAAATTTTTTATTATCTAAAAGTGAAATAATTGCATTTTCCAATGCATTAAGATTTTTTGTTTCAACTAACACTCCAGCATCCCCCACAACTTCAGGTATTGCACTATTATTGTAGGCTACTACAGGAACACCAGCAGCCATGGCATTTAAAATTGAAAGACCAAAACCTTCATTAATGCTGGGTGATACAAAAATATCAAATGATGATATATAGTATGGAATTTTTTCATCCTCTACCTTTCCAGTAAATATAACACTATCTAACACATCACTTTCCTTGAGTATTTGAAAAACCAATTCATTTATACCTTTTATTCCGGAACTCCTTATTTCTGGTTCTGGACCAACAAAGACAAGTAGAGAATTTGGGAATTTTTTAACTATATTTTTCCATACTGCTGCAATATCCTGGGGGCCCTTTCCCTTTGACATTCTCCCTATGAAACCAACAATATTTTTATTTTTTGGCAAACCAATAACTTCCCTTGCTATTTCTTTTTTTGGAAAGAAATTATATTCAGGAGCATGTGGTATGACAAATATTTTTTCCCTTACTCCAATTTTTATCAAATTATTTTTTGTAAATTCGCTTGGTACAATATATGATGAACATTCTGATTTTATTAGAGAATTTTCAAAAAGGGAAAGAAATTTAGAAATTGACCAACCTGTAAATTCTTCAAGTTGTGGGCCATAAATGCTATGAATGTGTTTTATAATAATTTTATTATTTAATTTCTTTTCCAATCCAAGCATATAAAATGAAAAATATGAGTGTGTATGTATTATATCAAATTTATCAATATTTATTGATGGAAGAAGTAGCATTAATTTGGGTATTCTTCTGTATTCAACTCCATCAAGAATTTCACGTCTTTTAGTATTTGGTAATTTTGATGTTAAAATTGTTACATAATTCCCTTGTTCTCTTAATAATTTACCATATCTCCAAACTATTTTCTCAATTCCACCAATATGCGGAGGTGCCAAATCGGATATTTGAAGGATTTTCATTAATTTTTAAGACCTCTTGATTTCCTTAATCCTCTACCCTTCTGCCCAGCAGATGTTTTCCCTCTGTATACTCTACCCTTTTGTTCCGTAATCCATGATAAATTCTTATCATTCAATATTACAGGATGACTCCTATCAACTAATATTACTTCATAGTATTTATATAGTCCATCCTCACCAACATAGTATGAATTTAATACCTCCATATTTGGATATCTTTTTGCTGCTCTTTCCTCTGCAATCCTTCTAATGCTTTTCTTCATAGTTATTTTTAAAATTCCTTTTCTTTTTGGCCTTCTACCTGCCCTAATCGCTGGTTTATTTAACCCTCCCCTTCTTACCCTTGATCTAACAACAATTATACCTTGTTTTGCTTTATAACCAAGAGCCCTTGCCCTATCCAATCTTGTTGGTCTTTCTATTCTAACAACTGCTGGACCTTTCCTCCATTCAATCATTCTTTGCCACTGTAATTCACCAAGCAAACCTTCCCTTGGCCTTTTCCACATTTCACTTATGTAATCGTACATATTTTTTACCATATACATCACCTAAAGGCTTCTCTATTGAACATCGCCTTTCCATGGAATATTAGGGTGAATTATAAAAACTTTTTTAACCATTCATATTGGAAATCTTTACTCAATTGAACGATAGGAATGGGAAAAAGTATTTAAGGTTGCTAAAAAAGCAAAATATTGCCTTAAAAATATATGTTGAAAACAATGCAATTCATATAATAAAAAACAATAAAATACCAAAAAAGAGGAGAAAGGGCATAGAGAACTAAAATAATCAAAAGTTGTTTAAATGCAGAAAGAAAACGATGAAAATAACATTTATGCATTATATTAAATTTTTTTGATGCAATATAGCATAATTTATTAAACAAACAAGAAAGATAAAAAGTGCAATACAAGAATTGAATGATTTCAGGATAAGTATGGATTAAATGCAATATTTTATGGAAATAACTATTGCAACTTTATAGAGAAAAATAGTGATTGTTAACATTTAGTTACGTATGTATCAAAAAGAAATAAGGTGCAATATTTATTAACAATGCTAGAAAATTTAGAGAAAATTAAAAAGGCTTTTCAAGATCAAAATATGACATAAAAAAGAAAAAAGATATTCAGAATATAAAAACAAGCAATGCCCAAAAAGTATTGAGTGTTAAACTTAAGGGATTTAAGGGCGAAATAAAAGTTAAGTGTGCAGGGGTGTGCTAATTCAATCACTATCAAAAAATTAGTCTAAAACTAGATAAAAAAGCTAAAATTTATATATTTTTTAAATATAACTAAATTAGTAATTTATTAAAAGGTGATAAAAATGGCCGATGAAACATTAACCCCCAATGCCAAGAAGGTATATGAAGCTATGAAGAAGTTAGGTGCATCATCTGAGGATAAGTTAAAGACAGCAGATGATATAATGAAGGCAGCTGGAATAGGTAAAGGTATAGTGAATAATGCTTTGCAAGAATTGATAAACAAGGGATATGTAAAAAGAATTGCTAGACAAAAAAGTGCAGGATATTATATTATAAAATAATTTTACATGCCCCAAAATGGTTTTTCCTTTCTCTTGATTGAAATTATTTCATTTAATGTTTCTTTTTCTTCATAGGATAGTTCAATTTCCTTTAATTTCTTTACATCATTTTCATTCAGGTTTGAATAAATTATATCCCCAGGAACTACATTTCTACCAATTATAGCATCAGATATTGAAACAGCTACTTCTTGACCTACAATAGCCTCCTTTAACGTTTGATCCTTATCCCTTATACTTTTTATAACACCCAGTGACTTGCCCTGGTCATTCATAACCGGCATATCTTGCTTAATTCTCCCTGCCAATACCCTAACACCAACTATTGCAGGTTTTGATGTTCTAAATATGTATTCCTCTAGTATTTTTATTTTTGCTGGAAAATTTATTTCAGCCCTTTTCTCTTCTTCTATTCTCTCCTTTTCCTTTTCTATAGTCTCCTTATATTTTTCAATTAATTCATAAAGTATCTTTCCCTCAATTATTTTAACATTTGTATTTAATACTATATCCTGAGGTACTTTTACATTATATGCTATAATAATTTTATTAAGATCATTTTTTGTTGTTTCAGCATCCACCACATCTCTTTTTGTTATATCACCAATACCTGCCTTTTTTACTGGTACCTTTAAAAGACTTAGTTCATAATAAAGTGCCTCTAAGGATCCCTTTGCATCCGCCTTAATTATAATTCCATCCTCAGAAAGATTAACATCTATTTGTGATTCTTTCCTTACTTCGTTTATAGCCTCATCAAGATTATTTATATCTGCTACTTTTACTATTCCTCCAGGTATTACATCATCAATATCTGGAGCAGAAATCTTAATACCTGCAGCAGCAGAAACTTCCTTTACTTGCATAAACGGATCTTTTGGGTCCATTATTTCATCAAGTGGTTTTGGTTTAAGGAGAATTTTTACCTTTGTTACTATAGGTCTATCTTTACCTGAAATTACTATTGTATCCCCTTTTTTAATTGTACCCTGATATAGTATTACATCAAGAGTTTTGCCCAAACCCTTTTCCTCTTTTATTTCAAGAACATTTCCTTCACCCGGACCTTCTTCTGTCCTTAATTTTTCCTCCAAATATTTTTGTGAGAGACCAATTAAGACCAAGAGTAAATCAGCAATACCTATCCTAAATTTTGAACTTATTGGAACTATTGCAACATTCTTTGTAAAATCAACTATTCTATCGTATCTTTCTGCTGAAAAACCATAATTAAATAATTGTTCTGAAATTCTATAAATTGATTTATCCAATTCTTCTTTTACAAAATCATTTTGTTCCTTGATTGCATTTACAAATGCTTTATTTTGCGAGTTCCTCCATCCGTCAATCAAATCTATTTTTGTTGCAGCAACAACAAAAGGAGTTTTGAATTTTTTCAAAATGTTTATGCTTTCAACAGTTTGTGGCATTACCTTCTCTCTAATATCAATAACGAGTATTGCAATATCTGAGAGTGATCCACCCCTTGCTCTCAACGTGGTAAATGCCTCATGACCTGGTGTGTCTATAAAAAGTAGACCTGGAACCTTGAATTTTCTCTCTTTTATAAGAGGACCGCATATTTCATAAATTGTGTCAATTGGAACCTCTGTTGCACCAATATGCTGTGTTATTCCACCATGCTCCTTTTTTGCAATAGAGGTCCCCCTAATCGCATCTAATAAGGATGTTTTTCCATGATCCACATGTCCTAGTACTCCTATGATAGGTTGCCTTATTTTCATTTTCTTTCTTACAATAATTAAAAGATATTAAAATTTTGCAAAATTTGCTAGTATGAGAATAAAAATTATAAAAGAAATTTAAAAATTGTTATTCTTCTATTCTAGGGGCTAAAAGAAATAGTCCATTACCCTTTTCCCCAGAAAATGAAAATTCTATTTTTACGGGATAATCGGTCCCTAAATTAATTGTCACAAATTCCGAATTTATTGCCTTTATGAACCTAAGAAGATAATCAACAGGATAAAGGCTCCTTACCTCATTATCACATTTGAGTTCTTTAAGTAAATCTTTAGGTATAACAAGTTTTGTAGAATCCTCATCCCCCGTTGAATATAACCTGAATTCATTTGGCGTAATATGTAATGTAATGTTATCAGATATATTTTCTGCTACTTTTATACCTCCAGCAAATTGATCTGTTGGAACCACAGCCTTTGCTGGTAATCCTAGAGAAGGTACCTTTGGAACAGTAATACTAGAAGGATCGATTGTTGACATTGTTCTACTTAAATACCCCACAGTTAACAAAAGCTTTGAATCCTCTTTTTTAATCTCAATTACATCATTTGAACTAGTATTTTTCAGAAAATCCTTTATTTTTTCTAGATCAACACCTACTTCTGTCTCCTCATCCAAATTATATTCTAAAAACGCTTCCCTGTTAAGATCTAATACAATCATCGCAACATGTGCTGGATCTACACATTTTACACTCAAACCCTTTTTTGAAAATTCAAATTTTGCCTCAGTAACCAAAGTAAGCAATAGATCCGTGATTTCCTTAATGTCCTTAACATTCATCTTTACTTCCATCCAAGATCACAATTCACTATATTTAATTGGAATATAATAAAACTTTCTTGTTTAAAATATTTTTTTAAACTTTTTCCCATCTCCTTTCATTGTTGCATCTAATCCCATTTTTGCTGTAATATCATCAGAATATCTGCTAGGATCTAAGGAACTACCTCTCTCCTTTATTATAATCATGTCCCTATCAGCTTGAAATCTTGTAGCAATTGCCCATTCCACCTCCTCTAAATTTTCTATATTAATATCCTCATCCACTATCACAACATGCTTAAGACTTTTATGCCCCCTAAATGCTGCCATTATTGCTCTTTTACCATCGTCCTCACGTCTTTTTCTTATTTTTACTACCCCATGAAGCCAGGATCCACCACCATATGTAAGTTTTACATCCAATACCTCAACATTTTCCTTTATTAATTCATTATAAATTGTAGGTTCCCTGGGTAAGCCCATTAAATTGTAGTGTTCATATCCACCTGGAAGGAGAATATGAAAAATTGGATCTTTGGAAAAATTGAGGGATTCAAAATACACAATAGGTTGATTTTCTTTTAAATCGTATGTTCTTGTAATATCAATAAATGGTCCTTCCAAAGGATATTTTTCACTTGTTATTTTTCCTTCCAAAACATATTCTGATTCAAATGGAACAGGAATACCATTTGGCATTTTCACCATTTTTTCCCTTTCACCCAAAGTTTTTTTCCTCAAAGATGATGCAATTTTTGATTCATCAAAATAATAATCAACGGATGTGGCGGCGGCGATCAGGAATGTAGGAAAAGCACCTATGACCAATGAAATTTTTAATTCCTCTCCTTTTGAAATCGCTTTATTGTACATTTTGTAAAGATCCCTTGGAACCAATCTAATAACAGCTCTTCTTTCATCTAAAATCATAAATCTGTGAAAGGATGCATTTCTTTTTCCTTCATATTCAGAAAATACTATGCCACTTGTAATATAATTAGAGCCGTCCTCTGGAAAATATTTAGGTATTGGTAATTCCATTAAAGAGAAATCTTTTGTTTTATCAAATCTATTTTCTACAAAATTATAATCCTCTGGATTATTAATTGAATAGAGTATGTCCTTGATTAAATTTCTGGTTTTTAGTATTTCTTCAAAGTTTTTTCTTTCCGCCCAAAGGTTACCTACTGCCTCATAACCATCAAGATTTTTAAAATAAACCGGATTTTTTGGATACTTTAACAGGTATTTTGTTACTTCAAGATTTTTACTTACCTTTTCCTCTATTTTAATTACATTTGGTAAGGATTCAATTATTTCCCTATACATAATTGACTATAAAAAAACACTATTAATATTTTTATTCTTGGTTTCTATTCTGGAAAATTATGTTAAAAATAGGTGTCTTGGATATTCAGGGAGACGTATCTGAGCATGGAGAGATGCTAAAAAAGGCATTTAATATAGCAGGATTAAATGGTGAAATAAAATATGTAAAAAATGTTAAAGATTTAGAAAACATTAATGGAATAATAATACCTGGTGGTGAAAGTACTACAATATCAAGGCTTTTAAAATCCACAGGCCTTTTTTATAAAATAAAAGATATGGCAAGTATGGGAAATTTAGGAGTTATGGGTACATGTGCAGGAACAATAATTATTTCAAGCGATACAGGAGATCCAAGAGTAGAACCTATGAAATTAATTAATATAAAAATAAAAAGAAATGCATATGGAAGACAATATTCTTCCTTTGAAGCAATGATAGATATAAAAGGTTTAAATACAAAATTCCCTGCTGTATTTATTAGAGCTCCAATAATAGAACAAGTTTTACCTGACGTGGAAATAATGTCTGTTTATAATAATGATATTGTTTTTGTAAGAAAAGATAAAATTTATGCATTAACATTTCATCCTGAACTTACTGATAATCCCAATATTCACTTAATGTTTATTAGGAGCGTGGGGGGTATTTCCACTGGAAAAGAATGATTTATATCTTTAATATTTATTATCTATTTTGGTGAACTATATGGCTAAAAAAACTCCTTTATATGATGAACATGTTTCTTTGGGTGCTAAAATTATAGAATTTGCAGGCTTTTTAATGCCTTTGGAATATACAGGTATAATTGATGAACATATGACTGTTAGAAATAATGTTGGAATTTTTGATGTTTCTCATATGGGGGATATTGTAATAGAAGGATTGGATAGTGAAAAATTTTTGGATTATTTATTACCAACCAAAGTATCTTTAATGAAGAATTTTGAAGCTAAATATTCTGCATATTTAAATGAGAAAGGAATAATGTTAGATGATACAATTGTATATAAAGTAAATAATGAGAAATTTTTATTGGTTCCAAATGCTGCTACAGCTGAAAAAATTTATAGATGGATAATAGAAAAATCATCTGGATTTAATATTAGAATATATGATAGATCTTTGTTGTATTCTAGTATAGCTGTTCAAGGACCAAAAGCTCTAAAATTAATGGAAAAATTAACAAATTATGATTATTCTAAAATGAAAAGTTTTACATTTGATTTTATACCATTTGAAGAAATTGAAAATAGAGGAGATAATTTTATACCTTATGGAAAGATTTTTATTTCTAGAACAGGTTATACAGGAGAAGATGGTTTTGAATTAATATTTCCTAATGAATATGCTAGAGAAATATGGCAAATATTATTAGAGTATGGAAAGGAATTCAATTTAAAACCTTGTGGTTTGGGAGCTAGAGATACATTAAGAATGGAAAAAGGTATGTTATTAAGTGGAACAGATTTCAATATGGATAGGACTCCTATAGAAGCATCCATATCTTGGATTATAAATTATGATCATGAATTTATAGGTAAAGAAGCATTAATTGAAATGAAAAATAAAGATCATGAAGTTTTCAGAGGTTTTAAAATGATCGAGAATGGTATTCCTAGACATGGATACAATATTTATAAAGATGATGTTAAAGTTGGAACAATTACAAGTGGAACAATGTCTCCAGTTTTAAAAGTAGGTATTGGTTTAGGTTATGTTAAAAAAGATGTTAAAGTTGGAGATATAGTAAATATAGATATTAGAGGTAAAAAATTGAAGGCAGAAGTAACAAAACCAAAAATAGTTCCATAGGAAATAGGGGGGTCCTACCTTTGATCCTCGAGACAAAAAACAAAAAAATAAAAAGAGAAATAGAAATATGCAAGATGTCAAATGAACCAGCATATTATGGTATTGCAATAAAATTATCAGATCCTTTATGGAAAGAAATTAAAGAAAATAAAACATTTTTTTTAGATAAAAAAGAATGTAAAGTAACACAGGAAATCGACATAGGGGAAAATACGTGGTTTATATTTGAAATCCTTTAACAACTTTTAATTTATTTTTTAATTTTTCCATTTCTTCTTTTATATTATATTTGTACGAATTTGTGTTTTCCATAGAATTTTTTTCAATATGATTTAAATATATATATGATAAATAAAGAATTATATCATCCCAAGTAAGATCCCATCTTTCAAGTTCATGCACAATTTCAGAGGATATTTTATTTAATAGTTCCTTTGTTTCCTTTTTAATTCCAATGGAAGCCCATTCCCCCTCCATA
>JAVZSA010000033.1:0-14273 GCA_038880255.1 Thermoplasmata archaeon
TAAATTGCAAAAACTTAAATAAAAAAATAAAATAGACCTTAATAGGGCCTGTGGTCTAGCTGGTTATGACGTCGCTCTCACACAGCGAAGTTCACCGGTTCGAATCCGGTCAGGCCCATTTAAAATTTTTTAATATGTTATTTAACATAATTTTTTTATTCATCCAATAAAAATCAATAAAATTTAAAGGGGGAGACATAGTCTCCATATTTCTCTCTGATCTCTAGCAATTTTTCTTTTTCTTTTTTCATTTCATCAAACAGTTCCTTGGGTGTAGTTTTAATATTTTCATATATTTTCATTATTCTTTCATTTTTAGCAAGTAACTCAGGTACTCTAATTGTAAACTGCTTTTCATAATCTTCTATCCTATATTCTTTTCCCTGGACTTTATAGAATAAATTCCTTAAGTCTTCATATTTTGGGATATAACCTACAGGAGTTTTTATTGCATCTACCTCATTGTGCACCCTTAACTCCATCCATTTCAACCATATTGCTTTATCTGTTTTCTCATTCAAAAATTTACCATTCTTATCCCTTAAGAAATAGTTCACTGAAAATATTTTCGGCTTTTGTCTTAGTTTTTTACCAAACTCTATATAATTTTGAAGATATTTACCAAGATCAATGGATAGAAACTCTATTATTGACATAGGGTTAAAACTTCTAATCCCTTCCTTACCAAGTGTTGCAGCAGTGGTCTCAGACTCTATTACTGCACCCTTAAGAACACCATGTAACCAATCATATGCCTCACAAATTGGAGGACAAGTATCACTATCCCTCCCACCAAATATTATTCCACCTATTTCTACTCCTTCTTCACTTTCGAGAGCTTTTCTATCAAGATTTGAGAATGCACTTAGTCTGACAGTAAACCTAGCATTCTTATGTGATGGTGGTATTTCCTTACCTTCCGAATCCCTTTTTCCCATCCACCATTCACCACTATGGTTAATTCCTTTATCTGGAATCTGCTCTCCCATTCCTGTCCAATAGGGTTTCCCCTCACTCACTAGAACATTTGAAAATATTATTTCAGAATCACTGTGTAAAACATCCCATATTATTGGATCGTCCTTCTTGTTTATACCATCAATTATGCCAAAAACACCATTCTCAATGTTTATTGCCCTTGCTACTCCATTGATTGGTTTAATAAATACCAGATCATCACCAACAAGTCTTTCCCCGGGTAATGTACAGGTAGATGTTTTCCCACACATGGAAGGGAAAGCTCCTGTAAAATATGTTACCCTGCCATTTGGTCCATTAACACCCATTAAAAACATATGTTCTGATAGCCATCCTTCTTTAAAGGCCTTGTATATTGTTATTCTAAAACCAGGTTTTTTCAAACCAACAGTATTTCCTGCATATTGTGTGTTAACTGCAAAGCCTGTCATTCCCTCAAGATCAAAATATATTCTTCTATTTTTTAGATTTATGCTAGTTTTTCTTTCATCAAGCTCACCTTGAGAGTGAACAAATTTGAGAAATTCCAAATTTGGTTCATTTTTGAATTTTTCATATGCATTTCTATAAAGAATTAACTCACTATGCATCACATATGCTGAATCTGTAATTTGTACTGCTAATTCTGAAAACTTTGAATTTAATGGCCCAAGGGAGAAAAATCCTATGTACATAGTCTTGCCTATCATTTGATTTTTCATCAAGCTATGAATTTCTTCTATACCCTTCTTCCTTTCCATAACATTTATGAAAGGTAAATCCTCTTCTTTTGGAAGTAAGACCCTTGTGTTTTCCTTATCCCTTGCTTGATCATAATAGTTGTCAAAATGATATGTTTGCTTTTCTTTCGATAATTTTCCTTCTTCACCTATTTCAATGGCTCTATTTTTAATATATTCCTCATCTTTTTTATCGGAGGAAACTACAAATATGGATGATGGATTTAATAACTGTATATAAAAATCAATGAACTCATAAAGTTTTTTGTTCTCAATTGCTTTGATCTTTTCAATTTCAGCCTTTGAAAAATTTTTCTCCATATTTTCAAAGATATTTTTCATGTTAAAAGTAATAATATGGTTATAAAAAAAATTTTCTTTTTAAAAAATATATTAAAAAATTAAAAAATCTTGAAAAAAATTTAACTTTTTGGTGGACCTTCCCATGGTTTCAAACTACCCTTTTTTCTTTTACCTGAACATCTTAATGCTATGAGAGATACAATAATTGCAAATATTATTATAATTAATATAATGTAGAATAAATAAGTACTGTAAAATGGGATTGGATATCCTTTAATCATTAATTTAATATTTGAATTGTTTGAAAGTGTATAATTAATTTCTTTACCCATATTCACTGGGGTGAAGTAATATATTTCATTTATATATGCCCTGATCTGATAGTTTCCTGAAGGAAGTCTAAACGTGGAATTAGTGTTATTTGAATAGCCCATTACTGTACCGTTCATTTCTACCAATATCCATCCGTGATTTATTGTCTTATTATCGTTTCCAACAATATCCACATGTAAATAATATATTGATGAATTCACTATTATATTTTCATTGTTATTTACATTAATATTTGAACTATTCACAAGCACACCCATATAATATGCCTTTAAATTGTAGCTATTTTCTGGCAGAAGAAAATTTGATCCTCCAGATGAATTTGTTGTATTAAGTAATTGAACGTATGGATTACTAATATATATTTGTTCACCTTGTACAGGGTTGAACTTTGAATCTACAGCACTCACCTTTAATTCATAAATTGAAGCATTGACATTTTGTATAATTTCATTCCCATAGGATATGAAATCAATATTATATGTTCTATTCGCAACATTCTGGTCTAAATAATATACTTTCACTCCATAATTTCCACCAGCTGAAATACCAAGTTCCACCAGACCATTAAGGTTTGTTGTAAATATTTTTTCATAGCCATTTGGATAAGTAACGTATACGAGTGCATTAGGAACAACACCACCAATAGAATTTATCACTTTAAAGGCTAGTGATCCCACATCTGCAGTTATATTTATTGTTTCATTATTTTGCACATTTACTGTATTTCCAACAGTATAGAATGTTTTATTATAGTAAATTTTCATATTCTCGGATAAGAGAGTATCGTTCCAGAAAATTTGCACCTTATATGTTCCAGAAAATAGTTCTATCCTAGTAAAACCATTTGCATTTGTGAAATTTGAATATGTAACATTACCTGAAATTAAAGAAATTTCAGAATATTTCAATACGTTACCAAGGGTATCATAGAGATTTATGTAAACACTTATTGGCAGACCAATCCAAAAATAGGAATAGGCGATTTCAAGGTATCCGTCAAAATTATAATTTTCTTGATAATAGTAATATCCATTGTTATCAAGAGCATAGACAATAATTGTATAATTACCCTGTAAAAGTGATGAATAATTCATCTTGTATTGATAAATGGATACAAAAGATGTTGGTGTTCCCGAGATTTTTATCATTGGTTTGTCAAGTAATATATTTTTATTAGGCTCTATTATTTTTAACGAAACATTTTTAATATCATAACCACCCAATGGATCATTCAATATAGCATTAATGTACATTGTCTTATTTCCCCAGGTTTCAAGAAAACCAATCACCTGTGTACCATTATAGTTTAACGTTTCAATATTGTTTATTGTTAAATGTGATGTACTTTTGACAGAAATACCACTAGCATATGTGCTATTCCCATAATATACCCAATACTGTGTAGAAGCGCCACCACTCAATACAAAGTTTATATGAACAGAATCACCTTTAGGGATTATATAATTTGACAATCTCACTGATATTAAGTAAGATTGAATTGTGGATGCTAGAACTGGATGTGCACTTCCACTCCCTATTTGTACTTGTGATCCATTGGATTTTACATCATAAATAGTAACATAAAGATTTGGGTTATTATCTGTGCCATAAAATCTAATATAAATCCAAAAGTATGATGTCACATTTTGTAATATAAAATTTCCAGCAAGAATAGGTGAAAGATACCAATCTTCTATTATACTTTGTGTTCCAGAGTCAACACTGCCCCTATTACCCATAGTTGTATTGAATACGTATGTAGTATGGATCCCATTTATTGTATGTGTTATTGTATCATTTTTCAAATAGAATGTCATATTTTCATTCAAAATGCTTGTTTTGATGTAGTTGCTTTGAACATTTGTTATATTAGGATTCACTGGATTTAAAATTATTAAAAAAATCATAATTATTGCTATTATGAATACATAAATTTTCATAGATTAATTTAATCATTAAATATATATTAAAAATTTTGGTACAATTTTTATTTAAGACGAAAGTAATTTATTCAAATTTATATTTAATATATTTATGGCATCAATTCATGGACTCTTTGGTACAAATGGTATAAGAGGAAAGGTAAATTCTGAACTATCACCAAACTTTATTTCAAATGTTTCCATGGCAATAGGTACATGGGCAAATAAAAACTCAAAAATTATTTTAGGTACAGATACCAGAATACATGGGCTATTTATAAAGAATATTGTTTCAGGCACCCTACTTTCCATGGGCCATAATATAATTGATGCTGGAATTTTACCCACACCTGCTCTTCAACTTGGAACGCAAAAATATGCAGATTTGGGCATCATGGTAACTGCAAGTCACAATCCACCTGAGTACAATGGGATAAAGATTATTTCAAGTGACGGAACAGAAATTGATGAATCTTCAGAAAATGCCATAGAGGAAATTTTTCTTTCTAAAAAATTTAAGGAACATCCCTGGTTTTTGATTGGGAATTATGAAAAAATAGATATTAAAGGTGATTATATTTTTAGAATTCTTTCACTTATTAACAGAGAGAATATTAGGAAAATGCATGTTTTATTAGATTGTAGTAATGGTTCTTCCTTTGAAACATCTCCAGAGATTTTAAAAAGGCTAGGTATTTCCTTTGAAACAATCAATTGTCAACCTGATGGAACATTTCCTTCACACCTTCCAGAACCAAAGGAAGAAAATTTAGGAATGCTCATTAGACTGGTAAAGGATAATTACGATATTGGAATTGCCCATGATGGTGATGCAGATAGGGTAATGTTTGTTGATGAAAATGGAGTATTTCTCTCTGGGGATAAAGCACTTGCAATATTCACACTTGAAAAGGTCAAGAAAAAGAAGGGTATCATTGTTGTCCCAGTTAGTGCATCAATGGCCATTGAGGAAATTGCAGAGAAATTTGGATCAAGGGTTTTATATACAAAGGTAGGTGCACCAATTGTAGCAAGGAAAATGATGGAAATAGGTGCAATATTTGGTGGAGAGGACAATGGAGGATTTATTTTCCCAGAAATGCAATACTGCAGGGATGGAGCAATGGCAATGGCAAAGATGCTTGAGATACTGTCACTTGATAAAATTTCACTTAGTGAGAAATTGAAGGAAATCCCAGAATATTATAATGTTAAGGGAAATGTGAATGTGGAAAAAGAAAAAATCCCAAAAATTATGAAAAATCTTGAAAATATTTCTGAAGGGAAAAATATAATCAAGATAGATGGAATAAAAATAATAGAGGGGAAATCTTGGGTACTTATCAGACCTTCTGGCACAGAACCATTGATAAGAATATATTCAGAAGCAAACGATAAAAATACTGCACAAAAAGTATTTATGGAATACAAAAATTTAATTGAATCATTAATTAAAGAGATTTAATTAATTCTTCAAGTGGGGGAAAATTTTCAATTATTTTTCCTTCAGAGACTGTGAGTGAAGCTATTTTCATACCCAATAGACAGGATTTAACAAGATCAAAATTTAGCATCATTCCTGCATAAAAACCTGCCCTAAATGAATCACCTGCACCTACAGTTTCCTTTGCCACTACCCTATATGCAGGTAGTTCTATTTTTACATTTTTATTTATTAACATGCATCCCTCACTCCCTCTTGTAATAACAATATTTTTTGTTCTTTTCAACATATCCTCCAAACCCATGAAATTAAGTGCCTTTTGAAATTCTATAGTATTTGCAAAGAATATTTCCGTATCTGAAATCATTTCATCAAAATTTTTTCTATCATATCTATAGTGTATTTCCTGGCCTGGATCAAAGGAGATTTTCGATTTGCATTTACTTTTTATTTTTATGTATTCCTCAGGTATGCCGGTGGAAAAGTGTACCCATTCACCCTCAGGGACATTGTCATATGGTATTATCTCATTCATAGGCCCCTGATCTATGAATGCAATCTGTTTCTCACCATCACTCACAATGAAACAAACAGGTGTCATACCATAGTTTTTAATAATTTTTACATTTTTTGTTGAAACTCCTATCATTTCCAGTTCATTTATAAATTTTGATGGAAATCCTTCTCCTACCCTGGAAAAAAGTTCCACATCAATTCCCAATAATGATGATACAAATGCAATATTCCTCCCAGTGCCACCTGCCCTGCTTATTGTACCTTTTACTGGAATTGATCCTTCATCAGGTATTTTTTCAACCTTTATTATAAAATCAAGGTTAAAATGACCAAAAACAGACAAAAACATTTATTTCCACCTCGTAAGAATGATTTCTCTATTGAACACCTTTAAGGCAATTCTAAAAACTACAATATCAAGAATTACCACAAAAATACTCATAATCACTATTAAAATTGATGTAAGTGTATATACCAAAATACCAAAGAGAAAAATTATAATGAGAGGAATAAGAATAATTGCAGAAAATTGTTGAGCTGATCTTGGATCAACTGTTCTTGATGAGAATATTAATGTCATCAAAATCATCAATATTGTCGAGAATGGTATGAAAATTAATGTAATGGAATACCATGCAATACTAGGGAAAACAAATCCACCAAAATTTATTGAAAGAAAATCTGCAAAAAATGTATAAAATGCGAGAACAACGTATGTTGCAATAATTGTGGGAATAAAAGGTGAAAGCAATTTGCCAAGAAAAATATCGGAATCGTCAACAGGTGCAGCAAGAATTGGTTCAATTGTCTTTTGTGTTTTTTCTCCTACTATACTATATGATGAAATTGTAGAAGCAAGTGATAGAGGAATTATGCCAAAAAATATGAGGTAGTTGGTGGCAATATATCCAAACATTGACAATTTCTCAAAATTTGTTTGTATACTCTGCGAAGTAAGTAGATTTGTATATGTAAAATATAAAACAATTAATAAAATGAAAAGAAAAACAAGCGGAAAGAAAATAAATGAGTATTTTACAGTATTTAAGGAAAGTATTTCCTTCAAGTCCTTTTTATATATTGCAATAATAACATTCTTATCCATTGTTTTTCACCATCTCAAGATATATATCTTCAAGATTATGCGATTCATCATAAACATATTCAATCCCAATGCCTGCTGAAACAATTTTTTCTATAATTATTGAATTTTTTATTTTAGGTTGGTATAATACAACTTTACTATTTTCAATTTTATAGATTAAATTAAAAGAATTCAGGATATTTTCAATTAATTTTCTATCACCAGAAAATTCAATTATTATTCTTTTTCCAAATATTCTTTCCCTTAGCTCATCTGGTGTACCAAAAGCAAGAATTCTTGTTTTCAAAATTGCAATATGGTCTGCAAGATACTCTGCTTCACTTAAATTATGCGTGTTTAAAACTATTGTTCTTCCCTCATTCTTTAATTTCTTTATGAAATCACGAACAACTTTTGATGTTTCTGGATCTAGAGAAGCTGTGGGTTCATCAAGGTAAATGTAATCAGGATCGTGAATAAGTGACCTTATTAAGGCCAACTTTTGTTTCATTCCTCTTGAAAAATTACCAACAGGCTCATTTCTTCTATCCCATAGATCGAACATTTTCAAATAATATTCAATGTTTTGATCAATTTTATTTTTTTCCATTCCATAAAGGGATGAAAAAAACCTAAGATTTTCCATAGCATTAAATCTTTCATAAAATCCTGGATTTTCCGTTAGAATACCACTAATTTTTCTTATTTTTTTCTTTTCATCCAGAATACTCATACCATTAACATATGCGTTCCCCTGTGTTGGATTAATTAAACATGTTAATATTCTAATTGTTGTGGTTTTTCCTGCACCATTTGGTCCTAGTATGACAAAAACCTCACCTTTAGCTATTTTTAAATTTATGTCTTCTATCGCGATTGTGCCATTGTAAATCTTTTTTAAATTTTCAATTTCAATCATTTAATGGTTTAAATTTAAAAATGAATTTAAAGTTTTTTAATAAATTTTATATAAATTTTGGAAAAAGAAATTTGATTATAAATGATGGTATGTATTTAATTTTGCTAAAAAAGTTGTTTGGATCTATATTAAGTGAAATTACAAAATTGTCAATTTCTTTAATATCCTCATCTATAATTTTTATTGAAAAAGACATTGCATTTTCTCTTGCCTGTTCTCTGGTTTTTGCACCAGGAATTGGTAAATGACCTTTACCAATTATGTATGAAAGCGAAAGTTGTGAAATTGTACAATTATATTTTTTAGATTTTTCCAATAAAAATGAATTTAATTTTTCAAGTTTTTCCAAATCCCTAAATATTCCATTATTCTTTCTTACATATCCATTTGGTTTCCTATATTTGCCATATTTCCCAGTAAGTGCACCCATCTCAAGTGGAGAATATGCTATGACTTCAATGTTGTATTTTTTCATATATTCTATTAGACTTTTATTGTGGTATTCTCTGAGTAAACTATATCTTATTTGATTTGAAACTATTTCAAGATCATATTCCTGAAATTTTTTAATCAAATTTTCATCAAAATTGCTTACTCCAATATATCTTGCTTTTCCCTCTTTTACAATTTCATTTAATGGTTTTATTAATTTATCCAGTTTGGAATAGATGCTAGGGGGCCAATGAATTTGATATAAATCTATATATTTTGAATTCAATCTTTTTAAGCTATTATCTATTGATTTTTCAGCATTATTTAAATTGAATGGTGCAATCTTTGTAGCAATTATATAATCCTCCCTATTATATATTGAAAGTGCTTCAGATAAAATTTTTTCAGAAATTCCATCACCATAAATCTCCGCAGTATCAAAAAAATTTATTCCATTTTCGAATGATTCCCTTATTGCCATAATCATTGACTCCTTTGAATAATCTTTACCCCATCCCCTAAGGGATGCCTGCCAAGTGCCCATGCCCAACATTGATACCTTTAGATCTGTTTTACCAAATTTTCTATAATCCATAAAATTTTAAATTTTTTCAGATATTTAAAAGCATTCATGTTTTAATTAAATTTTTATGATGGTATAATTAATTTCCTAATATTTAAAACATTTAATGCATAAATATCAGAAAATTAAAAAAGTAATAAATAATATAAAATTTTTATATTTATGCGATTTTTCAGATCATAAGTTAATTGAAAATTTTTATTTAGAATAAAAGATATGGAAAAACATCAAAATATAAGGAGAAATTGGCAAGGTAGAACAATTAATTAGTTAAAGGTGAATTTTATCTTGATCTAGAATTTTCATAACATTGCGATGATGAACTTAAAAAAATGAACAAAAAAAATAGAAAAAATTTGTAAAATACAAGCTAATACTTTATTTTGTAGTTTAAACAATATGGAATAGAATACATAAAATAAAGCCTGAAATTATACCAAATACAAAGGCATTATGGCATTTCAGGAAATTATTATCAAATACTAATAAAGACAATATATTATGAAAACAGTTTGAGATGATAGGTACAGCAATAAAAAGTACAAGATTTCACATTCAATATCTCATACATGGGTTTGAAAAAATACAATAAGAATTAATGAAATCAATAAAATATCTGGCATAATACAGTAATATAAGTAATAGAAAATAAAAAAAATAAGAGAGATGATAAAAAAGGAGGATGTATTGTCCATAGAATCCAGAGGAAGTAATTTAAAAATTTGCAAGAAGAGGTCAATATTAGAAATGCAATGTTCAGTAAGAAAATTTCTTGGTGGGCATGTATTGATTACAACTGTATGAGCATAAAAACTATGTTTATATTCCTTGCACATAATTTAAAATTTTAAAAACATTGTAAAAAGTGGTAAAATAATAAAAATAAACAAAAAATGATTAAGTAAACTTCCTATTTTTGCAATTTTGAATGTTTTTTATGATGTAAGTTAGAAATCGAACTATTATCATAAAATTTATTTAATTGTTAGATATCATTTATTATAATGGAAGAAAAGAATAAATTAAACAAGAATGCAATAGGATTTTGGGGGGTCGTTTTTTATGCTGTTGCGGTAATATTTCCTGCAGGTGCATTTGCAGTAACTGGCGTTGCTGCAATGACTTTTGCGGGGGCAACAGCACCTCTCGCATTCCTTATTGGTGGAATAACTCTATTTTTTGCTATAATAGCAGTATATATATTTAGCCAGAAAATAAGCAATGCTGGTGGATACTATAAATATGTTGAAGCTGCTACACAAAATAAGTATATTTCAAAAAGTGTTGGTCTTTGGCATCTTTTTTGGGTAATTGGTGATATGATTGCAGCAAGTATTATTGTAGGATGGTTTATTTGGGTTGGCCTAAGTTCACTACTAAATTATACTATTCCATTTTATGATATAATACTATTATCCCTAATAGTACCTATACTTTATCTTATTGTAGGATACTTTGGCATTAAGTTCACGGCTAAGACAGCGATTATAGTTGGGTTGCTGCAGATAATACTATTTATTATCTTTGCCTTTGCATTAATAATTAAAACCCCATATAACAGTTTATCATATTTTAATATAGGAAATTCAACTAATGGGCTTTATGGTTTCTTCTTAGCTATGGTTGTTGGAGCATTTCTTGCATATGGTGGTTATGGTTCAATAGTATCACTTGGCGAAGAAGCAAAATTTTCAAAGATTACGTTAAAAAAAGCAATAGTAACTGCATTGATAATAATGGTAGCTTTTGATACCTTTGTAGTTTACAGTATAGTTGCAGCTGCGGGGCCAAATCTATCTTTAGCTGATAGTTCATTTGCGCCAGGTTTATATATGACTGACAAGTTTTTTGGCTTAGGCGCAGCTTTAGTTGCATTTATATTTGTGGTATTTGCACAAATTTTTTCACCAGTCATATTTGGAAACAGCGGTGCGAGAACAGCTTTTGCTTTGGCGAGAGACGGGTTATTACCAAAAAATCTTGCTAAAACTCATGAGCGTTATAAAAGTCCACATATTGCAACTTTATGGGTATTTATAATTCTTGTTATCGGGATATTTGCGACTATAATTCCGATGGTACTATTGCTCGGTGAATCAAATGGACTATTTTATAGTTGGGCGGTGTGGGGTACTGCCATAACGATATTTACATTACTCTATCATATAGTAGTAAATAACACACTAGTAATATTAATAAAGAGAATGAAGAGTAAAATAAACATATTATCGCATATAATCGGGCCATCTATTGCATCAATAATAATGATAATTGCAATATATTATTCACTTGCAGGCTTAACTGGACCAATGATGGCAGTATATGTTCTTGTGCCGGCATGGTTAATAATAAGCATAATAGTAATTTATATAAGGAGGAATAAAACTAAAGTGGAAACAGTTGATGAATTAACAGCTGGGGAATAAAATGGTACAACCAGAATTTAAAGATTTTGATTTTACTGTAAATAACACTGAAAAATTTTATGTACTATCAAAAGGCAAAAGATATTTAGATTTTACAGGCTCTGCTATGACAACAGGTTATAATTTTATAAAATCAACATGGCTCATTTCTCCCGTAAGCAAGCTAGTGTTTAAAAATCCATATACCGAAAAATTAAAAGATATGCTTATAAGGTTTTCTGGCTTTGATAAAATTGCATTCACAACCTCAGGCACAGAAGCTTGTGATGTAGCACTTTCAAGGTTTGGACCTACCTTCATATCTTTTGAAGGTGCCTACCATGGCCTCACCTATATAACTAAAATTGTTTCTAACGGTACTGGGATAGACAAAGAAAATAAAGTAATCCATTTGATATATCCTAAACGTACAATTAGCGATGATACTGCAATAGAAATGAATGAGAGAATAATATCCGATGCTAAAAAAGATCTAAAGATAGATGGAAGTAGTATTATAGTAGAACTAATACAGTCAGATGGTGGAGTTAATATTATGAGTCCTAAATTTGCTAATTATATTAGTGATATTGTAAGCACATATAATATGCATCTCATAATAGATGAAGTATATACAGGATATGGAAGATCTGGTGAACTATTCTTGTTTAAAAAATATAACTTAAATCCAGAAATGGTTTGTGTGGGAAAGGGAATGGCTGCGGGATTACCAGCAGGGGCAGTGCTTTACAATGGAAATTGGGAACTTCCGCACAATGATGTAATAAGCATGCAATCTGCGAATATGTTTATAGGGCGAATAGGTCTTGAAGTTCTTAAGAAACTAGATGAAAAAACACTTAAATCGATTAGAGATAATGGTAAATCAATAGTTAAGGCTTTACAAAATGTTAAAAGTGAAAAAATCATCGATGTTAGAGGAAGAGGATTCATGATAGGAGTAGAATTAACAGACACTGAAACTGCGTATAATATTAGAAATATGTTAGAAAAAAATGGTGTTCTATGCACTTTGGTAGGTGAAAAAAATAATGTATTGAAAATAACTCCTCCAGCTTTAATAGACGAACTAACACTTAAGAAAGGAATTAAGATAATCATTTCAACATTAAATGCGGTAAGCGAAGTAAATAAAAATAATAAGGTTGTGAGAAAATTATTGTGAAAATGAAAAAATTAGATTTAAACACGAAAATAGAAGATGTTAATTTAAATGGTGCAATAGTTTATCATCTTAAGATACCTTTGCGAGAAACTTTTACTCTCTCTTTAGGAAAACAGGATTGTTAGAAGGTATAATAATTGAACTTTACTCCGAAAAGTATATAGGTTATGATGAAGGTGCAACTATAGAACAGATAACTGGGGAAATACCAGATGTTATTTTTGACAACATTTTACATATACTATGAAATATAGATGGAGCAAATTTTGATAATATCGAGAGTCTTTTAGATTATGTAAATAGATCAATGTATGGCAATACAGCACAAAAAATGCAATAGACATTGCTATTCATGTTCTAATAGATAAAATATACAAAATTTCAACAGTTAAGATGCTTGGAGGGAGTCTTTGTGAAATGCCTACTAGTTATATAATACTTATAGATAATGTAGAAAACAACATCAAAACACTTAAAGAATATCAAAAAGAAAATATAAAAATAATAAGAGTAAAAGTCGGAATAGATCTAAAACTAGATGCAGAAAGAATTACTGCTATTGCAGAAAACCTTCAGCAAGGGTAATCATTTTATGCTGATGCAAATCGAGGATATAATTTAAACAATGTTATAAAAATAGGAAATATAATATTTAAAAATGGCGCTCTGTTTTTTGAGCAAACAATGAAAAGGCATAATTTAGCTAACCTTCGTACACTTAGACGAAAGGTAGGAATTCCAATAGCTCTGGATGAAAGTATAAGTAGTCCGTTTGATGTAATAAATGCAATACTCTCTGAATCTGCCGATATCGTAAATGTCAAACTTATGAAAAGTGGAGGAATAAGAAATGCTTTCAAAACATTAGTTACTGCCCAGGCATATGGTATAGATGCCATGGTTGGTTGTATGCTTGAAAGTAAGCTAGGAATTGCAGCAAGCCTTGCGGTCGCAAATTCACTTAAAAATATAAAATATAATGATCTAGATGGTTTCACTTTCCTTAGTAAGTAGCCTTTCGAGGATGGAATTGTATATAAAAATGGGTTTAATAAACCAGTTAGTGGTGATGGGTTAGCTGTAAAAAAGATAGAAAAAAATTGGAAATGAAAATAGCGTAAGCTCTGAAAAAATCAATTAAAAAGTGGTAAAATAATAAAAATAAACGAAAAATGATTAGGGAAACTGTTTATTTTATAAATTTTGAAAAAATTTTTATAATATAAGTCAGAAAACTGCCTATTTTCATAAAATTATTATAGTTATTAGATGTTGACTTTAAAAAATATTTTTTTTAACATAAAAAATTCAGGTTCATAAATTTAATAAAAGAAAAAAGAGTAAATTATTATATTTTTAATGTTTGAGCTATAAATTTCTCAAATTTTTAAAGTAAAATTTCTATTATGTATTTTATTATAAATATAAATTCATTTACAACCAAAAAAG
>JAVZSA010000034.1:0-12997 GCA_038880255.1 Thermoplasmata archaeon
TAGGTAATCTCCTTTTACCTGTTCTTGCATAAAATGAGAAAATTGAAGCAAAAATAAGGGATACCGTAAGATCTTCACCCTCTGAATCAACAAAAATAGATCCATTTTCCCAACCAATTTTTCCCACCGGAGTTCCTAATGATATTATGTTTACACTATTATTTCTCATTGACATCATTTTTGAAAATCCACCCTTTTCTAATTCGTAAGGTCTACCCATATAATTTATTGTCATTTTTCTCAAATTTCCTACTGGTAAATTATTTTCTAATATTCTTATTTCTTTTCCATCCTTCTTTATTTCCACATTTACTATACCACTTATTGTAAAATTTGGGAGACGCCCTTTATGTATTATATTACCTACCTCATTCCCATTTGAGAATATTTTTCCATTTTTTATTATTAAATACATTATTTCCTCTATAAATAAATTAATTTAATATTTTTTTCCTTTAAAATATTCTACAAAATACTTTATAAATATTTATAAATTTTATAAAAATTTGTAAAAAAATTTATATATAATGATTATATTGATAATTTTGGATTCATCCATATAGAATGATCCGGTGAAGGATCTTTGAAAAATCTCCTGGTGATAGGGGGTTCAGGATTCGTAGGAAGAAATATTATTCCAACTTTAATAAATAATTATAGCGTGAGCTATCTTTCAAGACACGAATGCAAAAAATTAAAGGATCTTGGAGTAGAATGGATCAAAGGAGATATTAGGAATGAAGAAGATCTAAAAATCCTGAAGGATTATGATTACATAATAGATCTAGTTGCAGTTATAAATGAAAAACTGGAAAAACATCATGATGTTAATGTAATAGGAATGCATAATATAATTTCAAATGCAAATGAAAACTCTAAAATAATTTATTTTTCTGCAATGAATGCTAATGTTGGAAAAAGTAAGTATTTTATTACAAAATATCAGGCTGAAAATATGCTAATGCATAGGGGAAACTTTACAATAATAAGACCATCAATTATCTTTGGAGAGGATGATTATTTAACAGAAATGATGAAAAATTTAAGAATACCATTTGTTCCAAAATCTGGAAAACTTTGCCCAGTTTATATTATGGATATTGCAAAAATATTGCCTAAAATGATAGAAATGGGTGGAATATTTGAAATATCTGGACCTGAGGAAATAACACTACTTGATATGTATAGAACAATTAGGAAAATAATGGGAAAGGGAAATGCTTATTCAGTCCCTGATTTTCTTCTCTATCCTTTCATACCATTTTTACCAATTACTAGAGAACAAATATATATGTTAAAATTGAATTTTTGTAAGGGAAAGGAAATATGGAAAAATTTTTCCATTACTCCTTCAGGCTATGCAGAGACAATGGAAAAATTATTAAAAAAATAAAAAAATTTAATCTTCCGGTAATTCCTTATGAGTTAACCACCATGCATAACCTTTGAATTCCTTTTCTCTTTTCTTTGAATCCTCTATTGTTCTTGGAGGAGGATTTACTGCTTTGTTGCCAATCAATTCATTTTCAGGCCAATTTGCAGGTAGTGCCACTTTATACTTATCACTCATTTGAAGAGCTTTTATTGCCCTTAAAATTTCATTTACATTTCTACCAATTTCCTGTGGATAATACATAATTAGACGAACTGTAGCATTTGGGTCCACTATGAAAACTGCTCTAACAGTTGCAGTGTTTGATTGTGGATGTAGCATTCCCAATCTTTTTGAAACATCGCCCATTGGATCGGCTATTATTGGAAATGGTACTGTTATATTCAAATTATTCTCTATCCATCTTACCCATTCAATATGGCTTATAGTGCTATCTACTGAAAGACCTATAAGATCCACATTTAGTTTCTTAAAGTCTTCATATTTTCTTGCAAAGGAATAAAATTCTGTTGTGCATACTGGTGTAAAATCTCCTGGATGGCTAAATAGCATAAACCATTTTCCAGAAAAAGCTTCAGGAAGTTTTATTTTTCCATGTGTTGTAGCCACTTCAAGCTCTGGGAATTTCTCTCCTATTAGGGGCATATTATATTCTGCCATTTTTATCACCAATTACCATAAATACTTAGTTGTATAAAAATTTTATCCTTTTGTAAAATTTTTTTAAACAAAATTTTAATATTTTAAAACAGCAGATAAATTTTTAATAAATGAATGTATTGAACGTTTATGGACGAATTGGATAAGAAAATAATAAAAATTTTACTGGAAAATGCTAAATTATCATTTCAGGATATTTCGGAAAAATTGGGTGTAAGTAAGGCCACTATTGGTAATAGACTGAAAAATCTTGAAAAAAGTGTTATTATAGATTATAGAGCAAGAGTTGATTTTAATCTTCTTTCTATGGATGATGTTATAGTTGGTTTTGATATAATGCCAGAAAAATATATGGATGCAATAAATGAACTATCAAAGCTTGATTTTGTTTTTGAACTTTATCTCACATCTGGTGACCATGTTGCAGTGGCAAGAATAGTAGCTGATAAAAGTGAAATTAATGAAAAAATGGCAAAGATTTCTTCAATACAGGGTATAAGAAAAATATATCCAGCATTTGTTCAAAAAGTAGTTAAATGAATTTTTTACGCTCAGGAATTTTTCTCCTGTTGATATGATACCCTTTTAGGGGTAGAATTGTGTATTTTTGAGCTCCTTTAGCACTAAAAAGGGGGTGATGAAATTTTATAGTGTTAAATGGAGTTTTGGTTCGTTCCCCTTTTCCATAAAAAAGAGGGAAAAAACTGTCTTTTCGGTCCGAGGCAGTGCCTGAATAAGGCCCAGGGTATTCCCTGCTGACCTTTTTTCCCCGAGAAAAAAGGCAGTTTAAACGGGAATTACCCAGGACCGGCGATCAGGGGAGGTGATCGCCATGGTAGATATAGAAGAAAGAAGAAATAAAATTTTTTGTTTGAGGGGTGAATTTTTTAAAGAGGACTGGATTTCCCTCACACCTCTAAATAAGGAAGAATATGTGAGTGATCCATACCTGGAGGAATGTTTTCGCATTGTATACAACAGGGATGCTAAGAGAGAAGAATTGCTTGCACTATTGAAAAATGATGATCTTAAGGCTTCATTAGTATTCAGGGCAAACCAAAAAATACAAAGGGATAGCATGGAGTGATTTTCCATGTCCCCTCTTTTTTCTTTATCCGGTAAAAGTGAGAAAATAAAAAAAGCAGAAAATATAAATGAGAAAATTCTAAGTATTATTAAAGATCTTTCTAAAAAACCTGAAATTGTTATAAAGATTAGACACTTAATTTTTAATCATTTAACTAAGGAAAGTGAAAATAGTTCTATTGTTTCAATAAATTATAGAAATCTTCCAATAGATTTATATCCAAAAAAATATACTAAAAAAATATCTTTAAAAGACAGATTTTCACAAAATAGATTTAAAAGTTTAAGATTGATCTATATTCGTGATCTATGGCAAAATAATAAAAGATTTTTCAGAATTTCAAAGACGATTATATATTTGGAGATTTTAAAAATTAAAACCTATAATAAAAGTAATAGTTTAATGGGATTTGGTAAAAGAGAAGAGAACATAATTCATGAGACGCCAGAAAAAATAGAGAAAATAATATTGGGCTATAGGTGATATAAATGATTCTAGCAATTCCAGACCATGATCTAAAATATGTTAACTTTTTTAAAAAGAAAAGGGAGATAGAAAATGTAATTTCCACAATTAAAAAACTTTCCTTTTTTATCTTTTATGATTCAAGTTTAAAAGTTTGCTTTGATTCCAATGATGAGAATTTCCATACATTTCTGAATAATTTTATGAATATTTATCCTGTTAAATATGAAGAATACAGAGATTTGATACCCTATGGTTATGAACTATTTTTCAAGAGAAGTTATATTTTTCCCTTAGACCCTGGTATAGATATTGCATCATTTATTTCAAATTTTATTGAACAGAATAAAAAGGGATTCTTCATGATAAAAATTGAAAGAAAAAATATAAGATTTAGTAAATTTATAATTCACATTCTTAGGAATAAGAGAAATTTAGGTTATAGAGAAAAAATTATTGCTAATGCAATTATTGAAAAAATAACACTTCCCCTTTATAAAGTAAAAATATATACAAGTGATTTTGGAATTGCATCAATGGCAATGGACTTAACAACAGGCCAGGCATTAATAAGAAAAGGAAAAAAGATAATAATGAGTGTTAAGGAAATTTCCTATTTTATCCATTATCCTCTAAGTTATAATGGGAGGAGAAAACCATGGTAAAAATACCATACAATTTTTTTGAAATCAAAAATCTTGAAAATATTCCAGATGGGCATGGAGCAATATTTGGAAAGACAGGTGCTGGAAAAACGTCATTACTCTATTATATTGCTAAAAAAATCACTGAAAAAAATGAAACATTAATAATTCTTGATCCTCATGGAGATCTTTCAAAAAGTTTGATATTTAAAGATAAAACAATATTCATTTCACCTTTATTAAGGGAAATAAATGGTAAAAATTATGCGATAAAAATGAATTTAATGGACCTTGGTAGAGAAAAAAATGAACTTAGCATTACTACAATTACTGAAACATTAAAACTCCTTTTTTCAATGGACTTAGACTATTCCCAAGGTACATGGGGGCCAAGATTAGAGACAATTTTCTCTTCAATTATACCAGAAATAATTAGAAAAGGGGATAATGTTACACTTACTGATGTTGTTGATGCATTGATATATAAAAACATTAGTGAAGATAATAGGATTTTTCCTATAATAAAAGGAAGAAATTATATTGATTATATTCAAAGTACTATAAATAAAATTTTGCCTGTGGTGGAAAATTATTTTCTTAGGATTTTCCTTGCAAGTAAAAATACTTCATTTTCATTTTTTAGAGATAAATTTGATGGAAAAATATTGGATTTTTACTTAGCAAAACCAGAACTAGGTGAATTTATCTCAAGAATGGCAGGATCTGCTGTTTTGGCAATGATAATGAATGCTATTGTATCTAAAAAATTGGGCAAAATTACACTTATAATTGATGAAATTAAGGATTTTTCACCCTATTTACTTCCCTCACTTTTTAGTGAATCAAGAAAATTTCAATTAAGGATAATAATAGCAGCGCAATATGTTAATCAGCTTAACAGAGATCTCTATGATTCAATAATGGGAAATGTTTCATGGATTGCTGCTTTTAGAGTATCTCCAGAAGATGCTTCAAAATTAGCCAAAAAATTTTCATACGATTATGAAAAAATTGAAAGAACACTGATTTCATTACCTGAACAATATTTTTTGATGAAAAATGGGGAACTAAATATTTACAATATAAAAAACGAGGAGACATATTATGATGAACAAACAATAAATGATTCCTACATAAAATTTGGATCTATTATAGATATAATTCCTGAGAATTTGTTATCCATGATATATTCAATGATTGAAAGGGGCTTATCAACTAATTTTTCAATTATTTTGAGAGAATACACAGAAATATTCAATAAGGATGTAACAACATTAGAAGCATCGTTAAGAACACTTCTATTAAATGGTTATTTAATATATAAAGATGGATTTTACAGAATTACTGAAAAGGGTATAAGAAATATGTTGAAACTAAATTTAAATGGTAGTGAAACAATCTATCATAATTATTTAGTAAAAAGATCTGCGGAATATTTTAAAGCATTGGGTTTTGAAATATACTTTTCTAGACTTTGGAAGAATGAACCAGATTTAATAGTGAGAAAAGAAAATTTGGAATTTTACATAGAGGCTGAATATGGTGATTTAAAATCACCAGGTAAAATAATCAACCATCTTATAGACTGGAAAAATAAAAGAATTATTTTTGTTACATTTAACAAATTTGTAGAAAAATTATTTCGCATATTATGTATGCCTGCAATTGTTGATGAATCATTCAATATTAAACTTTATAAAAACAATGGATATGAAATGGATTATAAAAAGGCCGGTAATTATTCAAAGAATGTTTGGATTGTAATATCTCCAGAACCGGGTACTCTTGGATCATTGATGAAATATTCGTTCAACGGAATAAAAATACTTGAAATTAGCGATCTTTATAAGAGCAATCTCTTTGAAATAAATGGTGAAAATATTTTTGATATTTTCGGGAATGAATTGATTATTGAAAAAGATGGTAAATTTATATCAAGATTGGATTTCATAAAGGAAATAAGAAAATTATAAAAAATTTATTTTATAAGTAATTTCCATAATTAATAGGAATTAATTTGATATTCAATAGCGATTATATATAGAGCTGAATAATTATTAACAATGTTCCTAAAATATGTAACAAAACAATTTGATAAGTTTTTTGAGAAATGCTTTCAATATCTTCTGGTAATCTTATAATGTGCCAAATGACAGGAACAATTAAAATAATTAATAATAAAAATCCAAATAATATTGGTAACAGTATTCCTAAAACAATAATTAATGAGTATATTAATTTAAAATTTTTAACACGAAAAGAATTTGGATCATCCTCAGGAATATGATGCAAATATCTTATTGCTGATGCAAAAAATCCTAGAAAAACAGAAATTATAAAATATTGTATATTAATTTGATAATGAAATGCAAGAAGAGATCCTATTAGTGGTAGAGGGCCAAAATTAAAAAAGGTAGAAATTTCACCAAAACCTCTTCTGTAAAGTGATATGGGTGGAATAATGTACAAAATGGAAAGAAATATTGCAAATATCCCAAAGAATATTAATATATATTCCTTTGTTAGAATTAAAATAATTAATCCATCCAATATAACAAATAAAATAGATAATGCCAATACAATTTCTAAATTCTTTAATTTAAAATTCGAAATTGCAATAGAATAAGGACCAATTGGGAAAAAAGTATTTTCATTTCTTACCTTAACATTATTTTTAAAATCTAATATATCCATAGATATGTTCATCATTAATTGGGCTGATATAACTAATAGTAATAACAATGTAAAAATTAATAAATTATTTAATTTGTCTATAAAAAATGCCAATAATACAGGGGCTATGGATGTGAAATATAAAAAAAATTTCATAGATTTTATAACATCTAAAAATTTATTAAATTTCATAAAAATTTAATCACCAACATATATACAATTAAAAATCCAACAGAAAAGTACAAATGTAGGGCGGTAAAACTGGCAGTTTTAATATCAAGTAAATTCCTATTCCAGTTCCTTTTATTTAATGCTATCTTAGTTAATTTTATAGCCCAAGGGATTGTTAAGAATGAACCAAGGATAGGGAAGAAATTTGGATTATAATAGACTGCTAACAAGAATAATGGAAATGATATCCAAATTAAAAATATATAATATATCATGGATCCCCTTTCTCCTAGAATAATTGCAACAGTTTTAACATTTGATATTCTATCATCCTCCATATCCCTCCAATTGTTTGCATGAAGTATTGCAACTATTATAAAGCCTAATGAAATAGATATTAAAATTTCGCTGATCCTTATTGTTCCTCCCTGAAGCACATATGATCCAAGAAATATACCTGGGCCAAAGGCCAAAAAAACAGCAAAATCGCCCAATGCTTGCCATTTCCATCCAATTTTAGGAATACCATAAAGAAGTCCTGTAATAATTGCTAGGACAATAAAAGGCCAAATTATAGGTTTTAATATTAATAAATAAAGACCAATAATTGCACTTATTATAATAAGAACTATTATATAAAATAAATCCTTTTTTGGGCTTAAAATATTATCTACCAATACCCTTGAGCCTCCTGAACCCATTGTATTTGATTTATCTACACCATACATATAATCAAAATAATCACTTAATGCATTATAAGCACCATGTATTAAAATGAGACCAATTAATGATAATATTAAAAAATAAAAATTAATTGTTGTAGCAAGAATTGCACCAAAGATCAATGATGTAACACTTTGTTGAAAAGACCAAGGTCTAAGGGCTCTTAAATATGGGAATTTTTTTCCTTGATTCAAATCAGAAATATTAAAATCGAGATTATATTTTTTTGGCTCATTTCTCATATCTGTTATTCTAATAATCTCAGGTATCAATCTTACCATAACAGTATGCCCAGACTTTACAAAAAGTGCATTCTGAGGGATTTTATAAAGTAATGTTGCACGTTCTTCATGGAGATCCTTTGGATCTCCTAATATTTCAATAATTCCAATTCCCTGAATGAAATAATCAGGTTTATCCCTGTCAATGGTAAAGGATACTCTATTATCCTTAATGATATTATTAAAAAATTTTCCATTTTTTTCAATTAAGAATATAAAACCATTATGTAATGCATAGTATACCTTAATTGACCAAGGTTCGTTATGGGCAGAAACAACCATTGTTTTCCATTTTCTAAGCTTTTTTAAAGCTTCATAATCCATATACAAAGGAAATATAAAAGAAAAATAAAAATTTATGTTAACATGTTAATACTTTTTCATTCTTTTAAAAAAGTAATTATTTTATGAATTTATGAATTATAAAATCAATATCTAATACGGTTAATTTTCCATCTCCATCTAAATCTTTACTTTCAAATTTTCCTGCACATACATGACATTTGGAAATTACTTTTAAATATTTCTTTTCTAATAGTGGTGGAATGATATCATAAAATTTTTCATTATATGGGTATTTTTCTTTATAAAATTCATAAAGTCCTTTTGTTCTTTTCAATAAATTGCACTTTTTACAAGCCCAAATCTGATTATGTATACCATGTATATTATCACAGGAGGAACATTCAGGCTTAATTTTTAAAGATTTAGGAACAATATGTTCCTTTGAAAGTTCTATTTTAGACCCACAATATATGCATTTCTTTTCAGATTCTACAAATTGCCAATCCTCTCTATTAATATCGGACCAAAACATATTCCCATTTTTTAATTTTTCAAATGTTTTTTAATGAATCCATAATGTAATTTTTTAACTTTTGTTCCATCCTCAATGTTAAAGGTTCTTTTGGCTATAATTTTTGCATATTGATAATAAATTAAATCTTTTGTTGTTTTCACATCTTTATCAGGCATTTTTTCACCTTTGAATTTATATATAATAAAAATATTTTTCTATTATAAAATTTTTTATTTTAAAAATTTGTTTTTTTTAATGAAATTATTTTGAATTTAAAAAATTTAATTATTTAGAATTAATATATATAAAAAAATTATTCAAAGGCAAAATTTAAATCAGTTTTCTAAAATTATTAAGTTATGAAATATGCAAAAAAATCGAAAAATTATTTTTTACAAACCGATGTATTTTTTCAAAAAACAATAATAGAATCAGTAATAAATATTAAAAAGGCTGCAGCAATAGCAAATCATGATCTTGGAAATATTTCTGATGATATATATACCGGTATAATTTCAGCTATCAATGAAATAGAAAAAAATTCTAAAAATTTAAAAATTCAAGTTTTTCAAACAGGTTCTGGTACAGGTTTAAACATGATTATTAATGAATTAATATCAGATTATGCTAAAAAAATAAAAGGTGTGGTTGTTCATCCAAACGATCACGTTAACAAAGGTCAGTCATCAAATGATGTTATACCAAGTGCTCTTAGAATCTCAATCCATCTTGAAATAAATAGAAAACTTATTCCATCTTTAAAATTGTTTATTGATTTAATAGAGAATAATTATAAAAAATATATGAATAGCTTAAAACCAGGTAGAACACATTTAAGAGATGCATTACCAGTCACATTAGGTCAAGAACTTTATTCATATTATGAAAAATTCAAAATTGATCTAAAAAATTTAGAATTTCTATCTGAAGATATTCTTCAAATTCCAATAGGTGGGACAGCGGTGGGGACAGGTTATTTATCAAGTGAAGAATTTTCAAATAAAGTTATTGAAAATTTAAATAACATTTACAATGTAAAGTTCAAAATTTCAAATGATAGGGGTATGAAAATGAAATTTTTTACTGACGTATATATGATAAGTTCCGCAATCAGTGCTCTTGCAATGGATTTGCAAAGACTTGCGCAAGACTTAAGGCTAATGTACTCTGGCCCAAACACAGGTCTTAATGAGATTCAAATAAAGAATATAAATATTGAAGGGAGCAGTATCATGCCAGGAAAAACTAATCCAGTTACATTGGAAGCAATTATGCTTGCCAATTCTCAAATCTTGGGAATTAATAGATCAATAGAAAATGCATGTTTATTAGGTGAATTTGAGTTAGGTATGGGAATACCTTTGATTGCCTATGATTCAATTTATGAAATAGATCTTATTACAGAGGCTTTAAAAGGTTTTTCATTCGTTATTAAAAATATAAAGCCTAACAAAAAAAGAATGCGACAAATGGCATTTCAAAGTCCAGAATTGTACACTCCATTAACAAAAAAACTTGGATATGATAAAGTATCAAAAATAATTAAAGAAATCTCAAAATCTAAAAATATTAATGAAATATTTAAAAAGTACAATATTAATAAAAATGAAGTTATGAAAATTATAAAGAAAGAATTTAAAATTAAATGATTATCTAAAATGGCGAGCCATTTCTTCATTTTCTGGCATTTTTAAAATTGCATCAATTACATCGTTTATTTGTTTTGAATTTTTTGTTCTTTGATCATTTTCTAGCCATATTTCTAATGTTTGTCTACCACCTTCCAAAAATGCATCAATAGCCCATTCCATTCTCATAATTCTGGGGAGTATTGAACTATGAATTATTTTTGGAGGTAAAAATTTTTCATTCCCCTTATGTATACCTTTCTCATCTAAAACTGCAGGTATTTCTACTGCAACAGTTCCCGGAATACCATTTATTGTACCCTCATTTAAAACATTTACTTGATGTATTTCCTTTTTATTATTGAGTAATGAATTCAAAATTGGAACAACCGGTTCGTCACTCAATACTGGCGGTAAATTATCTTTTAAAGGTTGACTTTCATCATCAATAAGCTTTTTTAATTCATCATTAACATTCTTTAGGAAATTTAAATAAAAATTCCATCCTTTAAACGAATCAAAACCTCCCATTTCTCCATACCATTTCTTTTTTGTTTTAAGATCACGATGATATTTCCAGGTACCACTTCTTACTGTATCACCAATTGGAACAAGACCAAATATTTTGTACATATCCACCATTGCTGGGGACATTTGTGGTAATAATGGATTTGTTTTTGCAAATTCGCTCCAAATATTATAATAATCATTATATTTTTTGTCTATCCATTCATCAAAAAGTGGATATCCATCTGTTCCATCAACTTTAAATTTGGTCATCCATATTGTATGATTTAAACCAATTGCTTCCAAATCAACATTCTTTTTATCCAATTCCATAGCATTGATTATTTGCATTGCATCCTGATGACCGTGACATACACCTATTACCTTTACCTTTGTTTCTCTTGCTATCATTGTTGTGAGCTCTAATACAGGGTTTGAAAGTTGAATCAACCAAGCATCTGAACCCAACATTTCTATATCTTTAGCAATCTCAAATGCTAACAAAAATTGATAGAATCCCCAAATTGTATGATAATCGGAAACCATATTCCATTCAACACTATTTATACCTCTATAATATCCATATTTTTCAGAAATACGTCTCATTTTTTCATAGTATTTATGGCCTTTGGCCATTGCAATATTAATGACTAAATCTGCATTTTTAATGGATTCTTTTCTGTTTAAAACTGCTTCAAACTTAATGTTCGATTTTAATTCCTTTGAATATCTTTTTGCAAATTTTAAAATTGTATTTAATCTGTTTTTATTTATGTCCATAAGCGATATTAGCGAGCCATCAAATTCTGGTGTTAGGCATAAATCTCTTATCAAATTAACACTCCAATAAAGGCTACCAGCACCTATTATTGAAATTTTTTTATTCATATTTTACTCATTTAAATTGTATGGTTAAATTGATTATTTAAATATTTGCAAAATTTAATTGAATTTTTTTTAATTTTATTTTAAAGTGTTGTTAATTTAAAAAATATTAAATAATGGCAATCGTATACTATTGAAAATGTGAATATAAAAAAATATAAATGGTTTGTTTTGATTACTTTAAGTGTATTTTTAATGATACAATCTGCTGATACCTATGTAATCTCGGCTGTAGTAAAACCAATTATGGATGAGTTTGGATTAAATTATGAGTCTATGGGTCTTCTTTTTACATGGACTGTTGTTATTTCAACTCTTATTTATCCCGTTTAAGGTTATTTTTATGATAAATATTCAAGAAAATTCTTAACCACATTACTTGCATTAATTCTTGGTTCCAAAACTTGGATGAATGCAATATCCAGATCATTTTCTCAATTTTTTGTTACTAGGCTTTTAACTTCAACAGGTCTATCTGTTCCTTTAGGAATATATACACTTACTGCGGATTATTTTGAACCTCAAAAAGGAGGTACGGCAATGGGCTACATAAATGCTGCTGCTCCTATTGGATATTTACTTGGAATAATATTACCACTTTCCATTATTGGGGCTGGTTTAAGTTGGAGATATTCATTTTTTGTTACTGGAGGGCTTAGCCTTATTGTTGGATTTATTATTTACTTTTTTGTTAAGGAAATTCCGAGAGGAAGTTCCGAATCTGAATTAGCAGGAAAATTAACTGAAGAAATTTATAAGGTAAAATTTTCTGATTTAATAAAAATCTTGAAAAATAGATCGTTATTCTTTCTTTTTGCGCAATCGTTTTTTGGTACTATTCCGTGGACCACCATATCTTATTGGATGATCACCTACATGGGTGTTGAAAGGAAACTTGCTCCAGATTTAATATCAATTATTATGCTTTTATGGATAATATTTATGGTATTAGGCAACATTGTTTCAGGATATATTAATGATATTCTTTTTAAAAAAACACTAAGAGGGAGAGTAATTCTTGGTACTATAGTAGTATTTTTATCGGCTATTTTTCTTTATTTAACAATATATTCTATTTCCT
>JAVZSA010000035.1:0-12772 GCA_038880255.1 Thermoplasmata archaeon
TTGCTTTTAAATTTAAATATATAAATCTATATAACAAGATTTAAAAATAAATCAAATTTATTAAAGATAGGAAATTGATTAAAAATTTATAATAATTTTAATAATTAACCTTTGAAAATTTATTAAATGGATATAATAAGTAATTTTTATCGTATAAATTGATACTCCTGATTAGAAATTTTGCTACTCTCATATTGGTAATTACAGGAACACCGAAATCTACAGCAAATCTTCTTATTTTATAACCATCACTTTGAGAGACATAACTTCTAGATGGTGTGTTTATCACATAACCTATTTTTCCATCTTCAATTAACGAATAAATAGTTGGTTTCTTTTTTTCCTTCAGCCTATATGCAATATTTGATTTTACACCCAATTTCATTAAATAATTTGCAGTACCTTCAGTTGCATAAATCTCAAACCCATTTAATAGCTCTTCACTCAATTCATCAAGATATTTTTTATCATAATCATTTAAACTAAATAATATTGATTTTTTTCTTTTTCCATAAGCTGTAAGAAAGGCCTTATAAAATGCTTCGTATGGATCCCTTCCAATCCCCATAATTTCTCCAGTGGATTTCATTTCAGGCCCAAGAATAATATCACTTCCCTTTAATCTATTAAATGGAAATACTGAAAGTTTCACGTAACTTAAATTATTATTTAATTCTTTAAATTCTTTATCTTTGCCTAAAATAAAATATGTTGCAATCTTTGGATATTCTACACCTTTTATTTTCGATAAAAATGGCACAGTTCTACTTGCTCTGGGATTACCTTCTATAAAAATTATTTTTCCTTCCTTTATCATAAGTTGATAATTAGCTAATCCGATTATACCAAGATCAAGTGTAATTCTTTTTATTTTTTCTTCTATTTCTTTTTTTATTTTTTCAGTCAACGAAATCGGTGGAAATATCATAGTACTATCTCCTGAATGAACACCTGCCTCTTCTAAATGTTCTAATATACCCATTATCCAAACATTTTTTCCATCAGATATTACGTCCACATCCAATTCTATAGCATTCTCAATAAATTTTTCTATCAATACTTTACCTTTTTCATTTATTTTTTTTGTATATTCTTCAAGATCATTTTCATTATAAATTATTGAAACACCTGCGCCTCCAATAATATAGGAAGGTCTGATAAGTATAGGATAACCTATTTTATTTGCGTATTCCTTTAATTGCAATGTGTCAACATAATTACCAGGTGCTTTTTCTAATGAATATTTTTCTAAAAATTCTGAAAATTTGCCTCTGTCTTCCATCAAGTCTATACGATCTGGTCTTGTACCCAATATTATGCCACTACCAAAATATGATACAATATCTTTTACAAGATTAATTGATGTTTGACCACCAAATTGAACTATAACACCTAATGGATTTTCAAATTCTAAAATATTTGCAACATGTTCAAATGTAAGTGGTTCAAAGTAAAGTTTATTTGACATGTCAAAATCGGTTGAAACAGTTTCAGGATTGTTATTTATAATTATTGCATTTTTACCCATTTCTCTTATACCCAAAACCGATTCCACAGTAGAATAATCAAATTCAATTCCTTGACCTATTCTTATTGGGCCACTACCCACTATCACTATACTATTTTGTAATATTTTAGATTCATTTTCTTCACCTAAGTATGTACTATAATAATATGGTGTAATTGCTTCAAATTCACCAGCACACGTATCTATTTCTTTATAAACAGGAACAATTCCAATCTCAATTCTTTTTTTCCTAAATGAAATTTCGTCCATTCCAATTTTTTCTGATATAAATTTATCACTCAATCCCATTTTTTTAGCTTCTTTCACATTATCTAGTGAAGTACATGATTCTTCCATTTCTACAATATTCTTTATCTTCCTTATAAAATAGATATTCCAACCAGAGAGTTCGGAAATAAATTCAGGAGAATAATTTCTTCTTAAAGCTTCGGCTATGCAAAAAATCCTGGAATCTGTCGCTTCTTTTAAACAATTAATCAAATCATCCTCTTTAAAATTTAAATTTTTTAAATAATAATAATTTTGATCTAAAGAAAAAATTGCTTTCATAAGTGCCTCTTCAAAGGAACGGCCAATACCCATCACCTCTCCTGTAGATTTCATTGACATACCAATTTTTCTATCCGCATCCCTAAACCTATCAAATGGCCATCTTGGAATTTTTACAGTCACGTAATCTATTGATGGTTCAAATGATGCATAGGTAATACCTGTAACAGGATTTTTAATTTCATCTAAAGTATAACCCAGCGCAATTTTTGCTGAAATCCTTGCAATTGGAAATCCTGTAGCCTTTGATGCAAGAGCGCTAGACCTAGATGTTCTGGGATTTACTTCAATTACGTAGTATTTTCCATTATTAGGATTAAAACAAAATTGTATGTTGCAAGCACCAATTATGTTCAATCTATCAATAACCTTAAATGCTGAATTCCTTAATGTTTGATAATCTTCATCGGAAAGTGTTAATGAAGGGGTAACGACAATACTTTCACCTGTATGTATCCCCATCGGATCAACATTTTCCATTGAACATACAACAATTTTGTTCCCTTTCTTATCCCTGATTAATTCAAATTCAAATTCTTGAAGGTTTAAAAGGGATTCCTCAACTATGATTTCATGTAGTGGTGAAACATTAAGTGCCTCTTCGGCAATTTTAATAAGTTCTTCAATATTATGTGCAATACCACTTCCACTGCCACCCAAAGTGAATGAGGATCTTACTATTATTGGGAATTTTTTGATATTTTCCATTGCCTTATACACATCATCAATAGACTTACATTTAATTCCTAAAGGGATTGGCTCCTGAATTGAAATTATCATATCTCTAAATTTCTCTCTATCTTCAGCTATATCAATTGCTTCAATACCTGTTCCAATTATCCTAACATTATATTTTTCCAAAATACCTTCCTCATAAAGTTGATGAACAATATTTAAAGCTGTTTGTCCTCCAAAACCTGAGGCAATTGAATCAATTTTTTCCTTTTGTATAATATTTTCTACAGTTAATATATTTATAGGTTCAATATATACAATATCCGCAAATTCCAATTCCGTTTGTATTGTAGCAGGATTGGGATTAAGAACAACAACCTTACAACCCTCTTCTTTAAATGCTTTAATTGCCTGTGTTCCTGAATAATCAAATTCAGCAGCTTGCCCTATTTGTATTGGCCCAGAACCTATTAATAAAACATTTTTAATGTTTTTATCTTTCATTATTGATCACTATCCTTTCAAATTCTTTAAAAATGAACTTTGTATCATGTGCCCCAGGCCTAGCCTCAGGATGGTATTGTACACCCATAATTGGTAAATATTTATGTTTAAAACCCTCTACTGTTCCATCATTTATGTCATATTGATCAATTTTAATGTCTTCAGGAACGTCCTCTGATACTGCATAACCATGATTGTGGGTTGTAATATAAAAATTATCGTTATATTTAACAGCATGGTTTACACCTCTATGCCCAAATTTCATCTTATAAATTTTTGCACCTAACATTCTAGCCAATATTTGATGTCCAAAACAAATGCCTAACATTGGTTTCTTTATACCTTTTATATATTCTATAAAATCATTAAGGATTGGATGTGAAGGATCGCCAGGACCATTTGAAATTACAACTGCATCAAAATCTTCCATATAAAATTTCATTGTGTAAGGTATGATTGTGACATTACCCAAATAAAGTAAATTTTCCAATATACCATACTTAACGCCAAAATCAATAAGGGCTAAGTTTAATTTACCATTTCCTTTTATATATTTTACTTCCTTCGATGCTGTTTGTAGAAATAATGGATCTTGCATTGGATGATGCATTGATTCCAAAATTTCCTTTGCATTTATTAATTCATTTTCCGGCTTTCCAGGGTATATTATTCCTAGAATAGTTCCTTTTTCTCTTATTTTTAGAATTAATTTTCTTGTATCAACATTAACTAAACCAGGGATATTTGCTATTTTTAAAAAATCTTCAAGATTTGACTTGCTATACCTATTAATTGGGTTGTCGTAAATTTCAGAAGTAATTATACCTCTCACCCATACTTTATCAGATTCCCTATGACTCCAACTAACACCATAATTACCTATTAATGGAAATGAAAAAACAAGTATTTGCCCAGCATAGGAGGGATCAGTAATACTTTCTGTATAACCTGTCATAGATGTTGTAAAAACAATTTCACCAAATGATGAAATTTTAGCCCCTATCATCTTTCCCCTATAAATTTGGCCATCTTCAGTATATAGAAAACCATCCATTAAGGATTAACATTAAATTCATCGAGTAATTAAATTTTGCTAATAATTTTTTTAATAATTATTCTATAAATAGTAAATGAAGAATTTAAAAAATATTATAAAAATTGTTGGAAATATATTTTTTAACTAAAATTAATAAATTATTCCTGTAAGATTTTTAATTGCAAAAGTTTTAATTTTGTAGGTTCTCCATCAGAATTCCAGCCTCTAGCCTGATAGTATTCATCAAGCATTTTTTCAAATTCTACTTTCTTTATATACATACCTTCACTTGGCCCTTCTTTAATTATTTCATAAAATATTCTTAATGGTAAATTATCATCTTTTCTCGATAAACCACATTTTATATTGAACAATTTTTGTAAATTATATGTTCTTTCACTTATTTCCATAATTTTATTAAATGTAATTTCTTCGCCTAAATAGTTTGATATTGCATTATATATTCTTTCAGGGGTAAGAGAAGCCCTTGAAAATTTACATATTCCAGTAATGTCATAAAATGTTGAAAAATCCTGCATTTCCTTTATTAAATATCCTTTATTTTTAGGTGTTCTTCTATCAACATTTTCAAAAAACCAAAATTTACCGTTGAGTTCAGGTACGTATGCCATCGCATCTAAATGATCCCATCCTCTAACACTTGTGGCAACAGCAAGTGCCATACCATACATACCTCTAATATCGTATGCTGGAGGTTCCATACCTTTAGAATGTAATGCAAATTCAACACCTCCAATCTTTTCACTTGCACTTCTTACACCATCAGCTAATAATTCACCTAATTTCCCTTCTCTATAAGCCATCTTTGAAAGTAATTTCGCTGCTATTTCAGCATCACCAAATTTTATTTCAATTCCCTCTAAATATTCATCAGGAATTATTCTTTTTTCATATGCTTCCATTGCCCATCCAATAGTGGCACCAGCAGATATTGCATCTAATCCAAGTAAATCAGATAGATAGTGAAGATATGCAACTTCCTCAAAACTTTTTATATTAAGGTTTGATCCAAAGGAATACATTGTTTCGTATTCAAGACCTTCAACATAAAATTCCCCATATTTTGATGATTTTATATGTACATACCTTCCACATGGCTTCGTACATCCAGGACAGGGGTGATATTTCCATTCATACTTTAATGTCCAGAAACTTGGATCTAGTTCCGGTCTTTTATCCTCATTTAAATCTTTATATGCATCCTTGAAATATGATTGTTGAAAATTTTTAGTTGGAAAAATTCCATGAAATCTATTCACCTGGTCAAATGATGCCCCTGTTCCAAATTTCATATCAGAAGTGGTTCTTGGATCATTCTTCAAATATTCCATTGCTTTTTTTATTTCTTCTTTAAAATTATTTTTATCCTTTAACTCAATTTTTTTATTACCTTTAACTGCAATAAATTTTATATTTTTTATACCCATAACAGAGCCAAGACCTGTCCTTGCAGCCTGTCTTCCATCACATTCAATTGTTGATATAAGACTAAGATTCTCACCTGCAGGTCCTATAACTGCTGTACTATAATCTCCATAATCTTCCTTTATTTTTTCAATAGTTTCAGCAGTATTTTTACCCTTATATTTTGAAGCTTCTACAATCTCCACATTGTCGTTTTCAATAATTATACCTGATAATGAATTATAACCATCCCTTATTGTTAGAGCAATAATCCCAAGAGATTTAAGTTCAGGTCCCAATTTCGCACCCGCAGATGCTCTTGCCACTCCCCCAGTAAGTGGTGATTTGGCCATAAATATGGTTTTGCTTGCCGTAGGATAGCCACTACCTGTAAGCAAACCTGGTGAAATTACAAGAATATTTTCTTTAGAAAGTGCTTTTTTCTCCCAAGCCTTCAAATCGTATAGTATTTTAATGCCAATCCCGGTACCCCCAAGATAGTCTTTTAGAATCCCTTTGTCCATTTCTATTTTCTTAAAATTTTTTCCATCAATATCCAGTTGGTAATACATTTTATTTTCTCACCGCTTCCTTTAATGCTTCCTCAAATATATCGATACCTTTATCAATTAAATCATCCTCTATTATAAGAGGGGCCATATATCTAAGTACATTTGAATAATGACCACATGTATGCATTAATACACCTTTTTTAAACATATTTTGTTTAATATTAATTGCCATTTCACTCCAGGGTAATTTTGATTCTTTATCTTTTACAATTTCTATACCTATCATGTAACCTTTTCCTCTTACTTCACCTATTATATCATATTTATGGTAGATCTCTTCAAATCTTTTTAAAATGTAATTACCCTTCGATTTAACTCTATCAAGAATTTCTTCTTCCTTAAGAATATTAATCACCTCATTACCTGCAGCTAATCCAAGGGGATTCCCTCTATATGTACCTAATCTGAACCCCTGCGGTAAACTTTCATCATACTCTTTTCTATATGCTATCAGGGAGATTGGGATACCATTACCAATACCTTTGGAAATACAAATTATATCTGGTGTAACGTTATAGTATTCACTTGCCCAAATTTTCCCTGTTCTTCCTACACCTGTTTGAACCTCATCAACAATAAGAGGTATTGAATATTTTTCAGTCACCTCCCTTATCATAGGAAGGAATTCATCAGGTGGAACTATGTATCCCCCTTCACCTTGAATAGGTTCAACTATAACACCTGCAATTGGCCCTGTACCCGCATAAGGATCTTTAATTAAATATTCAAGTTGATCAACAATAATTTTACTAACATCCTCCATCTTCACTTTTAAAGGGAACCTATAAAGATAGGGGTAAGGTAAATGGTACACATTCTCATATCTGAATGAACCAAATTCTCTATAATGATAATTCCCAGTTGTGGATGCGATCCCACCTGAAATCCCATGATACGCTCCACCAAAAGCCACTATAGTTTTTTTCCCTGTAATATATCTTGCAAGACTAACAGCAGTTTCACAAGCATCCGCACCTGTAGTAGTAAACAGTACCTTAGACGAATCTTTAAGTTTTCCAGGTAAAGTTGAAACAATATTTTTAAGAAATGAGATACGTATTTCTGTAGGTATCTCCGGTATATGGACAATTTTTTCTAATTGATCTGATATGGCCTTTTTCACCCTTGGATGTGCATGTCCCATATTAATAACTGCAACACCTGCAAACCAATCTATAAAAACATTATCATCAACATCAACTAAAGTAGCTCCTTTTGCTTCCTTTATCACAAATTTAAAAATATTTGTATATGTTCTGGCATTTGTTTCAAATTTATCTTGAACATTTAAAAGTTCCAATGATTTTTTTCCAGGTGGTATTTCTCTAATTTTTGGTGCATTTTCAAAACTAAGTCTATTTTTTATCATAATATCTCAAATCCCTAAACATTTTTTATTTATAAAAATTTAACGTAATAAATTTTTTATTTAAATTAAAATTTTTAAAAAAAATAGATTTATATAGTACAATTTTCTTAAACTTTATATGAATTCTGAAAATTTTACAAGCAATAATGAAGAACAAAAAGTACAAGTATTTGTTCGGCGATCTTCTGGTCTTGTTAGGCCTGTAGGTGGATGGGACACATTTTTTGCAACATTTATGTTGGTCACAGGTGGGGTTCCAATTTTTTTAATTAGCCTTTTATTTTTGGCTCCTGGAGCAAATTGGAATCTCTCATATCTTTTAATGTTTATACCGTCATTGGCGTTAGCATCAGTCTATACTCTTTTTGGTATTTCAATGCCTAGATCTGGAGGGGACTATGTATTTGTAAGTAGAGGTTTACATCCATTTTTAGGTTTTGTGAATTCATTTGTTTTATTTTTTGCCTTTGTATTTTCAATAGGTGTCTATGCATACATGGGCGCTCAATATATTGTTTATGCAATTAGTACATGGGCTTTCATATTTAATTCTAATTCACTTATGGATCTAGCATCTTCCCTTTCTTCAACAACGGCACTATTAATAAGTGGAACAATAATAATTGTAGTATTCCTTCTTCTTTTAACATTTACAAATACAAGAACTGCATTCAGAGTAATTTTTTGGTCAGGAATATTAATATTAGCTTCAACAATTATATATTTTATAATAAATGCAACAATTTCACCACAAGTTTTCTCAGCAGCTTTTGATAAATATGCGGGTAATGGAGCATATCAAAACGTGATTAATTCTGCTACTTCAAATGGTCTTAAATTTGCTACTGGTTGGTCAGCTATGACCCTTGCACTGCCTATAGCATGGTATGCATTTACCTGGTATACCCTTCCTGCAAATTGGTCTGGTGAAATGAGACAGGTTAAAAAAAGTCTGCCTATAGGTATAATTGGATCACTAATAATGATACTTATTTATTATCTAGTATTCTATAACGTAAGTTTTTATTCATTTGGTGAAAAATTCCTTACTGCATGGTCATATAATTATGCAAATGGTATTTCTCTTCCATTTTCCTATATAGGAACATACACACCATTCTTTGTTTCACTTGTATACCCAAACCCTATCATCCCTTTATTGGCACTATTAGTTTTCTGGCTACCTGATGTGCTATTTTTCATACCAACAATGGTAGCCGCCACTAGATATCTTTTTGCTTGGTCATTTGATAGAATGGCTCCAGAAATATTTACTGTTGTTAATCCAAGGACTAAGGTACCTGTAATATCAACAATTACTGTTGGCATTTTATCAATGTTAGGATTATTCGCATATGTTTTTGTACCACAGGTGGCAATTCTTGATATAGTTCCATTGTTTGAATTTGGTTATTTAATTCCAGCACTTACTGCAATCCTAATTCCTTTTATCAAAAAGGATATGTACAAAAATGCATTTGTTGTAAAAAGAAAGATACTGGGATTACCTGTGATTACTTGGCTGGGAATAATTGCCTTCATAGGTATAATATATGGAATAATAGGTCTTTGGAACTCCTATTTGATGCCCATAAATTTTGTTAGTCTAATGGCCATAACAGGAATATACATAGCAGGAACAATAATATTCCTTGCCATGTACTTTATAAACAGAAAGAAGGGCATCAATGTTTTATATGCATTTAAAGAAGTGCCACCGGAGTAAAATTTTTTACCCCATATTATATTTTTTAAAGAGGTGAAAGGAAATGGGATTGTTTAAAGACACGACTTACAGAATATTTTTTGCCACGGATATTCATGGTTCTGAAATAGTTTGGAAAAAATTCCTTAATGCTACTAAGGTTTATAATACAAAACTTTTAATTTTTGGTGGTGATATTACTGGTAAAGCAATAGTTCCTATTGTAAAAAAGGATAATGAATATATTTCAACAATTTATGGAAATGAAACAAAGTTAAAAAACGAAAATGAATTAAATGAATTTATACAACTACAAAAGAATAAGGGGTTTTATCCTATTTTGGTGACAAAGGAAGAGTACGTTGAATTACAAAATAATGAATCTTTGAGAGAGAAAAAGTTTAAGGAATTAATGCTTGAAAGACTTGAACATTGGTTGTTACTTGCAGAAGAAAGGTTAAAAGGGACTGGTGTTAAACTCCTTTGGGAGCCAGGCAATGATGATCCACTTGAAATTGATAAAAAGTTTAAAGATACAGAAACTGTAATTAACATAGCGGAAAAGGTAATAGAAATTGATGGATATTATATAATAGGATTAAGCTATGCAAATACTACACCTTGGAATCTCCCAAGAGACGCCCCAGAGGAAAAAATTGATGAGATAATTAGAACAACACTTAAATCTAAAGGTTTAGACAATGTGTCGAGAGATAATAAAGATATGATTTTTGCCTTTCATCCACCTCCTTTTGGAACAAACATAGATTTAGCTCCTAAAGTCTTGGAAAATTTTACATATGCAAAGGTCGGTGGACAACCAGATTTTATAAATGTAGGAAGTAAAAGTGTTAGAAAGGCAATAGAGGAATATCAACCATTGCTTGGTCTGCATGGGCATATACATGAAAGTAGAGGTGCAGAAAAAATAAAGAATACATTATGTATAAATCCCGGAAGTGAATATCAAGAAGGAATATTACATGGGGCATTGCTTAATCTAGAAGGAAAAAAATTAAAAGGATATGTTTTAACTACAGGATAAAAAGGTTAGATTGCTTCTTCAACAGCAATCTCTGATTTTACATTTTTTAAATTTCCTGATATTTCTTTAAATGCCTCAATGTGCTTTTCAATTTCTTCCTTTGTGTGTACTATAGATACTGTCCACTGCTCATCCGGTCCAGGGGCTGCAGGTATTACTCCTTTAAGCATCATGGAAAATAGGAATTCATACCAAAGACTAACATTGGTATTCAAAAAATCACGCCAATTTTTCACTTCTCTAACACCAAAATATAGTGATCCACTAAGAGCCCAATTTTTTACATTCATTGGAATTTTAAAGTCTGATATAATATCACTGTAACCCTTTGCTAATTCTTTGCTTTTTTCTTCTGCTTTCATTATTTCACTTTCAAAGAAAATATCTTCAAGCACTATTATACCTGCATCAACAGAAAGGGGATTTGAATTAAACGTACCTGCATGAGATGTTTTACCTGGACCGAATACTGACATTATTTCTTTTTTACCGCCAACTATAGAAATTGGAAATCCACCCGCTACAGCTTTTCCAAGTGTCATTAAATCAGGTTTAACATTATAATATGCGGAAGCACCTCCATAGTGTTTAGAACCTGTTTTCACTTCATCAAATATTAATACTATTCCATATTCATCTGCTATTTTTCTTAAACCTTCAAGGAAACCTTTTTCCGGTTCTACCAATCCCATATTCATGGGGACAGGTTCTAATATTATTGCAGCTATTTCACTTGGATTCTTTCCTACTATTTTTTCTACAGCTTCGAGGTCATTAAAAGGTGCAATTATCACATCATTTATTATTGAAGGACTAATTCCTGGACCAGCAGGTACAGGTATCGGACTCCTAGAATATCCTCCTTTCCCTTTAGCAGGTTTTATACTAAATGCTAATGCATCATGGGATCCATGATAACATCCTTCAAATTTGAGTATTTTATTTCTTCCTGTATATGCTCGTGCAGCTCGAACAGCTGCTTGTGTTGCATCTGCACCATTCATTGAAAATCTTACCATATCTAAATCATAGATTTTTGTTATTAGTTTTGCTAGTTTTAAAGAGTTTTCATACTCAAAACCTAAAATAGTCCCATTTTCTATTCTTTCTTTTAATTTATTAACTAAAATAGGATGAGAATGGCCTATAGTAAGTGCACCAAAGGCCATATTAAAATCGAGATATTCATTACCATCTGCATCATATAACTTACTACCTTTGCCAGCTTTGAAATATATTGGATATGGATCAAGGACTCTATAATTACTATGTACTCCATATGGTATGTATTTGACAGCCTCTTCAAAAATATTCTTGGATTTTCTAGTCTTTTCTTTTAATTGTTCTAAAATTTTATTAGATACCATAAAGTGTTTAACTAAATATCATTATAAAAATTTAACGATATTTTAATTAAAAATTATTAAAATTAGATAGTTTTTGATATCATTATAAAAATCAGATAGGATGCCAATATTGAAGTAATTTCCATAATATCATAGGGTGGAGAAACTTCCACTATATCTCCCCCTATTAAATTATCTAAATTTATTAATCTAAGAAATTCCATTATTTCATAGGAACTCATACCTCCTGGTTCTGGAACTCCAGTTCCTGGAGCAAATGCTGGATCCACCACATCTATATCTATTGTAATATAGAATTTTTCATTTAGAAATTCATTATTTAATTTTTCTACAGTTTTATTTATACCCATATTTTTAAAATCACGCATTGTTATAATATTAATTCCATTATCCTCAGAAAATTTAATATCTTTGTTAGAGTAAATGGATCCTCTGATTCCCAATTGAAACACATTACTAAGCAGATTTTCTTCCATAGCTCTTCTCAACCAAGTTCCATGATTAATTTTATTAGAGTTAACAATATCCCAAGAATCTAAATGTGCATCCAGATGTAACAAATTAATTTTTCCGTATTTTTTATTCAAAGCCCTCAAAATTGGTAAAGTAATTAGATGATCTCCACCTAAAGCTATAAACTTCCCATATTTCATGATTTTTTTAATTTCAAATTCTATATTTTTTATATCTTGTTCCACATCATTTGAAATTTTTATATCGCCATAATCAACAATACTTTTATTTTCAAATATATTTTTTTTAAGAAAAAAATCTACTCCAGAAATCAATCTAGACATTTCCCTTATTTTAAATGGTGCAAACCTTGCTCCACTTCTATATGTTGTTCCAAGATCGAACGGTATTCCAACAAATACTATATTTCCCTTCATAATTCTTCTAGTTCTTTTAATGCCAAATATTGTATTGTTTAAAGAAAATGGTTGAAATTCTGGGGATAATATGAATTTTGTTCCTTTCATAAAATCACCTTTTTTTT
>JAVZSA010000036.1:0-12072 GCA_038880255.1 Thermoplasmata archaeon
ACAGGAATATCATAATGTGCAGCTGGATATGTAAATTCCAGTTCTCTCGGAACTAGACCCAAAGGAGATGTAACTATAACCTCATGTAAATGTTTTCCTGATGATCTCAGAAGTGATATGAAATACTTATGTGAAGAGGATTTTGAATACGGTTTTACTGCAGAACAGGGGAGTAATAATAAATATTTTTCATGTTCTGGTTTTCTGTACCTTTCAATTATCCTATTCCTCCATCTTTGTATATCTGGTCTAAAAATACTCTCGAAATGTGAAGAATTTAAAAATTTTCCAGTAACTGGGTAAAATTTTTCAAATATCTCATAATATTTACTATCAGAAAGTCTAAGCAAGGTTTTTGAAAGTGGATCCGGTATACTTTCTACCAATACTCTCAATTCGTTCAACTCTATAAATTTTTTAACAACATTCTCCATATGGGCATATTCTAATATTTCCGTATTGTTAATTCTGCCCAGATTTGTATCTAGAATATCTATTCCTAAGTAATGAAATATTGGAATTGTATTTGGTAATGCCAAATGTGGTGCAAAAATAATTTTTTTGAAACCAATTTCCATTCTCACTTCTATTATTCTTTTTAATAATTCATGAGGTCTTTTTAAAAGTGTATAAAGCCCAGGAATTACTACAATATCACCATAAATAAAATATTTTTTATTTAATTGATTTTCAGCAACTTCTTCAATACTTGGAAATTTTAAAAAATTTCCGAATATTTCAACACCATCTTCATACAATCTTTCAATAGGGTAATTTTTTATACCATCCTCTTCAAGAAAAACTGTAGTTGGTAAAATATTACCATTATATTTTGCTATCCTTGCCAAGCCTTGTCTACCTAAATGTTCAATCATAAAGAAACCTTTACCTCTAACTCATTTTTTTCTGAGAAATCGAATTTATTTCCACAGGAAACACATTTGCCTGCTCTTTTTGCACATTGATAATGATACATTGCACCACATTTATTACATATGGCCATTTCAAGATTATTAAATATTTTACCTTTACATAGGGCACATCTTTCATTACCTGTTGCTTTTTTCACTGTGAATCCTCTCTCTATTTTTAGATTTGCATTAACCTCTTTTTGCTTAATTTCGCCATCATAATCCAAGGTTAATAGGATTCTATTATCATCCATAATTTTTGATTTAAACTGAAGATCCTTTTTTTCATTTTTATTCATTGGGCCAATTTGAAATGTCTCCATTAATGAACCTTCTAGTTTTAAAACAAGATTTTTTACATTTTCAATTCCTAGATATTCAAGTGTAATCTTTCCTTCAGCTTTTTCACCATCTGATACTACATTTAAATCAATATTTGAATAATGTTTGAATTTCTTTAGATTTTCACCAAGTTCATTACTGAGTTCTTCTATAATTTTTAAGGCATTGGAAATTTTTATTTCCTTTAATTCTGGGATATTTATTTTCATACCAATATTTTCTGCAGTAGAGTTTATTTCATTTGCTTTAAACTCATAAAAATTCAAAACTAAAGATGAATAAGAATCAATAATTTTGGTAGCTAATGAATTAAAGAAAATATAAGTGAGATCATTGTCAAATGTCTTTATTCCATATTTTTCCTCTAAGTTTTTCATTCCATCCATTTTTATTTTTTTAGCATATGAATTTATATTATCGCGAGAATTTAATGGATCTAAATTTCCCACAGATGAAAATAGTGAAAAAATTTCTCCCATACCTTTTTCAACACTTGGTACATAATGAATATCTTTTATTATTTCTTGAACATTCTTTTCCATATAATTTGAGAATGATTGCACATAAAATTTCATTACTTTTATCTCCACAAAAGGAAGTAAATCCTCTAACATATGATATTGCTTATTTAACCAAAGTTGATAAAGAAACTCATCATCATTAAATTCTGTAAAGCCATTATTAATTGAAATTAATTTTAAGATATTTAAGTTATCTTTGAGTTTTTTCTCTATTTTACTCATGGATGATATTATTTTTTCACTTTCATTTTTAAATTCTTGAATTACTTTTGTTAAAGAATCTTCTTTTTTAAGAAGTAATATAGAAATTATTTTTGTTGATTTTTCCTTCAAGTTTGTATAATCAATTTCAAAATCGACCTTAAGGTATTTTGATAGTTCAGTAATCCTAATTAATGCAATTAAGCTTTTACCCACAATTTCCTCAATTTCTATATCAAGTTTTCTTTTCATATTTATTAATAATTCTATAGACTTTTCAATTTGTCCTGTCTGAAATTGCATTCTGGCTGCCTGATAATCTTTCAAATGTTGTTGTACGTTTATGCCCAAAATTACTGAAACATTTATCTTTTCCTTAATTTCTTCTATTAACAATTTTATTTCATTTATTTTATTGGACATTTCTTCATATTTCAAAAGAATTGAATTTAATTCAAATATTGCATTTGAATATTTTCCTTGGTTTATATATAAATTTGCCTTTGTTATTGATTCCATCAAATCCTTTGGTTTTATAATACCAAAAATTTCTACTAATTTTTTCACTCTCTGCATTAAATTAGATGAAATATTTTTAATAATATCATCAGCTTGAATATCTTCTAAGGCATCAAAAAGATATTTTACCGTTTCTTCAAAATTACTGAGTTTAATTGCTCTTTTAGCACTTGTAATTAATCCATCAGCAATCAATGTATTTTTCTTTCCCTTGTAACTAATTACTTTTTCTTCAACACTTATGAGATAAGAATTTAGCACATTATATATTTCATTTTTTACATCTAAATATTTTTCTCTATATGTTTCAAAAAATCCATCAAAGTCAGTATTTTCTAACATATTCCTTAGATTTTCTATTATTTCTCTACTCTTTTCAAATTTAAAACCCAAATTTTCAAATATTATTATGTTTCTTTCTAAAGAATTTAATAATTTTTTTGCTTCATCATATTTTTCCCTATATAAACTTAAATTTTTACTTAGAGTATTTACCTTTAACCATGCTGAAAGATAATTTTGTGTAATATAATCTTCAATTATTTCAGAAAATTCTTTTGAAAATATTTCTTTAACTATTTTTTTATCGGAAACATTAGCAATTTCTGAAAAAATATGATGTCTAAAATCATCAATTGTATGATCTAGATCTTGGTATAACTTTAAAAGGCTCATACGATCAGTTGTGTTAATTTCTGTAGGAATTATAACATTTTCATATAATCCTGTTTTTGTTTTAATATCATTAATATAAGAAACCATATTTTTAAGAACATTGAAACCATTCTTTGTTCCTTCCAAATCAATATTTTTTAATAGTTTTTCAAATTCCTCTTTTATTTCATTATATTTTAGATCCTCAAGATCTTTTCTTAGAAAATTAATTTCATTCTTTAATTCTTTCATATAAATTCCAAATTTTTTATCTAATAAGTCAACTTGAGCAAGAATAATAATAATTTTCACGAATGTATTAAATACTAGGGAATCAATGTATCCTAAATTTTTTAACCTATCAAAAAAATTTGTTAAACCTTCAACATTTTTTCTCTGATTCAAAATTTCATCCTGCACTTTAATATTGTTGGATGTAAAGATATTAATAGCAGAATCAACAAATTTAATATAGATCAATTCAAGATCGCTAAGTACCTTTACAACTATATCATATAGATCTTTTAAAATTTTTATCTTTTCCTCATAACTCGCATTGCTTTCTATAAATTTTTCAACATCTGAAATAACTGAATTAATATCTAATCCTAATGGGAATAATATCTTTGAAATTTCTTTAATTTCATCAAATTTTTTATTCAATGACACATCCATATGTTCTAAGACCATGCTTTTAAACACCTCCAAAGAAGCTATTGATTTTTCCAAATCATAGTTTTTTAAATTCTCTAAAAAGTTTGAAAGTGCATTCTTAATTGAATTATCCTCCGGGAACAAAGAATCAACATAATTTAAAAGAGTTTTTTCAACATCTTTGATAAAGTTATTAAACGAATTTGAAAAATCAGAAATATCCTTACTTGAAAATATTTTTTGATCAAATTGAATATTAATGTAAATTTTATTAAGAGATGAAATTATTTTTTCTATAAAAACCAATATTTTTTCCTTTCCTTTTTCAAAATTATTTAATATTATATTTCTATAATTTTCTAAATCTCTTTCCGCAACGTTGGGATTTGATAAAGCATTTTTCTTTATCTTTTCCAAATCTCCAATATTTATAGGTAGATCAAGTGCTTTAAGAATTTGAAAATTTGATATCATTTCATCGATTTCTTTTATTACATTTTCCCTTTTTCTTTCCATTTCATCTATATTATATATTATTTCATCAAAGGATTTTAAGGCTTCTTTTAACTGTCTTTTATTAATAAGTTCTCTCATCCTTTCAAAAACTTTAGTAATTTCTTCCATATCAAGATTGTTTTCCTTTGCTGATTGTATTTTTTCCTTTACTTCATTTATTTTCTTTTCCAAAATCACTACCTTTGATTTTTCAATACTAGCGTTTATATTTTTTATTAATTCAATTAATTTCTTATATTCACCTTTAGAAAGCATCTCTCTAGAAACGGATATATTTTCAAGAATTTGATCCAGATCCACATTGAGAGATTTCAATTCATTTATGGATTTTTCTATATTATCAAGAACCTGCTTTAAAATTTCACTTAATGTATTTTCTGAATTTGAAATAAAATTTTTCATTTTTTCCATTGCTTCAAAGTATTTTTCATCCTTAATCAAAGCAATTACTTCATCATTTAGAGTATTAAAACTTGAAATGGAAATTTTTAAGCTACTATAAGAATCTCTTAAATAATCAAGTTTTTCAGTTAAATTGTTTAATCTTTCCATAAAGTAACTTTTTTCTATTCTAGAAATTTCATTGCATAACATCTTTAAAGAATCTATATCCATATTTTCGATTGATGAGATTTCATTTCCATATTTTTTAAATATTTCGGAACTTAATTCCTTTGGTTCTATTGAAGATAATCCATCCTTTATTTTCAATTTAACATTTTCAAGAATTTCATCATAAAATTTAATGAATTCCTCAGGATTCTCAGGTATATTTGAAAGCTTTTTCTTAAATTCATCAAGATTTTTAATTTTGCATGAAAGAATGAATTCAAGATCGCTTATTTTTTCTCGCATAGCACTCTTTGTAATAGAATCTATATCCTTTTTCAAACTTGAAAATATTTCCCAAGCATTGTAAAATTCTTTTTCATCATAAAGTTTTTTAACCTCTGAAAATTTTTTTATTATTTCTTCATTTATCCATTTTTCAAAATATTTTATAATCTTTTCATATTGTGGAATAATTTTATCTAACAACTCCTTCCTACGCTTTGTTTCCTTCGCCTTTTCCTCTAAGTCCCTGGAAAGTTTATAGGGACTAATTTTTGGCTCTGGCAATTTTTTTACCTCCCATATTCAATATCTATTATACTTATTATAAATTTTACCATCCTTTAAAAAAGATGAATACTTTCCAAGATAAATTGAATTAAGAAGATAAACATCCATATTTTCCATTTTAATGAGACCATTTCTAAAAAGTGGTCCAGGTACATACTCCCTTATTGACATACCTACCATTGAATTAAAGGCAGGAAAAATAATAATTTTACCATTAAAATCATAAAATTTCTTAAAATTAATCCCTGCTTTACCTATTAACCAACACTTATGAAATTTTTTCTCACTATTGGGAATAAAAACTTTTATTTCAGGGTGAAGATGTCCCATTAACAAATAATTTGCACCATTAAGGGTAGTATAGGGCCAAGTATGTCCATGGTTAAAATAAAATTCACCTATTCTTGTTCCTTTAGGACTATATATTTTAGCATCAATTATTCTTTCAATAGAACCATCATGATTCCCCTTTACAATTTTAATATTAACTTTTTTACTTAATTCTTTAAAAAAGGATTTAATTTTATTTATTTCTAAATAACTTGGATTTATAGAATGTTTAATGTCACCAAGTATTATCAAATTTTTAGCCCCTATTTCATCTATTAGTTCATTCAATTCTTTAAGCATTTGTTGATCTTGTGAAGAAATAACTACTCCTTTTTTTTCTATTTCATTTTCTATACCTAAATGCAAATCTGAAATTACTAATGAATCAATTGATTCAATAAATGCAGCTGGCTTATTAAATATAAAATCTATCATGGCACTAATTTTATTAAAATACCATCACCTAACATTTTTATTTCAGAGAATTTTAGTCTTATCATTTCCTCTAATTTAGAGGCAGTTTTCATTCTTGCAGCAGGAGGTGCATCAGGACCTATAAAAACAGGAGCAATAAATATGTAAAGTTCATCAAACAATTTTTCACTTATAAATGATCCTAGAATTGAAGATCCACCTTCTACCATCAACCTTTTTACACCCAGAGAATAAAGATCCTCTAAAACATCAATTATCCTAATTTTTTCACCTTTAAGTCTTCTAATTTCAACATCTAAATCACTCTCTTTTTTGGAAATTGTGTATATAATTGTTCTTGCACTTTTATCTAAAACCTTTGCATTTTTTGGTATTCTAAGTTGAGAGTCAAGTACAATCCTAATTGGATTTTTAGGATTCTTTACATATTTTTCCTTAACTGTAAGTGAAGGATTATCACTTAAAACAGTTCCAATGCCTACTAATATTGCATCAACAGAATTTCTTAACAAATGTACTCTTTTCATATCTTCCTCATTTGATAACTTTGTTTGCTCACCGGTTGAGAGTGCAATTCTTCCATCAACACTCATTGCAAAATTAATTATTGTATATGGCTTCATAATTTGAATAACCTCCCCTTTGAAACCACATATTCAATTTCCTTAGATTCATTCAAAATTAAAAAATCCGCATCCAATCCTACTTCAATTTTACCTTTTCTAAATCCAAGTCTATTTGCTGGATTTTCTGTAACAAATTTTAAAAATTTATGCATCATTTCACCATCCAATACTTTGAAAATATTATAAAGAGAATCAATTGGTGAAATATTTAGTCTTATTAATCTACCAATTGAATCAAATTGTGGTATTGATCCATTTCCATCAGTACTTACTGTGATATTTTCCTCAGGAACACCTTTGGAAATTAAAAAATTTATTGTTTCAATAGTCTTGTTAGGATTGGCTGTAATATCTAAATACCCACCCTTCTTTGCATATTCAACTGATGCTTCAAGAAGATCTTCATTCCTATCTATATGTGTAGGAAGAAAATGCCAAATTGGTATTTCAGTTTCTTCTAACAATTTATATATTGTTTCAAACTTATTTTTTCCATCACCCATATGAACATTTATTATTCCCCTCTTGCCTGAAAGCATGGAAGATACTCTTACTTCACTTGCAATTTTTTTCAAAGCATCAACACTTGGGTAAGATGATCTATGATCAGAAAGTGAAATCTTTAAACCAACAATCTCTGGTATTAGGATAATATCCATTGCAATGCTTCCGGTAATTGTAGGACTGGGAACTTGATAGCTTCCTGTAAACATGTATGAATCTATAGTTTCCTTTAATTTTCTAACATGCATAAGAAGATCAATCAGTGATCTGGTGTAACCATCGGTACCAAGCAAACCAACAACTGTAGTAATTCCAGATTTTAAAAATATTTCTGGATTCAATGGTGATGTCCTAGTTAAAGGCCCACCCTCACCCCCAGCACCATTTATATGGCAGTGAAGATCTATAAAACCAGGAATTACATATTCTCCATTCAAATCATATGTATTTAAACCCTTCAAATCTATAGATTTATCTATACTCTCTATTTTTTCAGATATTAGAATATCACCTTCGAAAAATTTACCATCCCTGTATATTTTCCCATTTTTTAGAAGTATCATAAGATTAGAATAGATAAATAATTTAATAAAATTTATTAACTCTTAATTTTAATATGATTTAATGATGGAAGAGGAAATAAGAAAGTCATTAGAAGATCCAAAGATTAATATTTTGATCATTCATGGGCCTTCTGATAGTGGCAAAAGTTTTACTGTTAGAAAAATAATGGAAAATTACAATCATGTTTATTTTGATGAAAATGATTACACATTTGACGGATTTCTAACAAAATTCAATTTAAAAAATGAATATAAAAAAATTTTAAGTTTACTTAGGGTAGCTTCACCTTCAAAGGAATTAGAGAAAGAAACTTTTTTCTCATTAATCTCAAGTAAAATTGACCAAATACCTGAAAATTTTATAATTGTTCTTGATTGTTTTTGCAAAATTCCGGAGGATTATTTGCCATTTGTTATGGAAAATGTGGAAAAAATTAAAAATCAAAAAGTAAAATTAGTATTTATTTATCATGATGATTGCAATAATGAAAAATCAATTTATGCAATTAATGCATTGAAAGGTCAAGGCACTAAAGAAATTGTTTTCTCAAAACTTGGATTTAAAGATTTAAAAGATATTATATCAAAAATGGGCTATGTTCTCCCGGACAGCATAATTCAAATCATATATTCAAAGTCCAATGGTAAAATAAGTAAATCTTTGGAAATATTGAAAATTTTAGAAAGTAAGGGATTTATAATAAATGGCTTTTACATGGGCGATCTTTCAAAGGAAACACTTAAAACAATTAATGAATTTGTATCAACAATAAAAATGCCACTCAAGGATCTTGATGAAGAGGAAAAGAAAATTTTACTTTTTATTTCATTAACTGAGAATGGGATTGATCCATTCGATCTTATCCCAATAACTGGAATGGATGAAAATTTATTAATAAACAAACTTGATAAATTAATAAGATTAAAATACCTTACTGAGGAGGAAAATATAGTAAGGATTGATTGGGAAAATCTGAAAAATGAAATTAAAAAAGAATTTTCATCTATATATGTAAATTCTGCAATGATAAAAATGGCAGATTATTTTAGAAAAAAAGGAAATGACTATGAATCTGGTTTATTATATTTTAAGGCCGGTAAACATGATTTGGCCTATGAACCATTAATTAATGAAGGGATGAGGGCCTTAAATTCTGGTAAATTAAATAGTGCCATTGATCTTCTTAATTATAGTCTTAAAATAAAATTTGATGAAGATATTGCTAAAATCCTCATTAACATTTATACATCATTTGGTGACTACAAAAAAATAGTGGAAATTACAGAACCATTAGTTTTAAAATATCCTGATAAAATTTCTTTTAGACTAAACTATGCTGAGGCACTTTACAATATAGGCGAATATAAAAAAGCTGAATTAATATATAGAGATTTATTACAAACTGCAAAAAAGGAAGAATATCTTCTTTATGATTATGTAAACTTAGCTAGAGTTTTATTGGCAAAGGAAAAAATAGATGAAGCAAAGGAATTGTTGGAAAACGCATTAAGTCTATCTAAAAAGCTTGAAAATAAAAAAATGGAAGCATTATCTCTAAGATTGATAGGAAATGTATATTATTCATTGGATAATACAAAAATGGCGCTTGAATATTATAAAAAATCTCTTGAAATCATTCAGGGCACGAATTATCATGAAGACATTGCATCTTTATATAATAATATTGCAAATATAATTACTGAAAACGATATTTTAGGTGGGGAAGAATATTATTCAAAGGCGTTGGAGATAGCACAGGAATACTGGTATTTTCCACTGATACAAACAATTTATTACAATCTATCAATAATAAAATTATATCAGGGTAAAATAAATGATGCATTAAATATGGAAAAGAATGCTGTAATTACTTCAGTTGCATACGGAAATTATTATCTTGCATTACTATCAATCCTAAACATGATGGATCCCCTCCTAAAAAAATTCAGTATTGATGAAATTTTAAATTACGTTGAATTGGCACTGCAGCTCTCAAAAAAACTGGGTAACGAATATATGGAAAATATCTTTATCGCTTATAAAAAAGTACTAGATAACCTTATGGGTAAAGAAACAGAATTTGAAAATGAAATTGAAATATTGATGAATGGTCCACCAATTTATAGAGATTACGTGAATTATATTTTATCGGCAATGGAAATGTGGAAGGGAAATTACTTGAAGGCAAATGAAATTCAAAAAAAGAGCATAGAAAAAAAGAAAGAAAAAATTACTCCAGATGTTTTAATAGATATGAGTGATCTTGCTGAATTTCTTCTTTATGAAAATTTCTTTTATGAAAATAGAAAAAATGATATAAATAATATAATTGAAGAAATTGAAAAAAATAAAAATTACCAATATATTAATTATGTACAATGGAGAATAAATATTATAAAAAGTATATTAAATATGAATGAGGACTCGCTTAAAATATTTAATAATAATATTTCAAATTTAGAGAAAGAGGGTTTAAAGTATTTAGTTGGAAAATTGAAAATGATTTTTGGACTATATTATTTTAAATGGAAAGGGAATAAAAATATATTAAATGAAGGTTTAGCAATCATTAAAGAAATGAACTCCCCTGGATTGTTAAAGGCTTATTCTGATGCATTTTCATTCGCTCTTTGATTTTTTAGTAGGATGCTCCATTTTACTAAGTTTTCCGTTTAAAAAATTTTCTATCACATTTTCAAGTGTATCAATCTCTGAATGCCAACAGTATATTCCATAGGAAATCATTAAACCATAAGTAATCTCACCTACATTATAACAAATAATATCAGTTATATCATTATTTAAAAGAAATTCTTTAAAATCAAGACCTGCCAACCCTTCCTTTTCTTTAAAAGGATTTTCAATAAACTTCCATTCAACATGTTCATTTATTTGAACAATTGCAAAATAATTGGCCTTTGCTAGTTTTTCATCCATTTTTGAAATTTTTTCTATTCCATTACTTGGAATTATTATTTTGAAGTTTTTCCTTTTTATCGGCTCCACATGAACAGTAACGGAATAAATACCCTCAATATTTTCCTTTATTTTATTTTCAATTATTTCTGTTATTGGATGTGCATCTGAAATTGTTAATAAAGGATCCATTTCAACCACTATCTCTACAAATATTATAGGCCCCGCCCATCTAAACCTAACTTCTTTAACATTTTTTACCTTTTCAACCGATGAAACTATATTGAATATTTTTTCTTTTAAATTCTTATCCTTTGGTAGGTCTAACAATGAAAGAATAGAATCTTTACCTATTGAATATGCAGTAAAGATAAGAGCTATAAATGCAATAAATATTGATAAATAATATAATATTGGTCCAAAAAAATATGATAGAAAAAGACCTACTGAAACACCAATACCTTCATAAAAATCGGTTAAACTATGTTTTCCATCATTTTTTAATGAAGGTGATTTAAGTTCCTCTCCTGCCAATCTTTTAAAATTTGCAGAGAATAGAATTGGGATAACCGAAATTGCTTGAATAATTGATGAGATTAATGTCATAGATGGCTTGGAAATAAAACCTGAAATTAAAAGATCTATTCCAGTAAATGCTACTAATATTGCAAGAAAAAGTGAAATTAGATCTTCAATCTTGAAAAGACCATAAGAGAATTTTAAAGAATACTTACTTGAAATTATATTTAATGCAATAAGGATAAATATTGTTATAATTACATCAATTATTATATGTAATGATTCCATCGCAAGCGCTATATTTTTAGTATAGGTATAACCTAAAATCCTTATTATGAATGATAAAAGAATAAGCGCAAATGAATAGATTATAAATCTTTTGTATTGCATAATTACTCAATTGTGTAATAATTATTTATATTTTTCCTTTTTCCTTCTTCCTAAATACATAATAACGATTTCAGATAACATAATAGCTATTGCAACAACTATAACAACAATAATTAAATCGATGTTTATTGGAAAATAACCCATTAAAATGATTATCTGTATTATTATTATATAAATATATAAAGAGATTGATAAACTAAAGTATATCTTTCTGTAAGGATTTGGTAAATTCCTTATATTTGCTTTTGCATAAAATGAGAAAATTGAAGCATAGATGAGAGATACTGTAAGATCTTCACCCTCTGAATCAACAAAAATAGATCCATTTTCCCAACCAATTTTTCCCAC
>JAVZSA010000037.1:0-11774 GCA_038880255.1 Thermoplasmata archaeon
AATGGGCCCGACCGGATTCGAACCGGTGACCTTCGCCGTGTAAGGGCGATGTCATAACCAGCTAGACCACGGGCCCTAAATTAGTGAATGCCCAACTTACATTTAAATATTCTTTTTTAATTAAAAAATTTTTTATTTCATTCTTATTTTATCAATTATGGCCGAAATAAAAATCATTGTTTTCGACTATGATAGAGTGCTTACAGACTATAATTTAAATTTTGATTATAGATTGGAAAGTTATTTTGAAGATCTTAAGAAAAGAAATATTTTAGTTGGAATAAACACTGGAAGAAGATGGGAATATATAAAATCAATGGCACAAAAGGTAAATTTTATAATTTATGAAAATGGATATTTTTATTTTGAGAAATTTAAGGTACCATTGTTCAATGATGAAGATAGGGAAATTGCATTATTTATTAAAGAAAAAATAAAAAATAGTAATATGAGATGTATAGAGGGGGAAATGATCACCTCATGTCCTATAGAATACTTTGAAAAATTAAGAAATATATTTACGGATAAGAAAATAAAACTGGTGAAAAATATAGATAGAGTTATGGTTTTACCAATAAATATAGATAAGGGAAAAGCATTACAAAAGGTTTTAAATTTTAAAAATTTGAATGGGGAACATTTATGTGTTATAGGTGATGGTGAAAATGATATTGATATGTTTTATTTTGCAGGGTTACCTGGCTCAATAAACAATTCTGTTGATTCATTAAAAAGAATTTCAAAAATTTTTTCTCCACAAAGTTACTCTGATGGTACATTGGACATTTTGGAAAAACTTAAGAATATGAATTATAAATATTAAGAAAATATAAATATGAAAGATATTATTTCATAATAATGCTTTTTACAATCATTGAACAAATAATCAATGTCCTTTGGTTTACACTACCTTCCTACGTAGCAAATCCAGGTGCAGTTATTTTTAAAGGCAAAACACCTTTAGATTTTAATAAAAATTTTCTGGATGGGAGAAGAATATTAGGTAAAGGAAAAACCTGGAGAGGTTTTTTTGGTGGTGCACTAACAGGTATATTCATAGGTTTAGTTGAAATAATAATCTCTTTTTTAATTCCAAATAATTATCTAATTAAATTTTCTAATAGTATTACTGATTCAATTTTTATTGTTATAATACTTTCATTTGGTTCAATGCTAGGAGATTCAGTAGGATCTTTCATAAAAAGAAGACTTAAAATTGAAAGTGGTAGCAATGTTTTAATTTTAGATCAATATCCATTCATAATCATTTCTCTATTTTTAATTTATATATTTTATCAATCACAATTTTTCAAAATTGTTTGGAATCCTGTGGCTATTATAACACTTATTATTTACACACCTTTAATTCATAGGTTTGTTAATATAATTGGTTACAAACTTGGGAAAAAGGAAGTGCCCTGGTAAAATTTTAAATAATATTTTTTGTTTTAAATTTTATGCTTTCAAAAAAGCAAAAATATCTACTTCTATCCACCTCAGGTGGTTTCTTCCTTTGGGGTATAGTTTCAGCAATTGCCCCTCTCTCTGTTTACTGGTCAATTTCTTCTGGTTATATAACTATTTTATTAATGATAGGGCCAATTTCACTTGTAATAGGTAATTTTGTAATGGGAATTTTATCAGATTGGATTGGAAGAAAAAAAATATTTATTATAACATTAATATTATATTCCATAGGTATAATTTTGATAGGTACTTCATATAATATTATTTCCTTAATTCTAGGTCTTTCAATTTCCCAATTTGCCGTTGGTGGTGAGGAGCCACCTGCTCTCGCATTACTTGCTGAAAATTTTGACTACAAAAGGCGGGCAGCCACACTTACTTTGATTCCAAATTTTATGAATATTGGAAGTGCTGTGGCATCATTAATATTTCTTTTTTCATTCTTTACGGGCGAAATAATTCAAAGAATGGCTCTATTACTACTTTCACTGATCCTAATAGCAATATTGCTCTATACAAGACTTAACATACCTGAATCATATATGTGGTTGAAGGCAAAGGGTGACTTAGAAAGGGCAGAAAGAGAAAAAAAGGATCTTGTCATCTCAATTAATGGTAAGAAGGTAAAACCTCCTGGAATTGGAATATCCTTGCCAGTACTTATATTTCTTGGTGTTTCACAATATATGAGCTTTTGGCTAATGGCAATTGCAATTGGCCCATACATATTTCCAAGTGAAACAAACATCATAATATTTACTGCAACAATTGGTGCTTCATTGGGTGCTTTTGTGGCACTTCCAATATTAAAGATTGGTAAAAGAAAATATACTCTATTATCATTTTTGGGCGGATTTGTTACAATAATTTTTATATTACCAGCCATTTTTTCAAATAATTTTTATCTCTTTCTTATCATACTCTTTATAAATATGATATTTAGTGAACTTGCTTGGGTATCAAGAACAAATTTAGAACCTGAACTTTTTAAAACATTAGGTAGAACAACACTTATCAGCTTTGTTAGAATTTTTCCTATCTCACTCTATATTTTAGCTCTAATTTATACGGTAAATTTTAATGCATCACAATTCATCACATTAAACATATTTTTATGGTTTATAGGAGTAATAGCTTCTATAATTTGGTTCAAGTATGGTATTGAAACCTATGATGTAAATATTGATTATACAAATTCTGAATAAATGAAAAATAGTTGTAATTAATATGTACAATCATGGAAATCTCAGAAATACTTAATTTATTGAAAAAAAATTATTTGGAACAAGATATTAAATCTGGTCCACTCTTTCTATTATCGGTACTTTCTGAGGAAATAGGTGAGTTGAACAAAGCAATTAGGTACAATGAAAATATTGAAGAGGAAATTGCAGATGTTATTTTTATGATTTTTTCTATCGCAAACATATATAGAATTAATCCTGAAAAAAAATTAATTGAAAAATATTTGAATGATCCTGAAAAAATAAAGAAAAAATGGAAAGATATTCCCTGATTATTTACCCCCACCTAAATTATAAATTAAATAATTAGCAACATTTTGGTCCTCAAAATAACTTATTCCTGACCAGGTGAATGAATCGAGCATCGATGTATGCAAATCATTGAAAACATAACCATAATTGAAATAAATGCTGGCTGAGGAACTAACACTTACCACCCCATCATTATCACCACTGAAAAATACATACCCCCACCAAGGGTCATAGTTACCAGCATACACTATATATTTTGTATTTGGATAGTTTGCATAAAGATAATATTGATTATTTTTTAGATAATTTAAAAATGATGAACCAGGTTTCATCTCATTTACTTGATTACCTAAAATTATGCTTAGGCCCAAATAACTTGCTATTGAGGCAAATGGTGATCCTGCAAATGGTGAAGCTATATATACAACATACTTTAGATTTACAGGCAATTTATAATTCTCAAGCATATACGCTATAATTAGACCACCCATACTATGCCCAACAATATCCAAATTTATGTACCCATATTTGCTATAAAGTGATTTTATTGCATAATAAAGTTCTGTGGAAATTAACTCTATGGGTGTATTGGATGTGCCATAAAAATTATTATCTACAAATGAAAAACCATTGCTTAATGTAAGCTTAAAATTGCCATAGTAAGCCACTTCACCCACTATATAACCCTTTGATACTAATTGTTGATATATGTTTATACCTGATTGCCAAACATCGCTACCCTCCGTCCCACTCATTGAATAACCATGAACAAGAATTACAAATGTGGGAATTGATGCACCCCTGGCCATAGATATACCAAGAAATGTTACAGATATTATTGCAAAAGCAACAAAAATTGATAATAGTTTTTTATTCTTTGCTCTGTTTTGCCATTGCATAGTGTTATGTATCAAAATCTTAATTAATAAATTTTATGGTTTTAATTTCTAAATTAAAATAAAATCAATATTTTAAATTAAAATTAAAGTAAACCTGCCTTTTGGAGAATTAATATATCTTCTGTGGTAAGTGGTTCACCCTTCATGAATTTCTTATATATTTCATCTGCCATCTTCTTAAGTTCTGTATCCTTTTCATATCTCTTTGCAGCATTTTGTTTGGCCTTAAGACCTGTAATAATTTTCTCAAAATTCTTCAAATCCTTTAACGTTTCATGAACAATATTATCTTCTTCTCTTGCCTTTTGAACTGCTGTTAGATAATTCTGATGTGCTTCATCTGCACTTTTCCTTATTTCCTGGGCCTTATCATATATTTCCATTGCCCTATCGTGGTAAACCTGAGCTTCATTAACTGCTTCTTCAATCTTTTTAGAAATTTCATCCAACTTCAGTTTTAGGGAAAGAACTTGAGATTTCTTTTCCATATACTCCTGATTATTTTTTACCATTTCCTCTTCTTCCTTCTTTAACCTTTCTATTTCCTGATAAAGATTGTGTATTTCTTCTACAAGTTCAGCCTCTTTTTCCTTTGTAAGCACTTTCGTTTCTTGCTTTGTTTCTAGGTCTTTGAGCCTCTTTTTTAATTGGGAAATTGAAGGACGGTCTTGTTTAGAAAAAATTACCTTTTTTCGAATTTCTCTCAATTCTTCCTGTGCCTTTAGATATTGTGACTTAATTTCATCCTTTTGCTTTTTTAGTTCCTGCACCAGTTTGTTCAATTCATCCCTTTTATCCTTTAGCTCCTTCGCTTCTTTAAACATTTCTTTAGTCTTTTGATTCAACTCATCCCTTTTCTTTGCCCATTCATCAGCTTCCTTATCAAATCTTTCCCTTTCTGTTTTATGTATTTCAAGATCTTTTTTCTTTTTAGCGTATTTTTCCTCTAGTTCTTCAAGTACTTCTGTCATAATCGTATCTCCCAATGGTGCAATTGCGGTACATACATTTATTAAATATAATATTTTCGTATTAGAAAATTTTTCCCTAAAAATTAAAATATTAATTCAGTATAGTGAGGATTATATGGCTGACCAAAGTAAAGGTGTTGGTTTTCAATCTGCTGCTGGCTTAATCAGATATTTTGAGGAGGAGAAATCAAAAGGACCTAAACTGGATCCAAAATTAGTAATTTATTTGGCCATACTAGGTGGAATAATAGTAGAACTTCTTAAGGTATGGTGGCCTATACATTGAAAAATATTTTATATTTTTGTCCATTTATCTTTTCCAGCTCCGGTGGTGTAGACCGGTCAAGCATTTCGGCCTTTCGAGTTTGAAAAAACGAAGATAGCCGACGACCCGGGTTCAAATCCCGGCCGGAGCATAAAATTCATTCCTTCACTTTTAAGAATAATAATAAATCCTATAATATCATTCCAAATGATCTAATGCAAATATTTAGATATTATTGGATCACTATGTACTATGTTTGGAATTTGTCTTATAATTTTTTTTTCGAGCAAGAAAAATCATAGAAAATACCACAATAAAGGCAATTTAAGATTAATTCTTATTTTTAATTTAGGCAAAGGGTGATTATTCAAATGTAATTAAAAATATCTAGTATATTAAACTTGATGAATCTTTCGAGTTTTTTAGTTCTCAATCGTTTTTGGAGACCTCTTTTAGAGGCATCAGTATTCCTTTTAGATGATCTGTCTAAATACAATTGGCCGAGGCTTCCAATTAAATAAAAACAACATCATATTGAACGAGACGTTTGCATCATTGTGGTCAATGTGCTCGCAAACCAGGCACTTAAAACCTCCATAAACGGTGTCCATGTGCCCGCCTCTTGAACATTACTGTGATGTAGGATAAAGATAAAAAATATACAACTGATATTCTAAGTAGTCTGGTCTTATTTTTTATCATTTTCTCTAATTGATAGCATTACCAGCCATTCAAAGAAATCCCAAAATTTTATATGAAATTAAATATATAATATTTATATTAATTATGCAATTTATCCCTTATCCAAAGACATATTTTTTTGCATATTATTTGTAAACATTTGATTTTTAGAAATCATCTTTCAAGGAAATTTTTAAAAAATTTTATAATCAATAATTGTTTACAATAAATTATGAATGCAATTGATCTTAACGTTATTGATTTAATAAATGGAGATCTTAAAAATTATAATTCAATACAAAAAAGGTATTTAAGTGATTTAAAAGATTATTTTGCAAACAAACAAGAAGTGGATAGAATATTAAAAACGGATAATCCACTTGTTTATACTGTTTATGAAATGAATTTTGATCAGCCAGGATCGCTTTCATATGCGATCACTGTTCTTGAACCAGGAAAAGTGGGGGATGAATATTATTTTACGAAAGGCCATTTTCATCAAAAGTCTACTGCTGAGATCTATATTGTTTTTAAAGGGAATGGAATACTTCTTTTAGAAAACAGATCTGGAAATACAAAATCCTTCAATATGTTCAGAGGTGCAATAATAAATGTTGAACCTGACTATGCCCATAGATCCATAAATACTGGTGATGATAAATTAATTTTTCTTGCAATATATGCCTCAGATGCAGGTCATGAATATGAGTATGTAAAGGAGAGAGGATTTAGTTTTCTTGTTTTAGATAAAGATGGACCCAAATTAGTGGGTAGGAATCTACTCAATAATAAGTAAATACTAAAAATTAATTAGTTAAATCAATTATGGTATTTTATGGATGATATAATTAAAAAATTAAAAAATGGTTCGCCTATATTAATATTTGATGGAGAGAATAGGGAAGGTGAAACTGATATTGTAATTCCTTCACAATTTGTTACCTATGAAATAATTCATATGATGAGGAGAGATGGTGGTGGTTTAATATGCACAACACTAACCCATGAAGTGGCTGAAAAATTGGGTTTGAAATATCTTGTCGAAATATTTAAGATGAGTGGGTTAGAAATTTTTGATTATCTTTATCCAAATGATATACCATATGATGAGAAATCAGCATTTTCAATTACTATTAACCATAGGAAAACTTTTACAGGCATTCCAGACAGGGACAGAGCATTAACAATAAAAGAATTTGCAAATTTCATAGCCAAGATGAACAATATGGATGACCATGTTATTCAAAGTGAATTTGGAAAAATTTTTAGATCACCTGGTCATGTACATTTATTAATTGCATCGGATGGTTTACTTAAGAAAAGAAGGGGACACACTGAATTATCCACATCAATGATGATCATGGCTGGGCTTATTCCATCAGCTACTATTGTTGAAATGCTTGGTGATGATGGCTATTCCCTTGAATACAATAATGCAAAAAGTTATGCAAAAGAACATGATTATCCTTTTATAGAAGGAACTCAGATTATAGAGTGGTGGGAAAATTGGTCAGAGTAATGGCTTCAGGTGTATTCGATATCTTGCATCCAGGGCATATATTTTTCCTAGAAGAGGCTAAAAAACTAGGGAATGAGCTTGTGGTAGTAGTGGCCAGAGATTCCACTGCTAGAAAATTAAAACATCAGCCTATAATGAATGAGGATGTAAGATTAAAAATGGTCACAGCATTAAAGCCAGTTGACATCGCCATACTTGGTCATGAGGATGACATTTTCAAAACTGTGGAAGAGATAAGACCAGATATAATTGTTTTAGGATACGATCAGAATTTTGATGAAAAATATATTGAAGAAGAATGCAAAAAAAGGGGTTTAAAGGTGACTGTAATAAGATTACCTAAATATACTGAAAGCGATTTGAATGGTACGAGAAAAATAATAGGAAAGATAATAGCAGCATATGCATTTCAAAAAGAGATGGAAAAAGAAGAAAAGGGGGAGGCTAAAAAATGAAAGTAATAGGAATTGTTGATACAACATTTGCACGTTATGATATGGGGAAGTCCGCAATTGACCAGCTTAAGAGTATGGGGACTGGTTTTAAAATTGTAAGGTATACTGTACCTGGTATTAAGGATCTTCCGGTTGGTAGCAAAATACTTTTTGACAAATACAATTGCGATTTAATAATAGCATTAGGCATGCCAGGTCCTAAAGAAATTGATAAAATGTCAGCTCATGAAGCGGCACTTGGTCTTATCCAGGTACAGCTTATGGTAGGAAAGCATATTCTCATAGTATTTGTACATGAAGATGAAGCAAAGGATGAAAAAGAACTTGCCTGGCTCTCTGATAGAAGAGCAAGGGAGCATGCTGAAAATGCGTATTATCTATTATTTGATCCAGAACATCTTCAGAAAATGGCAGGTAAGGGGCTAAGGCAAGGTTTTGAAGATGTGGGACCTTTAAGAGGTAATTATTGATGGTAAAAAAGGAGGTGAATTTATGGAAAAGATTAGGCTTGGTATAGTGGCTTCAGAATACAATTTTGACATAACAATGATGATGCTTGAAAGGGCAAAAATGGAAGCAGAGTTTCTTGGTGCAGAAGTAAGTAAAATTTTACTAGTTCCTGGTACATTTGAAATTCCTTTAGGTGCGAAAAAATTACTGGAAATGAAAGAAATAGATGCTGTTGTAACACTTGGTGCAGTAATAGAAGGTGAAACACAACATGATGAGGTAATAATGCAGAATGCTGCAAGAAAGATTGAAGATCTTCAAGTGGAATATGGTAAACCTGTTGCTCTTGGCATAAGCGGTCATGGTGAAACAAGGTTACAGGCCCAAGAAAGAATCGAAAAAGCAAGAGAAGCAGTACATAGTGCAGTAAAGATGGTAAAAAGGTTAAGAGAGATAGATACATTTAAATAGTATTAAATATTAACCATATGTTGATAACTAAAAGGTGATTAGTATGGAAAAGAAGGAGTTAATATTAAGGGTTCATGAAGCTCCTCAAATGGACGTGGGGCTTGGAAGGGCGAGAATTGATTCACAATCAAGGGAAGAATTGGGCATTGAAGTAGGTGAAATAATCACAATTACGGGTGTAGTAAGTAAGAAGACAACAGCAGCCAAAGTTTACAGGGTACCGGTAGAGGATGAGGGAAAAGGAATAATAAGAATAGATGGTGATATTCGAAGGAATGCAGGTGTTACATTAGGTGACAAAGTAATAGTGGCCAAAGCCACATATCAACCTGCAAAATCTGTTGTTTTTGCACCATTAATAGAGAAGGATCAAAGGTTAAGGCTAGGAGAAGGCATAGAGGATTTTGTGAGGAGAGCTCTTTTAAACAGGCCAGTTGTTGAGGGTGACATACTGATAATACCAGGGCTTACTTTAATAGGTAGAACAGGATTAAAGTTTAAGGTAGTGAGGGCACAGCCGAAGGGAGTTTTAGTAATAAGGGAGAATTCAGAAATTGTTGTAAAAGAGGAACCGGTTGAAGAGTATGTTTCAGAGACTGGCAGAGTAACATATGAGGATATTGGCGGTCTAAAGGAAGAATTACAAAAGGTAAGAGAAATGATAGAACTCCCATTAAAACATCCAGAACTATTTGAGAGGTTAGGGATAAAACCACCCAAGGGTGTACTCCTGTATGGTCCCCCTGGAACTGGAAAAACTTTAATAGCAAAGGCTGTAGCTAACGAATCAGGTGCAAATTTTTATTTAATAAATGGCCCTGAAATTATGAGCAAATATTATGGGGAAAGTGAAAAATTCTTAAGGGATAAATTTGATGAGGCAGAAAAAAATGCACCATCAATAATTTTCATTGATGAGCTTGATTCAATTGCACCTAAGAGAGCAGAGGTTCAGGGTGAGGTGGAAAGGAGAGTGGTGGCACAGCTTCTCACTTTAATGGATGGTTTAAAGGAGAGAGGACAGGTGATAGTAATAGGCGCAACAAATATGGTAGATTCCATAGATCCTGCCCTTAGGAGACCAGGGAGATTTGACAGGGAAATTGAAATTGGCATACCTGACAAACAAGGTAGGCTAGAAATACTCCAAATTCACACTAGACTTATGCCACTCGAAATGAGTGATGATGAAAAATACAAGTTTCTTGACGAACTCGCATCAATGACTCATGGGTTTGTGGGTGCTGACCTGGCAGCATTGGCTAGAGAAGCAGCCATGCATGCACTGAGAAGGTATTTGCCTGAAATAGATCTTGAAAAACCTATTCCTGTGGAAATGCTACAGAAAATGGTGGTGAAAAGAGAAGACTTTAAGGAAGCCTTAAAGGAAATTGAGCCAAGTATATTGAGAGGCGTTCTAATAGAAGTGCCAAATGTGAAATGGGATGATATAGGTGGCTTGGAAAATGTTAAGCAGGAATTGATTGAGGCTGTGGAGATGCCAATTAAACAACCAGAGAAATTCAAAAAGATGGGTATTAGACCACCCAAAGGTATATTACTTTACGGACCTCCCGGAACGGGTAAAACATTGCTTGCAAAGGCAGTGGCCACTGAAAGTGAAATGAATTTTATTAGCATAAAGGGTCCAGAGGTATTGAGTAAATGGGTAGGAGAGTCTGAAAAGGCAATAAGGGAAGTATTTAAAAAGGCAAAACAAAGCGCACCTGCTATTGTTTTCCTTGATGAAATTGATGCAATTGCTCCAAGAAGGGGTGCTTACACAGATTCTGGAGTGACTGAAAGAATTGTTAATCAGTTACTCACCTCAATGGATGGTATAGAAAATATGGAAGGTGTTGTGGTCATTGCTTCTACAAATAGACCTGACATAATAGATACTGCCCTCCTTAGGCCTGGTAGATTCGATAGAATGATCTACATACCCGTACCTGATAAGGAGGCTAGGTTAAAAATACTAAAGGTTCATACAAGAAATATGCCATTGGGTAGCGATGTAAACTTGGAGAAACTTGCTGAAAGGATGGAAAATTATGTAGGTGCAGATATAGAGAACGTTTGCAGAGAGGCTGGAATGTTTGCAATAAGGGAAAATTCTGAAATTGTTTTAATGAAACATTTTGAAGAAGCATTGGAGAAGATTCCACCATCTATGACAGAGGAAAGTATAAAATACTATAATGCAATTGGTAACTTGATATCCAAAGCACCAACAAGAAGAGAGGAACTTCAATATTTCAGGTAAGATGGAGGTGAATGAATGAAAAAGTTCATAACAGAATTAAGAGGTAAGACTGTAATGACAACTGATGGAATAATCCTTGGAACAATAGATAATCTTGTGATAGAAACTGAAACAGGGAATGTGCAACATTTACTTGTAGTGCCTTCCGATGATTTTCAAAATAGGGGATTTGATACAGACTCACAGGGAAGGCTCATTCTTCCATTCAAAAATATGAAATCAGCCAAGGATGTTGTTGTACTTGAATTAAAATAAATCTTATTCTTTTTTTCTATATCTAAGTATTGCACCAATTCCCCCAAACCCTTTTAAAAATAGTTTTCCTTCTTCACTTTCATCAGATACAAGAAATACCTTTGCATTTGATTGTTCGGCTAAATTGAAATATTCATCTATTATGTCCACCTTTTCAATTACATTCATTGGAATATTACATTTTTCACAAATTTTTTCAGGTATGTTTCCAACAACTACCTCCTCCTTTCTCAACTTACAATTTGGGCACTCCCATATCACCTTATACTTTCTTAATGCCTCAGAAATTATTAATGTATCTACTTGAGAATTTTTCAAAGCCTCAATCACATTACTTTCACCATAAACTGCCAAGGAACCTTCATTCTTCCTTATCTCTGAAAGAAATTTATTTATTATTTTCTTTTCCTGGGCAATTTCAAGATCCTCAAGTGTTTGTGTTGCCTTTTCAACCAATTCCCTCAGACCGTATTCATCAGTATATCCTGTATCAAAGAGATCTATTATTTTCTTTTTTAATTCATGGTGGAGATAATCCTTTTCTGCAAAAACCTCTTTTGTAGATCCAGGACCTCCTAT
>JAVZSA010000038.1:0-11528 GCA_038880255.1 Thermoplasmata archaeon
CCTTTGAATAGTTTTTTGTAAATCGAGCTTATATTCCTCTATCAACAGTTTTGAAATTTCATATATCTAAATCGCATGTGATACTGTTTTATCTTCAATTCACCATTAACAGATCTATTAAATAAAAATGTGAATAGAATATTACCATTACATTTCAATATTGAAAAAATAATTATAATTTTATAGTATCCGATAAAATCTGAATGCAAAATTTTCTTTATTTTTGTGCTTTTTTAGATACCCTAAAAATTTTTAAATTTAGAATTTTATATCTTTACATAATGATTCATCTGGATAAAGAAATTCATATTACTGAAGAGCTACTTTATCGTATTTTGCTTCATTTTAAAAGATATGGAACCGACTATGCAAAATCTGTGGGGCGTGATTTAAAATTAAATAAAAGAGAAGCTTGTAAATTATTGAAATTATTGTTTGAAAACGGATATTTAGAAAAGAGGGTTGGAGGAATGCTAAAGAAAAAAGAAGCAAAATTGAAAAGAAGAGTTACTACACATACTCATCATACATATTATGTTTTATCAGAGAAGGGACTTATGGTTTTAAAAAACCTTGAAAAAAAATATCAGAATTTATAATATTTAAATGAATAATTAATCTTTTTTATAATATTATATAAAATTTCTTTTTTATAGAATAAAAATAAAGTAATGTTTTTATATATGTAATTTCATTAACTTTATTGTGGGAGGCTAATTATGCTTAAAAATATATTATATAATATGGGCATTATTGCTCTCGTATTTATTTTATTATTTGGTTCTGAACATATTCAAATAAACAATAATTCTAATGTAGTTAATTTCTCAGCTGGTACTATTTACATTACTCAACCATTATATATTACAAATTCTACCAAAGATCCTCTTACTAATGTTACAGGAATGTATGGATTTGATGCAAACGTAATTGTTACAAGTACAGGATCAATCATTGTAAAAAATGCTACCTTATATTTCATTCAAGATGCAGTGAATTCAGTTTCATTAACCATACAAAAGGGTGGTTTATTTAAAATGATAAATTCTACATTTACTGTTAGTCCAGACAGGATTGCACCCTCTATAAATTTTACAATTACTAGTAATGGTGGTAATATAACATTCATAAATTCATTGATAAAATACCCTGGATGGTTTAATGTCTCTAATTCACAAAATATTACGCTTTTGAACACAGTATTTACCAGCGAAACCCCATCACAAATAAATCAACTTTTAAAATTTGGGTATCCACAATCAGCCATTCCCTACGTAATATATGGGCCCACTCCGGTATTTAATAATGTAACTCTAATTATGAAGAATACTAAATTCCCCTCATTATTCCAAGATATAAAAAGTGTCTTAACCTATTCTGGAACTTTCCCATCTAGTAATAGATTTCCTATTACAATAAGTTCTTCAAGTGCTCAGGTCACAACTGTTTCGAATTCTTTTATAGTGAGTGGAATTCCATCATATTTAACATTTTATAATGCCACAGTAATTGTTAACATCACTGCAGGTTCATCTTACAGCAACGATTCCATATTAAGTTCAACATTTAGGAATTTATATTATTCTACTCCAATTCAGTTTTCTCAGAATCCTCAAAATTTTGTTTTGAATTTTAATTTTGCGAATACATATTATATTGCAAATTCAACTTCACTATCATCAAAATTTTATGTAAATATAACAAAACCATCTTCAGGATCTATAACTGTGAATTATGTAAAAATAATGCTATTTACATACAACTTTAATTTTATAAAACAAAATTTCAATGTGTTTAATTCAAAATTATATGGGAGTAATATTTATCTTTCAGTAAATTTAAATAATTCAAATGGTAATCCATTCAAAAATTCACTTTATGCTTTGAATAGTACTATTTATATACTTAATTTGACAGCAGTAGATCAGAATTCTTATTCTTCTCCACCTGATCCCCCATATTATATAAATTCAAACACAAACATTTATCTTTATAGGAATTTAAATGTAAAAGTATTGAATTATAATAGTGAACCTCTTGCTGGCCTGAATACTAATGTTACTCCAAACAATTTGCCAATACTATTGAATGATGTAACTATTATGAATAACACCATAGTAAATAACCTTAATAAAATATTATGGAATAAATTAAATATAAGTAATTATGGTTTAACTGATGTCAATGGAAATGTTAATTATGCACTTTTTTCAGATTGGATAAATTTGAAATTCTGGCCCAATTCACTTTGGGCAGGTGATTATAATTTTATAGTGAGTGTAAATGGAAGTTTATTAAAATTTTTAAATGTGGCATTACCACATTTCCCAAGTCTCAATTTGTCTGGAACTCTTAATTTAAAAGTTTCAGTTATAGTTCCTGATATACTTGCAAAATCAATTTTTGTAAATGAAAAATTAATACATAAAAATACCTACACAATTTATGTTACATCCACTGTTTATGGAAAATCGTTGAATAATGTCCCAATTTCATTTTATTTAGGAAATTACAACATTTTAAATACTCAAGAAAACATTATAATTAATAAAACTAATTACCTTAATGTTTCATTTACTGTTCCTAGTTATATACCTCCTGGGAATTATTCTTTAAAAGCAATTTTCAATCCTAACCATTCGATATATGAAAGTAATTATTCTAACAATATTGTTTTTGAAAAAGTTCAAGTATATCCAAACATAGACATTGCAATTTTAAATGAAAAATTGACAAACATAACACTTTATGGAAATAATTTTCTTAATTTCACTGTGACAAACCTAGGATTGGAAAATGCAACAAATGTGCCAATAAATGTGATTATAACTGGTCCTGAAAGTTTCTACTATTCTAATACTACAATTTTAAATTATTTAAATGCAAGTTATAGTATTAATTTTAGTATGGTATTTAAACCCAAAGCAATAGGCAATTATAGTATAGTAATAAGTGCACCTTATTATTGGGACTTCAATCAAACAAACAACTATGTATATTTGAGTCAAAATTATGGTATCGATTATTATTTCATTAATGCAGGATATTACCTTACTTCAAATATTACACCAGGATCACCAATGAGTATTACATTATACAGTAAAATTGGTGTTTCAGGTATAATCCCATCCTATGCCCCTTCAATACTAGTTTCATTTTATGATTTAACAAACAATATAAACATAGGTAATACACAAAGCATATATTCCAATGGATACATTTATGCAAATTTGAGTACAAATTATTTCCTCTATGGATATGTTTATAAAGTAGGTTTAATACTCAATCCATATAAAAGTATTCCAGAAACAAATTATTCTAATGATTATTATAATTTTACAATTTATATTCCTCCTGTCTATGGTTCTCAATCAACAGTTTTGGGACCGTATATGAATGGTACACTTGTGCCAATTTATGCAAATATAACCTTAGGAGCTTCTCCAATAAATAATTTGAGTATTATTTTCTATTTCCCTTCCATAAAATTAGAAAAAACCTTTATCTACAATGCAAGTGCAAATTCGAAAATTTCTTGTGTTTATTATTTTGACACATCAAAAATAAACATGATGAATGAAAACGAAATTTCAATACCTTATGAAATTTTGATTACATATCCAGAAATATATCCATATTATTTTGAGTATTCATCAGGATTTTTGAATATATTCGAAAGACCAAATTTAACATTAAATGTTAACCTAATAACTAATTCATATGCAAATAACCTTACAAAAGTACCTATGGGTGTTTATTTTGGTCTGAACATATCGGTGTTTAACAATGGTGGTTGGCCAGCCTATGGTAATGCATCTTTAATGATTATTGATAATGGTGCTGTAATATTAAACAAAAACATTTCCAATCTTTCCCCTGGCTCAATAAAAACAATGGAATTTAACATTACCGCTCAAAGTATTGGCAACCATCATTTAATAATCTACCTTAATTATACTAATATTTTACAGAAAATACAAGGTCCAAGAATTTATGTATTAAACTATAATGTAATACCTCCAGTAATATCTATAATAATGATTACACCCTCACCAGCTCCTTTAGCGGGACAAAATTTTAACCTCATATTTTATGTATTGAATGTAAACGCTACACAACAACAGGGTAGAAATGTTTATGTTAGTAATATTGATTTGAATGTATATATAGGACAAAATATATATCCATTGCATATAGGAAGTAATGGAATAGGAGTAATTTCATTAAAAATAAATTCATCAGGAGATTATAAAGTATTGGTGACATATTCAATAGGTGGCGTTTCCAATGAACAAGTAATGGCCAATATGCTTAGTGTGAAGCAAACACCATTTACAATTCCAATGTTTGTAATTATCTTAGTTGTGGTAATAGTATTAGTAGGTGGAATCTTTGGATATGCATATCTAAAGTACAGGAAAGTAGAAAAGAATTTGATGGTTTGTGGAAATTGTGGTAGCCTCATACCAGCAGATTCTGAAAAATGTCCAGTTTGTGGTGTTGTATTTGAAAAGGAAAATGTAAAATGCGGAAACTGTGGCTCATGGATAAAGAAGGATGCAAAATATTGCCCTGTATGTGGAGCTATTTATATGAATGAAAATGACCCCGAATATGAAAAAATAGAATCTGCCAGAAAAGAATATCAAGAAGAAATTACAAAATACAAAACTGAGGCAAAACGCGATTTGGGTGAGAAATTTACTGATGAGGAATTTTACAGATGGTGGAACACAAAGCCGGAATTCATCACATTCCAAGATTGGATGGAAAAAAAGGAGGAAGAAAAGAGGCCATCAGTGGTATGCCCAGTCTGTGGAACATTAAATCCTAAGGGAAATAAGTTTTGTAAGGTATGTGGTGCAGAATTACCTCAAGATGAGGGTAAAAAATAAATTTTTATTCTTTTAAAATTTCTTGTGCTTTTTCTATTACCCCATCGGGATCTTTATAGTATTCAGAAATTATTTTTGCAACTTCCCTATAATTTGATACATTAATTTTTTCCATATATTCAAGAACAAGTTCCCTTCTCTTTACTTCAATTTCCATCCTTCTTGGTGACCAATTTTTAATTGTACTTATCTTTTCATAAACATAACTATGACCACTGTAATTAAAGGTATCATCTGCAGGATTCCATATATATGCATTATTTGTAACAAGCTCTCCACTTTCTGGATCGATTGCCACTATTTCTGTTAAACTTTTTACTCTCCTTGTCATTTTTGGACCTACTTTCACCTGTCCTTGAAGTAGTATCACATCCAATGATGTAAGAAGTGCCCTAGGCAGGTTTATGGGTTCATTTTCCAATCTATGAACCAGTGATTTGACATCATCTGCATGAAACGTTGTATAACAAGTCTTGCCTGTGGCCATTGCTTGAAATACTGTATACGCTTCTCTACCTCTTACTTCGCCAACGATGATGTAATGGGGCCTTTGTCTCAAAGCAGATGTAAGAAGATCAAACATGTCAATTTCCCCAGACCTCTTTCCAGTAACAGGATTAAACTCACCATAACCTTCCCTTACAAGTGATGGAATCCAATTTTCGTGTGGTAAATTAAGTTCACGCGTATCTTCTATACTTACAATTTTTGCTGAAGGTGGAATAAACAATAATGTAGCATTTAATGTTGTTGTTTTTCCAGAAGCGGTACCTCCTGCAATAATCATGTTAATTCCATTTTCTACTGAAAGCCAGATATATGCCATCATTTCCCTTGAAAGTGTTTTAAATTTAACAAGGTCCAATGGAGTAAATGGATTAGGCTTAAACCTCCTAATAGTAAAGGATGAACCTTTTTTAGTAACATATTTACCTAAAGTGGCTTGCAATCTTGATCCATCGGGTAATGATGAGTCTACCATTGGATTGGCTATGGAAATATGTCTTCCACTTTTTTGAACAATCCAAATAACAAAATTATCCAATTCCTCCTCATTTTCAAATTTAAAAGTGGACCTTATGCTTTCATATTTTCTATGATATATGTAGATTGGAATATTTACTCCATCACAGGAAATATCTTCCACTTCAGGATCAAGCATTGGGACTTGTATTGGACCATATCCTGTAAAATCCCTATTTAAATAATAAGTAAACTTTGCAATTGTATCCTGATTTAATTCCAAATCCATTTTTTCTATCAAATCATTCATCAATTCTATTAGGTATGTTCTTTTTTTATTATTATCTTCAAACTCCTTATAGTCTATCGCCTTAACAATATCTGCTTTCAGTTTTTTATAATTTACCAACTCTTTTAAATCTAAGGGAGGTTCGATAATATCATAAATATATTCATTATATTTATTATTATACAATATTCTAACAAATGAGAATTTATCTTCAATCTTTTGTAATTCTACAACTTTCAAATTTTTATCTTGGAGTTCAGGTATTGGTGTCTGATAATTTATTTTATAATCAATAGTTTCAAGTGGTATTTTTATCTTTAAATCCTTATTCTCTAAATTTCTTTTAATGAATGGTTTTATAATTTTTATATACCAATCACTCTTAAGTTTATCAGTTTCAATCATCATCTCACCTCACACTATGCCCATAAATCTTAGAAATATATACCCTCCAAGTAACATAACAAAGGAAAGGAAAAATCCTGCTTCATATTTACCCTTTGAGAGTACACCTGCTAATATGCCATCACCCACCGCATTAATTAATGTAGCAACTACAAATAAAAACTCAACCTGGGGTATTAAGGTGTACTGTAATGAAATTGGTGTGCCACCAACTGTGGATACACCAGATAATGCACTACCAGCCTTGTACATCTCAGGGAAAAATGAAGCTGCAAGTATTAATATTGTTGCTAAAAATACTCCAAATGCAATAAACATCACAAAAACATAGGTTTGCATCTCAATTACTCTTTCCTTTTCAACAGTTTGAGCTTCTAATGCGGCATGTGAAACCATGTTTAAAACATCCGCCACATTACCACCAGCTTCATTAGCCTTAATTATTATTGTAATCATTCTTTCTACTAGTGGTGTTTTCACTCTTTCCTTAAAACTTTCCAATGCCTCATTTACTGGAACACCCCATTCAATTTGCGCTGCCATTTTCTTTATTTCTTTTGTTAACGGGCCATATCTACCTGTGGATGCCACTATTATACTTTCAGGGAGTGTCATTCCAAATCTACCAGCCTCAGCTACATCTCTAAGAAAATCTGGTAACCTTTCTTCAATTAGACTAATTCTTTTGGTATAACGATTGTAATATATTCCGTATGGACCAAAATATATTGAAATACCAAGAACAACAAAATCCATAGGTTTTAAATCTAGAGAGATATAACCAAAATATTCTAGCATACCTATTAAAATAATTAATGATCCAACAAAGAGAGAGGAATAGAGAATTATTTTACCTTTGTTCATGACACCACCTCACTGGTAGATTTTATTATCCAAGCAAAAAGGATGACAAGAACGGGTAGCATTATGAATACCACAAAATAAAGGAGTAACAAAGATGTGCCTGGGGAAGGAGAAATTAAAGCCATAATTGCCACTATTATAATTAAAAATAAAGGAAATGCTACCCCTACAGTAACAAAACTTTCTGCAAAAAGTGATAAGGTTTCCATAATTCTTTTCATCTGTAACCTAAGCTCATTCTCATATTCTTCACCCTTTGCTATAAAATATGGTTTTAGCCTTCCACCAGATGTGGATGTGGTTACCACGCCTTGAAGGAATTCTGACCATTTTTGGCTTGGTGATCTTTTTGCTGCGTCCCTTAAAGCTGTTAATATATCTTTACCCAGTAATTCAGTGTCCCTAGTGATCCATTCAGCTTCCTTAGCTACCTCCTTATATTCTGGCCTTCTTGCAAGTTCCTTAAATATCATATCAACATTCACATCAGCTGAGGCCAGAGCAGAAATAAAATTCATAGTAGCAGGGAGTTTCCCATCTATTTTCTTACCACGTGTTTTTGCCAAACTAGATGGATTTCCCATCATTAAAATATAAACTATTGTGGGAACAATAATTAGAGCTATTAAGCCTATAAGTTCAATAATAATGTTTCCTATAAATATTGTAAATATGAAAAATGATAGTAGAACAATTGCTGAAATTAATGTTAAAAAGTATACATATGAAATATATTCTTGAGGTCTTATCATCATATGAGCTTTTAATAAATCATCCCCAAGTTTAGCTATGTTTTTATTTTTTGATACAAATTTACCAAAAATTTTAAAAGCAATTCTTTGAAGTGTATTTAATGTTGAATAGGAAGGGCCTGTGCCTTTGGGTAAGGCTACTTTGTATATTTTCCCTTCCTCTTTTTCTGGTAATTTTTTCTTAAACAGATTTAAAAATTCCATATTTTTCACCCCATTATGTCATCTGAGATGTATCTTGTACGAAAATGTATGCTTGAACAATATTTACCATATTTATCTTTTCAAACAATATATTATTTCCATTGATTGAAGAATTTGAATAACCATAAATTGATGATTTATTTTGATACCAAGATAACAATATAGATGAATAATATGAATTTATTTTTAAGTACGCCACATTTGTATTGAAAGTATTTTTTGTAATACTAAGAACATTAAATTGCAAATTTTGTGTATCTATTCCTGTATAGGAATAATATGGACCAATAATTGTATATAAATAAAAGTTTAAAATCACCTGATTTCCTTGATGAGAAATTGAAAAACTTGGACCAACAAAAATTGCCGAACTATTTTGATTTATATTTTCTCTCACTATTGCACCGTTTATGAATATTATTTTTTCCTGTGGATAATAGGAATTTATAGTTTTAACATAAAAATATCCTGATGAATTAAAATACATATTCTGATTCCCACTTGTAAAATTTAAAGAAAAGATGGGTAATCCAGAAGTATTAATCATTAATGTAGAAGGTGAAGAAGGAGCAAATACAGGTATACCTGAAGCCCCAAGGGTGATAGGTGCTGTGAATGAAAAATTTACTTGCCCTGTAGCTACATAAAGGTCTATTATTGTTTTCATTTGTGAGATTTGTGAAAGTACTGTATTATCCCTTTCATATTCGTTTGTTTTCATATAAACTGGAACATATTGTGTCATAAATGCAGATAATATTGTGACACCAAGAAGAAGTGCAAATAATGTCCCAATTACCGATGCAACTCCCCTTTCTTTATAAACAAATTTCATGTGTTTTTATAATCATTTCTTCTCTATATAAATATTTTCTAGATTAATTTGCTTCTTTAAATATTCATTAATTACAAATACTTTATTTTCTCTTTTCTTTTACAAAAAATTTCCATAAATGTTAAATATATTAAATTGTATTATACTAATGCTATGAATGGAATTAATATTAATTATAGATTTCCCTATGAACTATTACAGTTCATATTATCAAAAAGTGGAAATTCACTCCTTATAAAGGGACCTCCTGGAGGTGGAAAAACAACAATATCTTTACAAATTTTAGAGACACTTCAGGGCAAAGGTAATATAGTGTATCTTTCAACTAGAGTGGGAGATACAAGCCTTTATCAACAATTTCCTTGGTTAAAAGATTTAGAAAAAAATCTCAAGATAATAATCGCATCTAAAATCATTTTAGAATCAATTTCAGAAGTTGAAGAGGAGGAAAAGGAAATAGTACAATATGGTAAAAAATTTTTGCAGGAAATAACGGAAGAAGGACCAAAAAATGTTTCAAGAGTGGAATACAAAAAAATTTTAAAAGATAAAAAGGCACCTGAAATAAAACGGATTTATGATAATGTGGAAATGAATTTACCTAATAAAAGTATAATAGTAATAGATTCAATAGAAGGAATTACATCTAGATATGGTATAACAGAAGATGTATTTGTAACAATGATTCAAAAGGATCTTGTGGAATCCGTAAATACATCAGTAATATTCATTTCAGAAAAATATAATGTTTCACCAGAAGATTACATTGTTGATGGTGTAATATATCTTAATCACGAAATTGATGATGGGAGAAGAAAAAGGACTCTAAGAATAAATAAACTAAGAGGTGTTGAGATATTACAGTCCAGCTATGCTTATACGCTTAAAGATGGAAAATTTTTTACATTTTATCCTGAAGAATATGAAAAAAGGGAAATCACAAAATTCGAATTTATTAAAAATGAAGATAATATTAGTACAGGGATAGAAGATCTTGATAAAATTTTGGGTGGAGGTTTGAAACCTTCCTCTATATTTGCTCTTGAAATAGGAAAGGACATTCCTTTAGATGAACTTAGACTTTTATTTAGACCAATAATCCTTAATACTCTTTATAATAATATTGGTATTTTTATAATACCAGTTTTTGGTTGGAGTTCAATAAGACTTGAAGATGATTTAACAAGATTTATAAATAAAAATACCTTTGAAAGTGGATTGAGGTATATTGACTATAATGTTGAAGAATCAAATATTCCATTTGTTGTACCTGCAGGAGGAAGTGATAAAATTAAAATTAATCAAAGAATAATGAAGGCATTGTTGGATCTTTCTGGTATTTCAGAACGTAACATTCTCCATATTATAGGTGCTGATACATTGGAGTATTTGAAAGGTATGGATATTTCAACAAATGAAATATTCAATATGGCACATTCAATAAAATCATCAAAAGATATTGCAATTTTTACTGTTCGTGAGACGCAGCAACTTAAAAATGAAATAATAAATATTTCAGATTATTATTTCAAATTAATAGAATTTGAGAATGTACCATTTATTTATGGAATTAAGCCGAAAATATTGTATCAAGCAGTAATGGTGGATAGAAACAAAGGATTTCCCAACATAACATTGGTTCCAATGATTTAACTTTTTATTTCAAACTTCGCCCACCATTCATCCACCATTTTCTGTATTTCCCTTATTTTTTCTGGTTCATTGAATAAATGTCTAAATCTTCCCTGAGGTTTGAGGTAATCTTCAACAGGTCTTCTCTGTTTTGGTATGTATGTTAATTTTAATTTTGAAAAATCACCATTTTCAACTTCCCATAAAGGAAATATGCCTGTCTCAGTAGCTAGTCTCATAATCTCAACTGTTTTGCTTGGATCATGTCTCCATCCTGTTGTACAACTAGAAATTGTATGTATAAATTTTGGACCTTTAATAGACAATGCCTTTTGTATTTTTGTTTTAAAATCTGTAAGGAATGCTGGATTTGCTGTGGCCACATATGGTATCCTATGAGCGGCCATTATTTCAGCAATTGGTTTCTTGAACTCTTCCTTTCCAATAGGTCTAGAGGGACCTACCTGTGTGGTTGAAGTCCAAGCACCAAAAGGAGTTGATGAAGATCTTTGTATTCCTGTGTTCATGTAAGCTTCATTATCGTACAATATATACAGTATGTTATGTCCTCTCTCAGCCATTCCACTCAAACTTTGAAAACCTATATCCGATGTACCACCATCACCACCAAAAACAATAATATTTATGTCGTCTCTTTTACCTAATGATTTTAGAGCTGCATCAATTCC
>JAVZSA010000039.1:0-11151 GCA_038880255.1 Thermoplasmata archaeon
AATTATTGAATGGCATAAATAACATAACTTATTCCTCTTATTATTTGTTTGAAGAAATCAATAATCTATTTAAGAAAAAATGCATTCTTTTATTCAATTACAGCTATAGATAACTTTGCTTGCTTTCATCCCCCCCTTGCTAAGTGATGATGATTCTTTCTTGCTGAGTTAAAAAATTTAGTTTAAGAAATATTTATATAGAAGAACTATTTTATCCGAATAAGAGGTGAATTGTAAATGATGGCAGGACAGCCAATATTAATTCTTAAAGAAGGTACAAAGAGGGAAACCGGAAGAGATGCAATGAAAAATAACATTCAAGCAGCAATAGCCATTGCTGAAGCTGTGAGGTCTACATTAGGTCCCAGAGGTATGGATAAAATGCTTGTTGATTCTCTGGGTGATGTGGTAATAACAAACGATGGTGTAACCATAATGAAAGAAATAGAGGTGGAACATCCAGCAGCAAAAATGATGGTAGAAGTCGCAAAAACACAGGACACTGAAGTTGGTGATGGTACTACCACTGCAGTTATGCTTGCTGGTGAACTACTTAAACAAGCACAGATGCTTTTGGAACAAAATGTCCATCCCACTGTGATTTCAACAGGATATAGGATGGCAGCTGAGAAAGCAAAGGAAATTTTGGATAAAATATCAAAAAATATTTCAAGAGATGATGATGAATTATTGAAAAAAATTGCAAAAACTTCATTGGGAAGTAAAAGTGCAAGTATGAGTAAAGATTTGCTTTCAGAAATATCCGTGAAGGCAATAAAGAAAATTGTTGAAAATATAAATGGAAAGACTGTGGCAGATCTAAATAATGTTCAGGTGGTAAAGAAACAGGGAGGGTCCATTGACGATACACAGATTATAGATGGTATAATTGTTGACAAAGAAAAGGCCCATCCAGATATGCCACAGGTAGTAAAGAATGCAAAGATTGCATTATTGAATGCTGCACTTGAAATAAAGAAGCCAGAGATTGACACAAATATACAAATTAGGGATCCTTCAATGATACATTCATTCCTTGAGGAAGAGGAAAAAATGCTAAAAGAAATGGTAGATAAAATTGCTGCAACAGGTGCGAACGTTGTCTTTTCACAGAAGGGAATTGACGATATGGCACAGCATTTCCTTGCAAAGAAAGGAATATATGCTTCTAGAAGGGTAAAGAAGAGCGATATGGAGAAGCTTGAAAAAGCAACTGGTGCTAAAATTGTTATGAATCTTGATGATCTTACACCAAACGATTTGGGAGAAGCAGAAAAAGTAGAGGAAATAAAAATTGGTGAGGATCATCTAACATTTGTTACAGGGTGTAAAAATCCAAAGGCTGTTTCAATTCTTATAAGAGGCGGTACAGAGCATGTTGTGGACGAACTTGAAAGATCGGTTCAGGATGCACTTCATGTTGTGGCAAAAGCTATTGAGGATGGAAAAGTAGTAACTGGTGCTGGATCGGCCGCAATTGAAATCTCATTGGCATTAAGAGATTATGCTTCAACAGTTGGCGGAAGAGAGCAATTGGCAATAGAGAAATTTGCTGATGCAATGGAAATTGTTCCTAGAACTTTGGCTGAAAATGCTGGCCTTGACCCAATAGATATGGTCATAGGCTTAAGAAAGGCACATAAAGAAGGAAAGAAAAACCATGGTGTTGACGTATTTTCAGGGCAAATTGAGGACATGTGGAAACTTGGTGTTATTGAACCTATCAGGGTAGGTCAGCAGGCAATTGATTCTGCCACAGAAGCAGCAGTGATGATACTTAGAATTGATGATGTGGTTGCTTCAAAGGGAGGCGGTGCAGGAGCAAAACCATCCGAAAAGAAGAAATCTGAGGAATCAGAATCCTCAGACTAAAATCTTTTTTGATATCTTTCCCACTATTTCCACATATTCCTTTTTTGTTATTACCATAAGGTCATAATCTATTGGCTTTCTCGATCGAATAGCCTTAACTAATCTTGATTCACTACTTAATCTACTAATTTTCCCATCTTTTAATATATTCACATCTAGACCACTAAATCTATCAATTAAATTAAATGGTGCATCTATTATTACATATTCTTCTGGTATACCTGCTTCTTCAGCTATTTCTCTTTCAATTTTATTAATATTTATTTTTTTAAAACTTTCATCAATTTCCTCAATTATTAACGCCTTTTTGAAAAGATTTCTATATTTTATTCTCAATCCAACTTCTCTTGGAAATCCATAGGAATTTATTAATAAAGAAATTAATTCAGAATCATTCATTGAAAATATTTTTATGGGATCTGCATCAATTTTTTCAAGTGCCCTTACCACCATAAGTTCTGCAATCCTTGCAGTCTTGTGAAAATAAACTGAAGAATACATTAAAGACCTTGCCACCATAACACCTTCAAGTGCCTCTTTCCCTTTAATATCAAACACTATTTCCTTGTTTAAAAGTTTTATTGTATTGTATATCCTTTGTATGTCAATTATTCCAAAAGCAACACCGGTATAATGTGAATCCCTAAGAAGATAATCAAGTTGATCTGCATCTAAATTACCTGAAATAATTTCACCAAGATAATTATGTTCATTAAACCCCATTTTTCTTTTGTTATATTTGATTATGGAAATTATCTGTCTCGAATCAATTCCATTCTTTTCCAATATTTCATAAAGTGAATGATTTCTTTCATAATAGTCATCAATTAATTTAATCTCCCCTCTTATTATTTTTTCTCCCACATCCTCATGTGTTAATCCAGATTTTTTGTAAATAAAATCCTCAAGTGCATGTGAAAATGGTGGATGACCTATATCATGCAAAAGACCTGATACCTTTAATAAAATGTTTTCTTCATTTTTTAGATTTAAGTTTTTACCAATTTCACCTGCTACATGGGCGACGCCTAATGAATGTTCAAGCCTTGTATGGTTGGCACCTGGAAATACTAAATAATTTAAACCAAGCTGCCTTACATTACTCATCCTTTGTACTTCAGGAAGCTCGAGAATAGAAAGTAATGGTTCCTCCACCTTTATGCTTCCATGCACCGAATCATGTATTATTTTAAATCTATTTCCAATCATAACATTAATAGTAGGTACCAGGCAGCTGGGATGGAGTAGGACCATACGATTAGTGCCCCCGTCAACGCCTCCATCCCGCACCCCTCTGAGCATTGTAGGTCCACGGTACCGCTGCTCCCTTCCGGGCCTTGCGGGTTTTCCATGGTAAAGGTACCCTTGCTTCCCTTTGGAAGCAGGTATACCACCCCCAATCCCAGAGGACAGGACTTCAACAGCCTTTGAACGGGACTAAACGTATGGTCTTTCCCGCTCCCAGGTGTCGCCCCTGCATCTAGACTTCAGGTATAGGGAAACGCCTACTTTCCCCGGCCTAGCCTGGTACCCTTATGTTAATTTTTTTATTCCTTAAAAATATTTTCCCTATTCATTCAATTACCCTATATCTACCATTGTTTGGCATATAAATTAAATTGTCTCTGATTAATACCTGTAATATTTTTCTGACATCATGTTCCTCCATTCCTGACCTTACCTTCGCTTCCCTGAATATTTCATCCTCACCCGCATAACCCTTCCCAACAGAAAGATCCTTTATTATATCCACCATAATTTCAAACTTGCTTCTTTCACCTGAAGATATTGTACTAACCACCCTATCTATATCATAGGTGCCCTCTGGCGTAGTAGCCACATCCTCTATGAAATGTTGTATGATTTTAATAGCCCTCCTTGCATCCTCAGCTGTGGCAATGTTACTTAGCCTTGCCTTTGCCGATGCCTGTGTTAATCTTATTAATGCCTCCATTTGCCTAGCTGTTATTGGTATACTTTTTGAAAGTGTTTCGTTGTAAAGATTTCTCATTTTAAGATAATATTGTTTTAATTCTTCCCTTGCATCTGGCATTATTTTAGGAGTAATATGCTTTTTTGCATAGGCTATATATTTTTTAAAAAATTCATCATCTATTTCTTCCACCTCACTCTCTGTTTCCATATGAACATCAAGGATATGGTCTGCAATTTGTGCATCTATTTCACCGGGAACATCTGGCATCTTAAAAATTGCATCAAATCTGGATAATAGTGTGGGTGGAAGATTGAGTTGATCAGATAAGGGTCTAGATATATCAAACCTGCCAAATTTTGGATTTGCTGCCGCAAGTATTGAACATCTTGCCATTAGCGTTGCATTCATTCCTGCCTTTGAGATTGTTATTGTTTGTTGTTCCATTGCTTCATGCATGGCCACCCTATCCTTATCGTCCATTTTGTCAATTTCATCAATTGCAGCAATCCCATTGTCAGCCAAAACAAGTGCACCTGCCTCCAATGTCCATCTCCCTTCCCCAAATTCTTCTTTAGTTGCAGCGGCTGTAAGTCCTGCCGCTGTAGAACCTTTTCCAGATGTATATATACTCTTTGGAGCAATATTAATTATATATTTCAAAAGTTGGGATTTCCCTGTACCTGGATCACCAACAAGCAAAATATGTATATCTCCTCTTATTCTTGTTCCATCCTTTCTTTTAAGCGGTACACCTCCAAAAAGTTGTAGTAAAATTGCCTCCTTTTCAATATCCAATCCAAAAAGTGTACTTGCGATCTTTTTCTTTAACTTCTCTATCACATTTTTATCCTGTGCAAATTCCCTTATTTTTTCAACATCTTCCTCTGAAAGGGATATAGATTTGTATTCCTCCTTTATGGATTCTACATTTATTGCATACAAATATATATCAAAAACAACACTTGGAAATTGTTTAGTTCCCCTTGGCCTTGTTTTAAGTATACCTGTTACCCTAATCCTATCACCAGGAACCACAATCCCTGTTAAATCATCCTCTAAATATACTTGAAGTCTTTGTGGTTGCTCACCACCCCTTATATCTTCTGGATTTTCTTGAACCTCAATCTTTTGGGAATCTAGAAAAACAGAAAATTCCTCTTGAAGCTTAAACTTTGTCTCTCCTTTCTTTTTACCACATCCTTCACAATACGCAGGAAATTCCAAATTTTCACTTTCTTGTTCTTTATAATTTATGTGACCGCATGCGGAACATTCAAATGCACCATTTACAAGTCTAGGTCTAACTTCAGTAACTTGCCTTACCAAACCCTCTATTGTTATTAATTCGCCTATATTTTTACTTCTTATTTTTCTTATTTCTCTTAATCTATCATCCGGTATGTTTCTTAACCTTATGTGAAGTATATCAGCACTTAACTCTTCTGGTAATTTTTTAATTATCACATCTTCCCCAATACTTAATGTTTCCTCAGGATGTACTGTCAAATTTTCTATCAGTTCCTGACTGAATTCCTGTATGTCTTTAAAATCTATGTAAATACTTCTCTCTTCAGGATATTTCTCACTAAGCATTGAAATTTTTACATTGTATCCGTACTGTATTAGAAATGATTCCCAAAGTTCCTTTATTTCATCACCATTTAACATTTAAAAAAATAAACCATTATTCAAATTTAAAAGTTATGATCAAATCGTACCATAATATTTAAATAATGTGGAATGATATTTTTTTGAAATGATTCCATTAAGGGATATAATTATTAAAGTAATGAAAGGTTACGGTTTCAAATATGAAAGGCGTGAGCCAAAGGAATATCTTTTTTTCGAGAGGGATGGTATAAATATAATTTTAGGTATATTTGAAAAAAAAATAACAGCAGATGATGTTCTCAAATTTTATAGGGATCTTGAAATGTACAGAGGGGCAAAACAAATGGTATGTCTTGATGAAATAGGAGAGGATGCAAAAAGACAGGCACAAAAATTGAATATATCATTGGAGACCAGGGAAGACCTTGCAAGGGATATAGGCGAGTATGTAATTAATCTATCAAGCGAAGATGAGGAAAAGGTAAGGGAAATTTTAGATATGGAGGAAATAGAAGTAGAGGGAGAAGAGGAGAAAAAAGTAGAAGAATCAATACCCATATTTCTTGAAGAATCAAGGGTAGGAGAGAAAAAAATCATTATGCCTGTACTTTCTAAAGAAGATGCAATAATAAAGGCAAAAAAGATTGTTCAAGGATTTGAAACTAGCCTTATTCTTATTCCCTTTTTTGTTTATGAATATAAGTTAGAGGTGATTGTTGAAGGAATGATTTCCCTTAGAAAATATTTCGGGAGAGTTGCTATAAATACCGTTGATGGTGGCATTAGGTTCATTACCCAAGGATTAACTATAGTATCTGATATTTCAATAGAACATCAAAGAGAAGTTCCAACAATGAATAGGGGGGAGGCTGAGGATTTGTTAAAAAAATTTCTTCTCTCATCATTTTCAAGGGAGGGAGAAGAGGTAAGAGTAGAAAAGGAAAATGTTACAATAATTGAAAGAAAAAGAAGAAAAGTAAAGGAAGATTCACTCTCATTGAAATTTATTGGCCTTTATTATTGGCCATATTGGGTGGTATCTGGTCAAAAAGGAAAAATAACTGTGGATGCAGTGGAAGGAAATTTAATTTGAGTATCTTATTTTTTTCTAATTATGAAATATATAAGGGCAGAAACTCCAATAACTAGTGAAAACCTGTATATGAAAGGATTAATCGCATCTGCAGGTACTGGTAAAAGTGCATATTGACCAAAGGACTCATTTTTCGGAATTATTTTTTCATTAAACTGATAATTTTCCGCTTTACCGTACAATAAAGTATAATAATTTGTCAAATGTGTGCTATTACCATCATCCACCCATTCTGTTAATCTATAGGGATCCCTTATAAAAAATCCAATGCCCAAATCTGAGGAACCTACCTCTTCGGTGAGATCTATAATTCCATATACAATTCCTTTATTTGTTGGGATTAAAGTTCCTACCCAAGCATGTTCAGCCCATGTTGACATGGTATATAACCAACCAAATTCAACCCATGCAGGTATTCCAATTGCCCTTGACATGGAAACGTAAAGAAATGATAGCTCAACACAATCACCCACCCCTAATAAATATGTTTTCCATGCAGAATTTGGTAAATTCTCCTTTGTATATGTTACCTTGTATTTGAAATTTTTAACAATATAATCATAAATAGATTTTTCCATCTGAAAAACATTCGTGTCATTTTTTACAATATTCTTTGTAATGTTTTTAAACATCTCAGGCATTATCACCTTTTCTCCAAAAAGATATTCATCACCAAGATATTGTTTTTTGAGACTTTCAGGAATATATGAGATATTCAAACTATTGTATTCAGAGACAGGATATGAAATAGATTTCACATCAAAATTATAAATAAGTTTAATGTTTGTGGATGAATTTATTACAAATGTTATCCATGTTCTATTATATCCATTGTTATAATAATATCTATTTTTGCTATCAATCAATAGTGAAGATTTTTGATAATTAGTATTATTGTATGGAACAGTAACATTTAGAATTAAATTCATTTGGGAATTACTGGTTATATTTATATATCTTATGAACTGCCCATTAAGTGTAGAGGGAATTGGTAAATACAGTGAACTTGCCTGTGTATCCCATATTGAAATTATTGTGGGAGAAAGAACTATGGCTAATGCAACAAGAGAAAATGCTACGTAGGCTTCAGGAATTATATTCTTTTTCATACCAATTTCACTTCAAGTAATTTCTTGCCATGATATAAATTGGCATCATTATTAAAATTCCTATCGTGGAATATATTATCATAGACCACATATATGGGATAAGGAATAAAAATGCGAGAATTTGAACGATTATGGCATTTATTAAATGGTATTTACGTTTCATACCAAATATCCCTTCACCAATTAGTATACCTGTTGATGCGTTTGAAATTACATATATTGAAGAGAATATTAAAAATATGATGTAATCGAGAATACCAGGCGAATATGATCTACCATAATAATAAATCAAAGAAAGTGAAAACATAGCTCCAATACCAACACTGAATGAAAATGAAAAATACACAGCATTTTTATTTTTAATAAATCTATTTCTATTGAAAACTATGAATTTTAAAAGTTCATTTAAAAATGGAAATAATAAAACAAGGAATATTGAAAGGTCAATAAAATCTCGAGCATTGGAAAGGAGAATAAGGAAAAAAAATGAAACTGGAATACCTAAAATGAAACCTGTGATTAAATAAAGAAATATACCTCTATCATCCAAATCTTCCCTTTTCCCAAAAGCATCATAGAGTAACAATCCAGCAGGTATTATCGCAATTATTGTAGCTATACTAAATTCCATGCAAATCAAGATAATATCTCTACTATTATTGACCTTTCCCTTGCCCTTATGTCAAATTCAACAAACACAATCTGTTGCCAAGTCCCCAATGTTAAAGATCCATTTACTACAGGAATACATAGATCAGGCTTTAAACTTGATGCCCTAATGTGAGAATGGCCATTACCATCATGCCATTTTTTCTCATGTTCATATTCAATATTTTTTGGAATTACCCTTTCCATAAACCTTCTAAAATCTTCTACAAGCCCTGATTCAAATTCAATTGTTGTAATTGCTGAGGTTGAACTTTTTGTAAATATTATGCAAAGACCATTTCTTATATTGGATTCCTTAACAATATCATCTACCTTATCTGTAATATTTATTATGTCAAGCTCTCCCCTTGTGGATAACTTTAACTCTTTAATATAAATCATAATTTTTTATATTCTTTTATTGTTTAAAAATTTCATGGTAGTTCTATCATAATTTCATCCATTTTTCTTGCTCTTAAAAAATCACTAGCCCTACCTTTGTTCATGGATATTTCCAGGAAATTTTCACTATTTATTAACATTATTAATTCACCCTCTTTCCCTTCACCATAGGTGCCTCTAAACGTACATTTATGGATACCATGATAATTTAGAAATATTTCTTCTCCTATTGAAAATTTTACAAAATTTTCTGGTATATTTGTAATAACATTACCGAATGAATCAATATGAATTATTGCTGCAATTACCCCATTTTTTTCCACCTGAGGTGACTTTATGTTTAATGTAACAATACTTTCTAAAGGTATCTTTTTTAAATTTTCTGGAAATTTCCCCATTGATAATTTTGCGGCCACAGGTACAAATACATCCCTTCCATGAAATGTTTTACTTACATTTTCAGGAGCTATTATTTCATACAACTCCTTCACCATACCTTTAACAAATGTGAGTAATCCATTATTTGGACCTACAAAATATCCTCTTTCTAACTTTGCAAGAACTCCTTTTCTAGAAGTACCTACTCCAGGATCTATAACAAAAACATGAATTGTATCTGGTGGGAAATAACCAATAATATTGTAAAGTATGTAAGCTCCATGAAGTATATCGAATGGCTGAACATCATGGGTAATATCCACTATTTCTATATCGCCATAACTTTTAATAATACCTTTAAGAACACCAACATAGTGTTCCCTACTTGAAAAGTCTGTTGTAATGGTAATCATCCAGAGCCACCGCCGGGAATCGGACCCGGGACCTCGTGCTTACCAAGCACGCGCTCCACCGACTGAGCTACGGTGGCAGTTCTTTCTTACCCTTTTCCGTAATTGTATAAATACCCTTTTCCTTTGAATCAACATATCCTTCCTTCTTTAAAGATCTAAGTTTCCCCATCACCTTTGGTACTGGTAACCCTGCCTTCTTCCCAATGTCACCGCATCCGCCCTGACCTATTTCAGAAAGAGCCTTCAATATTTTTATGGACACTTCATCCAATGGCATAATTACTTTTATTTCCTAACAATATTTAAAAATTTTCAATAATGTGCTACTATAAAATTTATTATGTTAAAAATAAGAACAATATCAAATATTATGTTAGAGGAAAGTATGGAAAAATAAGATAATGTTAAAAGTAGGGATTTTTTTCTTACCCTCAATATTAAAAAATGAATTAAAGAAAATAATAAAAGGAGTGATAAAAATATGGTTGCAAATTTAATTGTATTCCCTGACCATAAAAATGAAACACTCGGAAAGAACATAGCAAGTAAAAGTAAAAATGACATTGCAGCCTGAATATTCCAAAAAACATCCTTCCCCTTTCCATATAGGAAATAGAATAATGAAAGTATTGATAAATATATTAATGATGCAAGCAGAACTATAATAAATTCATTTAGATATGAAGAAAATTCTGGAAGAAATATTTTTGCCAAATTAAATGGACTTAAAAGAATCATTAAGCCTATCCATACACTTATTAACATATACAAAAGAATGTGGGAAATGATATAACTAATGTCATTTCTCTCCCTTAAAATACTTTCATATTTTTCCAATGAAGGAAATTCCTCTCTTTTTGATGTAATTATATCAACAAACTTTTGTGCATCTACACCCATAGCAACTGGATTAATTCCAAAGGCCATTATAGCTAGATGATGCATATCATCATATACACTCTTCTTTTCCATTATATATTTTTGATACTTCTCTAAAGCAATATTTGTCTCATCTATCCTTTTTTTAAATCTTAAGAATACTTTATAGGCGATATATGCAACTATTGCACTAAATATTAATTGGGGGATATAGTTAATTAAATTTTCTAATCTTATTATTATCATATTTCCTACCTTTTTATCGCATCCATAAATTTAATATTTACTAGATTGGGATATAGTTATAATGATTTATTATATTTATTGTAAATGTATATGTAAGTATTATGGAATTTTGAGAATTTAATAAAATATAGAAATAGAAAGTGGAATTAAATGCCATATTTGGCATATATGTGAAATTTATATACATAGATCCATTGGATGAAAGGGTAGCAAAATTTGCTGGATTCTTTATTGTGTTTGTTGGCCAATAATAATAAAACTCTAGATTTGAGACATTATTGCTTCCTGTAAAATAGACTGTAAAATTGTACATATTCCATGGATTTTTCGAATTATAGTATATTAAACTTGTAGTAAAATTTAAGGAACAATATGATTGTAATTTTAATGTAAAACCTGTATTATATTCAGGAGGGTAATTATCAAGGTATGACCAACTATTTGCATTAGCTCCATTATTTGTATATGCAACTGTTCCATTTGTTTGTAAAACATACCAATAATTATATCCATAAAGGGAAGAATACATATCAAATGTGATTGCCTGGTTTGAACCCAAAGAGT
>JAVZSA010000040.1:0-10924 GCA_038880255.1 Thermoplasmata archaeon
TTTTTAAGAATAAAAAATGGATTAGATGTAAGGAAATCTATCATATAATTAATAACATGGGGAATTTTAAGCTATTTCCAATACAAATAGAACAAAAAATTCTTAAATTATTAATCAACTCCTGGAAATCCTTTTTTAATTCCATAAAAGAATGGGAAAAATATCAAAAGATAAGAAGATATAAAAATAAATATGGAAAACATTTTTTTAATATATACCAATAAAGAATGTGAAAAAATCGAACTAACTGGAGGTATATAAACATGAAGGTAAGGATCGATAATGAAAATATAGATTTTCTAAAGATGATAAATGATATAAATAGTAAAAAAAATGGAGCGATTGTTACCTTTATAGGAACTGTGAGAGACGAAAATAATGGTAAAAATGTAAAAAAAATAATCTATGATGCATATTTTCCAATGGCAATTCAAGAGATGGAAAATGTTTGTAAAGAATCAATTGAAAAATTTGGTATTCTTGATGTAAATGTTCACCATAGGATTGGCGAATTCTATCCTGGTGAAACTGTACTCTTTATAGCAGTTTCTTCTGCACATAGAGAGGAGGGATTTAATGCATGTAGGTACATTATTGATAAAATTAAAGAAAGGGTACCAATATGGAAAAAGGAATTTTATGAAGATTCATCAGCATGGATTATACCACCATAAAATATAAATAATGTTGGAACTTTTCCTTTTTCACCTGTGATTGAATTGATGATAGAGGTGTGAAGTGTATGGTAGATGCAACATATATGAAGTTTGAAGTGCCTAAGGATCTTCAAGATAAGATACTTTCAGCATTGGAGATTGCGAAGGAATCCGGAAAAATTAAGAAGGGTACAAATGAGGTAACAAAGGCAGTGGAAAGGATGGAGGCTAAATTTGTGGTAATCGCCACAGATGTTTCACCTCCTGAGGTAGTAGCACATCTTCCTTACCTCTGTGATGAGAAGAATGTACCCTATGCATTTGCAGGCTCTAAAAATGACCTTGGCTCAAGGATTGGTATAAAATCGGCAGCAAGTATTGCAATAGTAGAATTTGGAAAAAGTGAAGAGGATTTTAAAAAGATTGTTGAGGAAATTTCAAAAATAAAAAAATAGGGTGAAAATTAATGCCTGACGAAGCTACACCCGCAGAGGTGGTGGAAATAGTCGGAAGGACTGGAATGACAGGTGAAGTTATACAGGTGAAGGTAAAGATACTTGATGGTAATGATAAGGGTAGAATCATAATGAGAAATCTTATTGGCCCTGTTCAAGTAGGGGACATTGTAATGCTCAGAGAAACTGCTAGGGAAGCAAGAAAACTTGTTGCAAGGTGATTTTATGCCTGTAAAAAGGTACTGTTCATTCTGTGGGAACGAAATAGAGCCTGGAACTGGTAAAATGTACGTAAAAAAGGATGGTAGCATACTATATTTCTGTAGTAGTAAATGTCAAAAAAATATGCTTGAACTTGGTAGGGATCCAAAAAATGTTAGATGGACAAAAGGATTTGCAGAATCTAAAAAAATAAGATTACATATGGTGAAGCAAGTTGAGCAGAACACTAGTAATACTAAAGCCTGATGCAATTCAAAGGGGCCTAGCGGGTAAGATAATAACGAAAATTGAAGAAAAGGGCCTAAAAATAGTGGCAATGAAAATGGTTTTTCTTGATAAAAAAACTGCTGAAAGATTGTATGAGGTACATAAGGGTAAACCATTTTATAATTCACTTATTGAATACATTACCTCTGGACCTATTGTTGTAATGTTGGTGGATGGAAATGATGCAATAAATGTTGTAAGAAAATTAATGGGAAAAACAAATGGCGCCGAAGCTGAACCTGGAACAATAAGAGGCGACTTTTCCACAGGTGTTGAAAAAAATCTTGTTCATGGCAGTGATTCTGAAGAATCATTTAAAAGGGAATATCCTATATTTTTCAAAGATAGTGAAATAATTTCATATAGAAGGATAGATGAGGAGTGGCTCTAATCTCATTATAATTTCGGATGTACATTCAAATCTTTATGCCCTTGAGGCAGTATTATCAAAAGTTTCAAATGAAAATAAAATTGTCCATGCAGGGGATATTGTTGGCTATTATACATTTCCAAATGAGGTGGTTTCAATCTTTAAGAGAAAAAATATTATTTCAATCAGGGGAAACCACGATAGGGCATTGTTATCTGAAAATTATTTTAACTTTAATGAATATGCAATAAGTGCTTTAAAATGGACACAAGAAAAAATTTCAAAGGAAGCACTAATTTATCTTTATTCAATTAGGGATTCCATTAAATTAAATGTTTTTGGAAAAAGAATTGCAATTTATCATGGTGCTCCCTGGGATAATGATTACTATTTGATGGAGGAGGAGGCTCTGGAAACAATAATACCTGAGGGTATTGATATTTTAATACTCGGGCATACACACATTCCATTTGTAAAAAGGTATGGAAATAAAATGATAATAAATCCTGGTAGTGTTGGGCAACCCAGGGATGGGGATCCTAGAGCATCATTTGCAATTCTTACACCAGATATGGAAGTAAGATTAGAAAGGGTAGAATATGATATAGATTCAGTTAAAAATTCTATGAAAAATGAAAATTTACCAGATTTCCTTTGGAAAAGGCTCTATCGAGGCTTTTAGGTCCAATGTTTTTTAAAAAGTATGTAGTAAAGTATTGGGTCAAAAAATAGAAAAATACCACCAATTAAAGGTGGAAAATCTATATTGTAAGACATAAGTTCACCAGAAATTGGCGGTGAGACGGAAGAAAAACCTGTCCTTGTAAAGGATGTTACACCTGATGTGGTAGCCCTCTCTGTATCATCCACCATATTCATTGAAAATGATTGCCTGATTGGAACCGCACCCATCTGTAAACCTGCCCTAATAACATAAAAAAATGAACCAATAATTATTGTTGGGGATAATGCTAGAGCAATAAGAGAAAGTGATGCACCTATTCTAGTAAAAACTATGGCCTTTAGTTCATTTCCATGAGAAATTATTATTGGTGTAATAAGCATCATAAGCATTGTAAATCCATTTGCAATTGCAAATATTATCCCAATCTGACCTGCAGATACATTGTATCTTATGTGGAACCAAAGTGAAAAAATAGGTGTTACCATCCCTGCACCTAAACCTGATGGTATTGTCGGCAAAGAAAGTTTGATTATGTTTTTCCAAGAAACTTTAGGTAAAAGATGTTTACTCCTTATCTTTCTATCCTCTATACCATAGGCTATAAATGCACCAATAAAACCAAATATTGATGCAATATAAAATAGTAAAAATATGTTAAGGCCGTAATTTTCAAAAATTGTAACAGTAATGGATCCAATTATATTTATACCCATGCCAATTGAAGATGCAATTCCAAGAATCCTTGAAAAATTTTTCCTATCTGTAAATTCTGTTATCAATGCTGTTTGAACAGCACCAAATGGACCCCCAGAACCTATTGGCCCACCACCACTACCTGTAAATCCACCAAGACCTGAAAGTAATGATATTATGAATGGATTTCTAGTGTAAAGGAATAAGCCTGAAGAAATTGAAAATATTATAAATAATAATATGAGAATATTTTTTCTACCAAAATGATCTGCAATCATTGAAAGAATTAGTGCTAAAAAAGCATTAATTATTATCGCAGTACCAATTATTGCCCCTATTGTAACAAAATTATAACCAATGTGATAAAGGTATAAACTCAAAATAATGTTAAGATACCCGTAGCTAAAGCTTAATACAGCTCTTGATGCTATGATTTTTGCTAAATTTGTATTCATATTTTTTCAAAAAGCAAAACGTAATGATATTCAAGATCCAATCCTTTTTTAAACTTAAAATTTATGCTTTCCATATCCTCAATAATTTCCTCTTTCTTTACCCTAAATGGTGGGCCAAACAATCTTTTTTCATTAAAATCCATAATTGCTATATATTTTCTGGACATTTTTTTCATGTTTTGCAATAAACTTTCCTTGCAAGATCTTCTTAACCCGTGATAAACATTTGCCATAAACAATAAATCATATTGACCCTCAGAATAGTTGCATAAATCAGCCCTTATTGTTTTGATTCCATAGGATTGTATATCTTGAAAATATGAATCATCAATGTCTATCGCTGTAACAGATTTTGCATATTTAACAAATTCTTTGGAATAAAATCCATCGCCAGCACCAAGATCTGCAATTTCCATATCACTATTTATACCTAAGAAATCGACTATTTGTTTTGGATTGTATATTCGCATCCCACGATGAAATCTTTCTCTCATTTTATCACCTTCAGATAAGTTATTTATCTATAAATCATTTATTTATTTTAACCTTTTCATCAATAAATTTTAAAATTTCATCTATTAATTTTCTCATTATAATTAATTGATTTCTATGAGAAAACAAGAATTCCATTCCATGATTTGTAATTTTATAGATTTTTATATTTTTCCCTCTTGTACTTATACTTTCTTCAGACCTAATGCACCCTTTTCTTTCTAACGATTTTAGGATTACATATACCATTCCTGGGGGCATTTTTGTTTCAATTTCTTCAGATATCTTTTTTTCAATTGCGTATCCATGAAGAGGCCCATTCTGGAGTTCCTTTAGTACTAGTATTGATATTAGGCCTCTCATCATTTTTGATTTCCCCTTCATAATTCCTATATTCTTTTTATACATAAATAATTTATCTATGAATATTAAATATTGTACTATCTTTTTACAATCAATGAAAATTGCAAGAATATTGGATAAATATTATTGCATTATGCAAGACAAAGCATTCGAAATTAAATCATTTTCAATTCAGGATTTGTTGAATAGGGAAAAATTGATTTTAATTGAAAAATATTGTAATGAAAATAAGGATCTTGGAATAAATTTACCTCAAATGCTAGATCCACCAGTGTATCCATCAAAACTACTAGCTGTGGGATTAAATTATGCAGATCATGCTCGTGAAACTGGACAAAAAATACCAGAAGCTCCCGTATTCTTTCAAAAGGCTACCACATCTGTTATAGGTCATATGCATCCCATAATATATCCAAGGATAGTAAAGGAACTTGATTATGAGGCAGAATTGGCAGTTGTTATTGGAAGAAGAGGTAAATATATTGAAAAAGAGGATGCAATAAATTATGTTGCAGGTTTTACAATAATGAACGATGTTAGTGCTAGAGATCATCAATTTAAGTATGAAAGGCAGTGGTTCCTTGGTAAAAGTTTTGATACTTTTGCACCTTTAGGCCCGTGGATTGTTGATAAATTTTCAATTGGTGATCATAATAAACTTTCAATAAAAACGGAAGTAAATGGTGAAATTAGGCAAAATTCAAACACATCAAACCTGATTTTTAAGGTAGAAGATCTAATAAATTTTGTTTCTCAGGCAATGACATTGGAACCTGGTGATATTATTTCAACAGGTACACCAGGTGGTGTAGGATTTGTAAGGAAACCTCCAACGCTTCTTAAGGTAGGTGATGTTGTTTCCATTGAAATAGAAAATATAGGTATACTCAAAAATACGGTCACTGAGGAAAAAATCGCGAAATAATTAAATAATCTCACTCAATTTAAGAATTATGATAACAATTATAGGTTCAGGAAGAGTAGGTTCATCAACTGCAGCTTTTATGATGGCCTATGAAGTAGATAAGGAAATAACAATTGTTGATATTGTTGAAGGTCTTCCTCAGGGAGAGGCTTTGGATTTAAACCATGCTGCTGCAATTTTAGGGAAAGATGTGAAATTTAAAGGATCCAATAGCTATGAAGATATTAAAGGAAGTGATATTGTTGTAATTACAGCTGGGCTTCCTAGAAAACCTGGTATGACGAGAGAAGAACTTGCTGCAAAAAATGCAGAAATAGTTTCCGGAATTGCAGAAAATGTGAAAAAATATGCTCCAAACTCAATTGTAATTATAACAACAAATCCATTGGATGTGATGGTGGCTGTTTTATATAATAAGTTAAAATTTCCTAGAAATAAAGTAATAGGATTTAGCGGTGTTTTGGATTCAAGAAGGATGGCATATTATGCTTCACAGTATATTGGTATTTCACCATCTGCCATAACACCACTCGTATTGGGTCAACATGGTGAAAATATGTATCCTGTTCCTGAACTTTCTATGGTCTATGGAAAAAGCCTGAAATCATTTTTATCAGATGAACAATATTCAAAGGTGGTAAAGGATACAATAGAGGCAGGTGCAGCAATAACTAACCTGAGGAAATTTAGTAGTAATTGGGGTCCTGGTGCTGGGCTTACTTTAATGGCAGATGCTATTAAAAAAGATAGAAAAATTGCATTGGAAGCAAGTGTTCTTCTAGATGGTGAATATGGTATTAAGGGAACATTTGCTGAGGTACCTGTGATTTTGGGAAAGAATGGTGTGGAGAAAATCATTGAAGTTGACCTTACACCTGAGCAGAGAGAAAAATTCTTGAAGAGTATAGATGCGATTAAAAATAATTTGAAACAGGTTCCAGAATCCTATTTAAAGTAAATTATGTTTCAAGGAATTGATATAGGTAGTACAACAACAAAAATAGTTTCTATGGATGGTGAGGAAATAATAAAGGAAATTATTCCCACCATCAAGTTTATTTATTCTGATAAGGACAAATATCATGGTGCAATTTCCACAGGTTATGGTAGATTTACAATAAAATCAATGAAAGTAATTCCTGAAATTAGAGCACATGTTCTAGGTGCATTGTTTCAAACAGAATTTAAAGATTTTACACTTTTAGATATAGGTGGGCAGGACTATAAGGTTGTCTACGTGAAAGGTGGTGTAATACAAGATTTTCTGACAAATGATAAATGTGCTGCTGGTACTGGAAGATTTCTTGAAAAAATGGCTAATGTTCTTGATGTTTCAATTGATGAAATTTCCAGGCATTATGAAGATCCGATAAAACTTAATTCTACCTGCACAGTTTTTGCTGAAACAGAGCTTATTTCAAAAATGATGGAAGGACATCCTAAAGAATCATTAATGGCAGGGGTAAACTATAGTGTTTTTGAAAGGGTAAAACCCTATATTCTAAGATTCAAAAGTAATTTAATAATTTTTACTGGTGGTGTTGCAAAGAATAAAGCTATTGCTGAAATTATAAGACGTGAAATTGGTAGAGAAGTGATAGTTCCAGATGAGCCTCAGGCCAACGGTGCAATAGGATGCGCATATTATGCAAAAAAGATCAATATGAGATCTCAAAATCGTATATCTTAGAGATATTTAATAATGTATTTTCAACATATTTTTCAAATTTTTCTGGAAATTCCTGGGAAAGCATTCTGTACCTTTTTGGAACTGTTTCAATATCCATAACTGCACCCTTCCTGGATTGATCATCTAAAAAATCCGTTTCCATAAAAAAATTTTCACCCTTTTTAATCGCATCTCTTATATTTTCCCTACTTGCTATTATTGAAGGAAATATACCATAATTTTCATTCTCAAGAACAAATGGTGGACTGTAATGTTTCACCACCTTAAACTTTTTCATACCAGCCTTTTCTGCAATTTTTGATATTTCATAAAATGTTTTTTCTGTTGCAGATTCTGTGTGCAAAACTACAGCAGTATTATGATCTTTTGCAATTTCCATCTGTCTTTGAAGCAAATTGTTAAAAAATTCCCATATTCCATCATCAACCTTAAAATGTGGTCTTCCAATTTCACCAATTGCATTTGCCTTGCCTTGATCAACATATTTTCCTGCAAGTTCTGTGGCTTCAATCCAAAGTTGTAATGTTTTCTCTTTACCAACAGCTTTTATTGATTCAATTGCATCAACAGGGTAGGGACCTATTGTGACGAGTACATAAAGAGTTGTTTCTTTTTTTATTTTTTCAGAAATCCCTATTATTTCTTCATACCGCTGTTTAAAATATTCTAAACTTGGATAAAATTTTCCAGGTAAATTACAAGCATTGATTATTTTTCCTCCTACCTTTTCATATCTCTTTGCTGCTAAAACATTTTCTCCATTAATTTGAAGATGTACATGGTTGTCAAATACAGCTATCATGATCTCCAATATGGTTCTCTTTTTTCCACAGCAAGAATGAATTTTTCTTTTAATTTTTCTTCATTACCATTTCTCATTTCATCAATAATAGGGACAAGGTTATCATTTCTGAATATACATGGTTTCAATTTTCCATCGTAGGTGAGCCTAATCCTATTACAATGCATACAAAATTCTGTATTATGCATAGGTTTTACCAATTCTACCTGGTATGTACTTCCATTCTCAATTATAAACTTGTCCCTATTATGCAATGGATTTTTTTCAACCTTATGTGGTAATTTTTTTAGATAATCCTCTATTGGATCTAATGGTAAATGATAATTTCTATAAATTGGTGAATCAATTCCTTCTCTTGGTACCTCCAGTTCTATTATTTGAAGTACCATTTTTGTATCCTTTACAAAGTCCATTAATGCTGGTACTTCATCGTCATTTATGCCCTTCATAAGAACCATATTTATTTTTATAGGATTTAAAGGTGTGAGATTTGCATCCTCAATACCTGCTAGGACACTATCCAACATGTCAACTCCAGTAATCCTTTTGTACCTATCTCTCCTTAATGTGTGAAGACTAATGTTTATCCTGTTTAAACCTGCTTTATAAAGTGATTCGGCCCTCCCATTTAATTTTGTACCATTTGTCGTAATACTAATATCATTAAAGTATTTCCTTGAAATTGATATTATTTCTTCAAGGTCTTCCCTCTCCAATGGCTCTCCACCTGTAAACTTCACCTTTTTTATTCCTAGAGAACTTGCTACTCTAAAAACTGTTTCAAATTCCTCCACTGAAATATTATCCTTTTCACCCTTTATTCCCTCCCTATGACAATAAAAACAGTTTAAATTACATCTTTTTGTTACTGAGATACGTATACTGTTCACTGGTCTACCAAATTTATCAATCATTATACTTCCATGAAAAGAAGAATAAATAATTTTTTACCTTTTGTTTTATGTTTGCATTATACATAAAAATTATTATATATCAATTTTAGTTTTAGGATTCTATGGCAAAATATTTGGTTACTGGAGGAGCCGGATTTATTGGTTCGAATCTTGTTCGTTCTCTTATCAGGGAAGGCCATGAAATAATTGTTGTTGATAGCCTCCATACGGGAAATGAAAAATTAATTTCTGATCTGGATGTTAAATCATATTTTATGAGAGTGGATGAATTTTTCAAAAAAGGTGAATGGAAGGAAATTGATGGTATCTTTCATTTAGGCAAACCATCATCAACGCCTATATATAAGGAAAATAGAGAAAAATTGGTTGAAAGTTTAAATGGAACGGTTTCTGTTTTAGAGATGGCAAAGGAGCTGAATGTCAAACTTGTTACAGCTTCATCTAGCTCATTATATAATGGTCTGGAGCCTCCACATAGGGAAGATATGGTAATAAAACCCACAGATTTTTATACAGAGGCAAGATTATATGAAGAAAGATTGGCAAAGATTTACCAGGATCTTTATGGTGTTCAATGGTGTGCAATGAGGTTCTTTTCAGTTTATGGACCAAGAGAAGAATATAAAAAGAATTATGCAAATCTAATATCACAGTTTATTTGGGCATATATGAAAAATGAAAGGCCTGTGATTTATGGTGATGGTTCTCAGAAAAGAGATTTTATTTTTGTTAATGATGTTGTAAATGCTCTAATACTAGCAATGAAAAGTAAAACAAATGGTATATTCAATGTGGGCACAGGTAAATCCTACTCACTTAATGATATAATATCCATACTAAAAAATAAAATGGGTACAAATATTGAACCAAAATATATAGAGAATCCAGTCAAAAACTATGTAATGTTAACCCAAGCGGATACAAGTAAGTCCGAAAAAGTTTTAGGTTTCAAGGCAAATGAAAAATTGGAGGATGGGATTGAAAAGACCATCAAATATTATTCAGAATTATTTGGAAAATAAAATTAAAAGATTTGTTATAAAAAAATTCTTAATTAAATTTTAACCTTTATTTCATTCTTTCGAGTTCTTTTAAAGTTCTCAAAAATTTTACTTTGTCTATTTTTATCATAAAATTATCCTTTTTTTTTCTTTTCATGTGTAATCTATATGAAAAAATTTAATTTTATGATTGTTCATAAACAAATTATGAATAAAGAGGAAATAATGGAATACATAAAGGAAGGTGTTATGGTAAGAGAAACTATTGATATTGATAAAATTCTAGAAATTTCTACAAAGATTGTAAATGCACTTAAAAATGGTAAAAAAATTATTTTAATGGGCAACGGTGGGAGTGCAGCAGATGCTCAACATATTGCTGCAGAAATTGTGGGCAAATTTGAAATTGAAAGGAAGGCTTTACCTGCAATTGTCCTACATGGAAATACTTCTTCACTTACTGCAATAGCAAATGATTTTGGATATGATCATGTTTTTGAAAGGCAAATTGAAGCGTTTGCACAACCAGGGGATGTTGTAATAGCATTAAGTACAAGTGGTAATTCTGAAAATGTGATAAGGGGAGTAATTAGGGCAATTGAAAAAAATGCACTTGTGATTGGAATAACGGGTAAAAAAGGTGGTAGAATGGCTAAATATATTGATGATTCTAACCTTATCAGGGTGAATAGTGATAGAACACCAATAATACAAGAGACAACAATCACAATAGGGCACATAATTTCAAAAATAATTGAAGAATCACTAATGTAAAAATATTTATTTTAGTGAACAATAATAAAAAAGGTGCAATCTTTATGAGTGATGATTTTAGGGTAATAACCACAAGAACACCGCTTAGGATCACTTTTGCAGGTGGAGGAACAGATATACCTGCATATTATAGAAAATATGGGCCAGGTGCTGTTGTTTC
>JAVZSA010000041.1:0-10723 GCA_038880255.1 Thermoplasmata archaeon
ACGGGCCCGTCGGGATTCGAACCCGAGCCTGAGGCTCCGGAAGCCTCTATGCTTTCCCGGCTACACTACGGACCCCTGAATATTTTCAATTATTTTTTCTTAAATTCTGTATATCCACATTTTCCACAGGTATACCTATCCTCGTGTTCAGCCAGGAAAACACCAGCACCACATTTTGGACAACTTTTTCTTTTTCTTATCAATTTACCTTCTTTGATTTCATAGAGTTCTCTTTTCTGCATATTTATTCACCCTTTTTTTCCTTTAGGCCATGCCTGATCAATATAAAATCCGGTTCAATTTTTTTAGCAAAATCCACAGTCTCATAAATTTTGCAATAACCCTTTACCAACTGTTTACCGAATGTTGTTCTCATTCTATCAATGATTACTCTTTCTACCTCCGCCCCCATATTTTTCCCTATTAAATTTCTTACTTCATTCCTTGAGGGTGTCTTTTCCTTAGGATGTTTTACAATAAATTCTATTTCCATTCTATGAAGCAGAGGATTTTCCCTTTTATTTATTATTTCAAGATCCATATTCCATCACCATCTTTTCAAATATTTTTTCTACCCTTAATCTGATTTCACTTTCCGCTCTTATTAATCCGAGACCCATATTTGGTATCCCATATATAATAGTAACGCCATCATCAGCCAAAGAAATACACACAAGAGATGCAAGATCCTCTTCTCCCACCACTTGGATTGCCTCTATTTTATTTTCAAGAGCATATTTTATGGCTCTATAAAGATCATAGGTAATATAACCAGGTGGATTTTTTACTATTATTCTACTTTTAAAATTTTTCAATATTTCATCACCAATTTTTATTCTTTGCGATTTCAGATCAAATATGGAAAGTAAGGGCCTAACATCATGCTTTAATAGTGTAATTGTTGTTTCATCACCAACTGTAATTATTTTTTCCTCATTTTTAATTTCTTTTAAAATTTCCTCTTCACTATAAACTTTACCTACAGGTCTTGATAATTCTTCTCTGTACTCAAAGGGAAGTTTAAGTCTTTCACCTTGTTTTAATTGCATATTCCCCTTCCTTTTCCTTTCCCAGTTTCTTTGCAAGTGCGGAAAATTCAGGTTTAATTATATATATGTAACCATCCCATTCGAGAGTGGTCTCACCACCACAATCTGGGCATTTAAGATCCGATGTTATTCTCCCACATTTCCTACAAGCTCTAATTTCCTTCATCTTTAAAATCCTCCAATTTTCCAAGTCCTGACTGTCTCATAGTCAGTCCTATCCTGCTCGCTGAAAGATTCTCATCATTCAACGATAATGAAACAATCCTTACCCTCACCTTATCCTTTACCCTCAATTCTTTTTTACTTTCTTTACCTATTAATCTTTTTCCCTCCAGATCAATATCAAATCTATCATCCATCACCTGACTTATGTGTAAAAGTCCATCAAGTACACCAAAATTTATAAATGCACCAAAGTTTGTTATGTCAACCACTGATCCCTCAACAACTTCCTGCATTTCAGGGTGATAAACAATTGCCCTATATTCAACCTTTTGGTACACACCACCATCACCAGGAATTATCCTTCCCTCACCTACCCTTTTTACTTCAAGTATGGCTATTATAATGAATTTTCTTTCCTGTGGATCCTGTACCTCACTCCTATCGAATGATTTTACCTTCCCCTCAAGTTTCTGATAGGTAAGTTCCTTAATGATTTTGTCCGGGTTCTCACCTAACATTGTTGGAGGGATCCTTATTACATCTTCATAATCAAGTAGCATATACATATTATTAAAACGTAAAAGATTAATATATTATATATTTTTCCTCACAAAATTTTATTAATAATTAAATATTAACTTTTTCAACAAATGATAGACTTGGGAAAAAGCATAGCTGAATCGATAATGAATGGTGAGATCAAGGATAGAGAGGAGTTTGAAAAATATAAGATGAGACTAGCAAAAAAATACCATGTACAATTACCAGGTAATAGTGAGATTTTAAAACACATTCCAGAAGAACTCAGGGAAAAATATTTGGGAATAATTTTAAGAAAACCCTCAAGAACGCTTTCAGGTGTGGCGGTAGTGGCAGCAATGACTTCACCATTTCCATGCCCACATGGAAAGTGCATTTATTGTCCTGGTGGTGTAGAATACAACACTGCACAATCCTATACAGGTAAGGAACCTGCTGCCCTCAGGGCTATAATGAATGATTACGATGCCTATAGACAGGTAAGATCAAGAATAGAGCAACTCAGAGCAATAGGACATTCCACATCCAAAATTGATGCAATTGTGATGGGGGGTACTGTTACTGCAAGGCCAGAAAAATACCAAGTAGATTTTGTTAAGGGTATATATGATGGTGCAAACAATTTTATTTCTAAAAACATAAATGAATCGAAGCTTTATAATGAAATTTCCGAAAATAGGATAATAGGTTTAACATTTGAAACAAGGCCAGATTGGTTTTATGAAAGAGAGATTGACATTGCTCTTTCCCTTGGTATAACAAGGGTAGAGCTTGGTGTTCAGAGTATTTTTGATGATATTTTATCGTTGGTAAATAGGGGTCATACACAAAAAGAGGTGATACGTTCAACAAAACTATCAAAGGATGCTGGGCTTAAGGTAGCCTACCATATGATGCCAGGGTTGCCAGGCAGTAATCCTGAAAAGGATATTGAAAGTTTTAGAACAATATTTCAGGATTCTAAATACAAGCCAGATATGCTTAAGATATATCCCACACTTGTTGTGGAAAAAAGTGAACTTTATGAATGGTGGAAAGAAGGAAAATATAAACCATACCATGAAGAAGAATTTCTTAAGATTCTAATAGAAATTAAGAAAATAATTCCAAAATGGATAAGAATACAAAGAGTAGATAGGGATATTCCTGCGTTCCTAATAGTTGATGGTATTAAAAGGAGTGATATTAGGGAGATTGCATATAAGAGACTTAAGGAAATGGGGTTACATTGTAGATGTATTAGATGCAGGGAAATTGGTAGAAAAATGGAAAAAGGTGAAATATTTGGAGAGCCAAGGATGGAACTTTTAAGAGAAGACTATGAATCCTCTGATGGAAAGGAAATCTTTCTATCCTATGAGGATTTGAACAATGATGCAATAGTGGGATACTTAAGGTTAAGAATTCCTTCAAAGGATGCACACAGACCTGAGGTGAGGGATTCGAGTTCCATTGTAAGGGAATTAAAGGTGGTAGGTCCAGAGGTGCCTGTTGATAAAAAATATATGGGTGCATACCAACATTCAGGATTGGGAAAAAAATTGATGGAGGAGGCGGAAAGGATCTCAAGTGAAGAATTTGGATTTAATTACATTTTAGTGAACAGTGGTATTGGTGCCATAGAATATTATAGGAAACTTGGCTATGAGAAATTTGGTGTATATATGAGAAAATCATTGTAAAGAATCAATTATTCCCTCCACTACCTTTCTTGGATTTTCAGAATTATAAATAGACCTACCTATAATGAGAAAATCTGCACCATTCTTGAGTGCTATTCTTGCATCACCACCTTGTACACCAATACCTGGAACAAGCAATTGCATATCTGGAAATTTTTCCCTATAAAGTTTTATTCTTTCGGGTCTTGTGCCAGGAACAATGAAACCTTTTACACCAGATTTATAAGATAAATTTGCAATTTCCATTGAAAGGCTCTGCATAATTTCAATTGCACCTTCATGTGTCATTTCCACAACAGAAAAAACTTCACCTGGTGAAAATTCATCCACCACGGCCTTTATAGAATCACTTCCAACAAATCCATGAACTATTATCCCAGAAGCACCATTTTCCTTCACGATTCTTGAAATTATTTTATTTGTGTTAGGAATATCCGCTACTTTAAAATCACAAATCACTGGTGAGATTTTTGAAATTTCCTTAACAATTGATATTCCTGAAGAAAGGACCAAAGGATAACCTATTTTAATTGCATCAACAATATCTGCAAGATCAAGTGTTAGAAAAAGAGCCCTTTCCTTTGATTCTACATCAAGAGCGAGAATTATTCCATTTCTTTTTTTCATTGATTTGATATTTTTTTCAAGAATTTAAAATTTTTACTCTTAAACATGAAGTTGTTTTCCTATTATTGAAGAAAGTAGATTAACAAATTCCTCCTCTTTACCCTTTGGTATGGAACCACCTGCTGCAATGTTATGCCCTCCTCCATTACCACCCACGGCTATTGCTGCTTCCCTTATTGCCTTTGAAAGATCCAGGCCTTTATCCACAAGTTCTCTAGGTGCACGTCCGGAAATTTTTATACCACCATATTCATTTTCTGCAAAACCAATTATTGGAAGTGTAGGATCTGCGATTTCAGAGGAAAGAATTATTGATGCAATTGTTCCAATTACAGTATCAGGTATGTTACTCCCAGCATGAAAGTATTGTAAATTATTTATCTTGCTTATACCTATATCCTTTAGGTAATCAATTCCATCCACTATTACCTTTCTATGTTTTTGCAACAGATTTACAGCCTTACTATAATTTTCTTCCCTATCACCCTTAGCAACTAGGAAACCCACATTTGCTTCGCCATATCTCCCACAAGCATTCAATAGAGTAGCATATTCCTTAGAATCCCTAACATAGGTACCTTCCTTCTCTTTAACAAGTGTATAAACCTCTCCTATTATTCTTGTTGCAGTATTACTATCATAACCAGATGCTAGCATCCTCTTTACCATTGAACTTAATATTTTTCTTTTTTCTTCCTTTGTTAGATCAACCCATCTTCTCCAATTTTCATTTTTTAAAGGAATTGAAAGATCATTTAAAAATTCCAATGCACCCCTTTCATCACCAGAAATTCCAGGAAGTATAGGATCTGAAACATATTCGAGCATTTTATGAATAGGTCTTGTTTCTCTACCAAAAAATCTAGCATCTATTTCTGTCTTTATGAAACCAAATTCCTCTGCCTCCTTCAGTATATATCTGTTTGTTCCCGTTAATTTAAGATATGCAATGTCCTGTAAATCACCAACAGCACCAACTATTGCAAGTGTACTTAATTTAACATTTGTTGGATTAATTTCCCTTGCAACAAGATATGTTACGCCTGCACCGCTTATATCTATTCCCCCATCCTTCCCAAAAAAATGTGGATTTAACTGTAAAATATCATTCTTATCAATTTCATCAAAAAGATCTGTGAGTGTTTTTCTTTTTTCCTTTGGAACATTAAAAATAAGGTCACTTGGTGAATGATGGTCTGTAATAACCACATTCATACCGTACATTTCATGAACAATACCACTCCCTAAATCTGTAAACCAATAAAGCTCACTCCCCTTTTTTTTAATTTCATTTAATGATTCTGGATCAAGTTGTTTCAAAAAAATAACATCATGGCTCTTTCCAATTGAATCCAAGGCAGAGGAGGCAATTGCAGCAGATGTAATACCATCAGCATCTATGTGCGATATTATTGTAATATTGTTATGATTCATTATTTTCTCAGCTAGTTTCCTTGCCTGACTTAAATATTCTCTCACAATTCCAAATTAATTGTATTTAATATATCAAAATTTTGTTTTTGAATTCTTTAAAAATACAATCTTTAATTTAATGTTACGTAAACATCAATTTTCAAAACATTTTTAATCCCATAAATTTTTTTGCCTGTTGTGAAAGAGGAATTCATAGGAATTAAGGCATATTTAACAAAGGGCGAAGGAATAGGTGGTAAATTAAAGAAAGCACCTGAGGATTTTATTGTTGAGGAAATTCCACTTAACATTGAGAGAAACAATAATGGAAACAATACAATAATTAAGGTGAAATTGAGAAATTGGGAAACAAACAGGTTTGTTATGAAATTGGCAAAAGAGCTTGGTATAAATAGAAACTCAATAAATTTTGCAGGTACTAAGGATAAGAGGGCAATAACAACACAGTATTTTTGCATAAGAAATTTTACAGGTCAGATTAAATTGTCCCTTAAGGATGTTGAAATATTGGATATTTTTAGATCCAATGAATGTTTAGATATTGGGGATCTTTATGGAAATAAATTTGAAATAAAATTATCAGATATTAATGATGGGAATAGAATTGAAAAAATAGTTGATGAACTCTCAAACTATTTACAGTTTCCAAATTTTTTTGGGGTTCAAAGATTTGGAAGTTCAAGACCTGTTACGCATATAGTGGGAAAATACATAATTGAGGGCAGATATGATGAGGCAATAAGGTCATATATAGGGCTAACATTTGAATATGAAAGTAATGCAGAAGCTAGGAAATATTTTTATGAAACACTTGACCCTGAAGGAACAATCAAAATGTCAAAGGGTAGAATGGATTATGAATATATTATGCTTAAACACTTAATTGAAAAGCCGAAGGATTATCCAGGTGCAATTTCAAGGCTTCCAAGAAACCTTAGAATGATGTTTGTTCATGGGTATCAGAGTTATATTTTCAACATAATTTTAAGTGAGAGATTAAAAAATTATTCAATATTTGAGCCTTTAATAGGTGATATTGTATTACCAGTTGATAGGGACGGTCTACCAATAAACGAAAGATATATATTTGTTACGAGAGAAAACATTGAGAATATTAGAAGAAAAATTATAGAAAAAAAGGCCTACATATCCGGTATTCTTTTCGGTTCAGAAAGTAAATTTGCTGATGGAGAAATGGGTGAAATAGAGAGAAACGTGATAGAATTGGAGGGAATAAATGGGGAAATGTTTAAAGTAAAAGAGATAAAGGAAATTTCAAGCAAAGGGAGTAGAAGAGCACTTTCAGCACCCTTTATGGACTTTTCATTTTTAGAAAAGGAAAAAAGTGTAAATTTTAAATTTTCATTGTTTAGAGGATCTTACGCAACATCATTTTTGAGAGAATTTATGAAGGTGGATGATCTTCTATCCTATTGATTTTTAATTCTGAAATATCTGTATAAAGATAATTCTTCCTCTTTGCTATTATTTCAATTGTCTTAATGAATGACCAATAGAATGGATAGATTAGGTAATAATAAAGATGTTCGTTGAAATAGTTATTCAATATTCTTTTACCCTGTCTCACACCATGGCTAAGGCAAAGTTTCAAAAGTTCCTGCTGTGTCTCAGTTAATTCATAGGCCCTATACCAATCTTTATTTTTTAAGATACCCATTGGAACAAAAAACATTGGCATTATTAATGCTTTAAAGTCCCAAAGTCTTTCAACAAGTTCAATTGTTTTTATTACATCCTCCTCAGTCTCTTCAGGCAGACCCACTATTAATGTCATCGCAGGAATTAAACCCGCATCCTGCATTATACCAGCGGCTTCAACAACGACCTCAGGCCAATCTTTTGTATTAAATGGCTTTGCCTTATTTGGCATTATTATTTCAGCAAGTCTAGGTGATCCTGTCTCAACACCTATTTCAGCACCCCACCAATCCTGATCCTTTTTTATTATTTCAGAAATCCTTGTGAGCATTTTGTCATTTTTCTCTCCTGCCAAAATTGCTGCAAGACTTGAATGGCTCCAGGCTATTGTCTTATAATATTTTTTTGTTAATTCGTGCAACTTGATCAATTTATCAGTTTTTGGTATATAATCAAGGGACCCATAGAGCGGGACATCCTCAGCATGTAATATTCCCGATCTCACACCTTCATTATAATTTACTTGAAGTTCCTTTTCAATTTTTTCAAAAGGATAGAATCTGAGTGCCCTTAAGGTCACTGAACAAAATTTACACCCCCTAATGCAACCTCTCATTATTTCAACAAGACCGTTAACACTTGCATGCTTTATTTCGGATATTTCATCAATTGTTGGTGCATCCTTATTATTCATAACAACAAATTTCGGAAGTTCTTCGTTATTAAGTGCCTTCCTTACAAGATCTACAATTATTTTTTCACCCTCCCCATCAACTACAGTATCAATACCCCATTTTTCCATAAGCTCCTTTCTATAATTCCATTGCCACGCTGATGGCCCACCTGCAATTATTTTCACACCATTTTTCTTTGCCTTTCTCACAGGTTCTGATTCCATCAATCTTGCAAATGATTTAGCATTCAATGGTTCGGTCTTAAATATAGATGCAAATGTGGATGAAGGGGGACCAAATCCAAAATAATCGTGATGGGAGAGTAAGAGTACCTTGGCCTTACTTAAATATTTATCTAGATAATCAGGATCTACCACCAATGTATCTATTCCAGAATCAATCAATTTTGCCTCTATTTTCCTTATTCCATATGATGCCTGCCAAGGAATGCCATTTTTGGTTTTCATCTTTGGGGCAAAAAGATAAAGCCATAGTTTCTCAGGAAATATAATAGGAACTCCGGTGGCTCCAAACCCTAAAAATTCTTTACCATGATGGTTACTCATCATTGTCCTATCTGTTGTGATTATTACATCTGCCATCCTCATTCCTCCCAATACTTAATCAAATGTTTTCTAATTTTTTCAACCTGTTCTTTCATTTTTTCACCATACCTATAATTAATTTCATCTATGTTCTTCTTTATATTTTTCATAAATGAATCGTACATATAGGTTAGAAAATTTTCATTAAGGCGATATAAAAGTCTATGATTGTACCTTATTCTATCAAGTATTCCATTTTCCCAAAGATCCCTTAATACCTTTGAAACTAATGATCTACTCATACCAATTTTTTCTTGTATATAATAAACATCCACCGGTGTATTGTTCTCCAAAATTTTTTCTATAACAAGGCAATGTGTTTTACTATACCCTAACATACTTGCCAATTCCTTTAATGGATCTTTTCCTATCATAATTAAACTTCCAATATTTTTTGGAAATTAAAAGATTTATCTATATAAAAACATTTTGTAATTAGGATTTTAATTCTATCTCAATATGAATACCGTCAGGTATTTGTATTCTCATAAGTTGTCTGAGAGCCCTTTCATCAGCTTCAATGTCTATAAGCCTCTTATGTATTCTCATTTCCCATCTATCCCATGTGGCACTACCATCACCACAGGGTGTTTTTCTAACAGGAACTACCAATCGCCTTGTGGGCAATGGTATTGGTCCATGTAGTTCTACACCTGTTCTTTCAGCAATATTTTTTATTTCATTACAAACTTCCTCTACCTTTTTATAATCGTTCCCCGAAAGTCTGATCCTAGCTCTATATACCATTTTATCACCTAAAATAAAAAAAATTTAAGATGTTTTCTTTACTAAATCGATACAGAGCCCTGCGGCCACTGTAATTCCCATATCTCTTATAGCAAACCTACCCAATTGAGGGATTTCAGAAGATTTCTCGATTACAAGTGGTCTTGTTGGAGTTACCTTCACAATTGCCACATCACCTGTCTTAATGAAATCTGGTTTTTCCTGCTTTGTTGCATTCGTTCTTGGGTCTAGTGTTTTTACAATTTCACTTATTGTACACGCTACCTGAGCAGTATGCACATGGAATACAGGCGTATAACCTGGGCTAATCACAGAGGGATGATTAAGTACAACTATCTGTGCGGTAAATTCCTGTACAACAGTTGGTGGATTATCTACCTTACCACAAACATCTCCCCTCTTAATATCATTCTTTGATATACCCCTTACATTGAATCCGATGTTATCACCTGGCTCTGCTCTCGGAAGTGGTTGATGGTGCATCTCAATACTTTTTACTTCTCCTGTTTTATTTGCAGGCATAAATATTACAGTATCATTAACATTAAGAACACCTGTTTCCACCCTACCTACAGGCACAGTACCTATACCTGTAATTGAATAAACATCCTGAACAGGTATTCTTAATGGCTTATCTATTGGTTTTTCAGGAATCTTTAACATATCAAATGCCTCAACAAGTGTAGGACCCTTATACCATGGTAAATTTGGTGATGGTTTTACTACATTATCACCAACATATCCACTTATTGGAACAAAGATAACATCCCTATAACCCACGGTTTTAAGCAATTTCTCCATTTCTGTCTTTACATTATTGTATGCATCCTGACTGTATGGTGGTGTTGTAGCATCCATTTTATTAATTGCCACTACTATCTGGGGAACACCTAATGCCCTGGCAAGAAATGTATGCTCCCTAGTCTGTTCCTGCACACCTTCCTTTGCCGAAACAACAAGTATTGCTGCATCTGCTTGAGAAGTACCTGTTATCATATTTTTCACAAAATCTCTATGTCCTGGTGCGTCTATTATTGTAATATAATATTTATTTGATTGAAATTCCCTATGTGCTACATCTATTGTAACTCCCCTCTCCCTTTCTTCTTTTAATCTATCCATTACCCAAGCAAATTCAAAAGTTGCCTTTCCCTTTTCAACAGCCTCTTTTCTGTACTGTTCAATTATTCTAGGATCTATTGCTCCTGTATCCAATAGCAATCTACCTACCGTGGTTGATTTTCCATGGTCTACGTGACCTATGAACACCACATTTAAATGGGGTTTATTTACCATTTTTTTCCCTCCAGTATGGTATCTTAATATTTCAAAAACCCTATAACAAGCTTATATTTAATTCTTTGTGAATGATATTTTTAAATTCTACTCTTAACAATAATTATTTAAAATTGTACAAAAAATTTTATATCCAAGCATATGTATAAGGAAATTTATCTAAAAAAGAGGTAATGAACTATGGAAAAAAAGATAAGAAATGCAATTATAGCAGTTGTAGTGGTGGTCATTGTAGTGATAGCCGC
>JAVZSA010000042.1:0-10408 GCA_038880255.1 Thermoplasmata archaeon
TACTGTAAAAGATTAAGTGAATCGCCAGAATATAATAAATCTGGTAAGGGATGGAAAGATCCAATATTATTTAAAATGCTTGATATTGGAAATCTTAAGGAAAAACCAGAATTTGATTCATTTATTCTTTATTTAAAAGATGGAGTATGTGAAAATTGCGAGATAGTTAAAGATATTTCTAAAAATGCACCATTTAAATTAAGTGCAACATACTCTAATTGGAAAAAAATCATAGATGGTAAAATTAATCCAACACAGGCAATGTTAACTGGACAAATGAAGGTGGAAGGGAATATGGCATTACTTCTTAGATATGCTTCAGCGGCTATCGCTATGGTAAAGGTTGCACAAAGCATACCAACAAAATATTTGGAGTGAATATGACAATTTTTACATTTCCTAGAAAAATATATTATCAAAGAGATATAATAGATACACTATCTTCAATACTTGAAAATGAGAATTCTAAAAATATTATCCTAGTTACAGATAAAAATATTATGAAGATTTATGGGGGAAAAATAATTGAGAGTATTAAAGGAAAAAATTTTATAATCATTGATGAAGTTATTCCGGAACCATCAATAGAAAATATTGAAAATTCCTTTCAAAAATTTAAGAATTTTATTCCTGATACAATAATTGCGTTAGGTGGTGGTAGTGTAATAGATTTTTCAAAATCTATTGCTATAAAATATTCCAATTACAATTATGATTTAAGAAACGTAAATCCATTTGAGCCTATGAAAATTAATGTAAAATTAATAGCAATACCTACAACATCAGGAACTGGAAGTGATGTATCTTTTGGCATTGTACTTACAGATAACAATAAGAAAATAGCATTAGGAAATTATGAATTAGTCCCTTATATTTCAATTTTAGATTCATCTCTCACTCCAACTGAAAAGGAAATAATTAGAATTACGGGAATAGATGCATTTGTTCATGCTTTTGAAGCCTTGTCAGCCAAAACATCAACAATTTTAACTGATGCTTTGGCAGAAAAGGCGATTGAAACTATATTTAATCACCTTAAAAGAGCGATGGAAAATGATGAAGAATCAAAGGATTTAATGCATTTATCTGCTACAATGGCTGGAATTGCATTTTCAAACAGTGGTACAGCTCTTGCTCACGCCCTTGGACATAGTTTTGGTGCTACTTTTCATATTCCACATGGGACTTCTGTGGGCATATTTCTTCCTTATGTAATTGAATTTAATTTTAATGATGAAAGAACAAAGAAAAAATATGAAAAGTTGGAAAAATTACTTGGAATAGATGATATTTTATCTGCAATAAAAAACTTTTATTCAGAAGTTGGTCAGCCTATTTGTATAAAAGAATTGAAAATAAATAAAGATCATTATTTTTCGCGTATTGGTGAACTTATAAATAAATCAATGGAAGATAGTGAACTTGCATTTAATCCTATAATAGTAGGCGAAGATGATTTGAAAAATATTTTCATTAAGGCTTACGGAGATTGATTTAAATGTTTGGTTTTTGGGACAATTTACTTTACGTAAATCTTACTACAAGGGAAATATGGTTTGAAAAATTGAATGATGTATGGCAAAAATATATGGGTGGAATAGGTATCGCTACATATTTATTTAGTAAAATTGGATATAAGGGAGATCCATATTCTCCAGAAAATCCTATAATAATAATGACGGGCCCCCTTGTTGGTACTGCTTTCCCTAATACAGGAAGACATGAAATTGTTAGTAGAAGTCCACTTACCAATTTTTTAGGCGAATCAAATTCTGGTGGTCATTTTGGTTATCAGTTGAAAAGAGCAGGCATAGATGGTATTATTATTATAGGAAAAGCAGAAGAACCTATTGCAATATACATTATGGATGGTAATATTTCAATTGAAAATGCCAAAAATTTATGGGGTTTAGACATATATTCTGTGCAAAAAAAGGTTGAAGAAAAAGGGAAATTTTCTGTAATGACAATAGGCCCTGCAGGAGAAAATCTAGTATATTTCTCTTCTGTAATGAATGATGAAGGCAGAGCAGCCGGTAGAACTGGTTTAGGAGCTGTTTTTGGATCAAAAAAATTAAAATTAATTGCAGTTAATGGAAAAAAGGTAATTCCATTATATAGAAAGGATGAATTTAACAAATTATCAGCAAAAGTAGCTAAAGAAATTTATGAATCGCCCATTGCCTCAGGTTTTAGGTCATTTGGAAGTATGATATGGATGGATGGAGGTCAGGGTTTTGGGGATATACCTGCAAATTACTTTATTGATCATAATTTTCCATATGATTCTCTTAGTAGTATTAAATTTCATGAAATCTATAAGGTAGATAGTTATCATTGTTCTTCCTGTGTTATTGGTTGTGGAAGAACGGTTAAATTTAAAGATATGAGTATTGATGGACCTGAATATGAAACTGTTGCAGCTTTTGGACCTTTGATTGGTAATAATAATTTTGAATTAATTCTTAAATGGAATCATATTTCCAATTCTTTAGGCATAGATACAATTAGTCTTGGTGTTTTATTATCAGGATTAAAATTTTTTATTGAAAAAGGATATTTAAAAGGTAATATTAATGAGTACTTTGGTCAAAATTTTGAAAATGTAGAAAAATTAATTTCTGATATTGCATATAAAAGAAATTTAGGGGAATATCTTTCCTTAGGTTTAGAAAGGTATGCAAGAATGAATGGAATAGATAAAGATTTAATAGCTACAGTTAAAGGTCTTGAAATTCCAATGCATGATCCTAGAGCCTTTAAATTACAAGGATTAATATATGCTATTTCTTCAAGAGGTGCCGATCATATGCAGGGTGACATGTATCAAGTGGATATTGGTGGAGCACATGAGGAAATTGGTATAATATCAGGTGATAGATGGAATGTAAATTCAGATGAAAGGGTATATTCAGCAATAAAAACAGAAGATTACAGACAAATATATAACTCATTAATTTTATGTTATTATGCCTCTCCATCTCCACAGAAAATATTACAAGCCTACAATCTTGCCACAGGTTTTAATATTAAACTTGATGAAATGATGAGAATTGGTTCTAGAATTGTAAATGAAAAGAGAAAAATAAATGAATCATTAGGTCTTAAAAAAGACGATGATTATCTACCACGAATAGTAAGGTCAAGAATAGATAATGAACAGGAAGAAAGCGAAATCACTGACGAAGAATTGAAATCTTTAATTGATAAATACTATAAACTTAGAGGATGGTAATATATTTTTACTTTGAAAAAATTTAAAAATATTTTTTAAAGATAGTTTTTTTAATTATTTTTTATTGAAAAGTCATTATTTTATTTAAGTGAAAGGTAAAGATTAAATTAAAGATTGATTTTTTTAAATTTAATGGAAAGAGAAACATTTGGTTACATAATGATGATCTCGGTTGCATTTCTTTGGGGTGTAGGATATACTGCAATTAAGATTCTTCTTCAAGTAATGGATCCCTTTACTTTAGGTGCAGTGAGATTTGCAATTTCATCAATTTTTTTTGTACCAATTATTATCATACTCTGGAAAAGTATTATGAAAAAAGATTTGATTATAATATTAATAATGGGTTTAACTGGAATAACGTTTTATCAAGTTTTATATAATTCTGGAGCTGAAGGAGTTACGGCAGGTTTGGGTTCAATACTTGTTTCTACAGAACCAATTTTCATATATTTGTTATCAATAATATTTTTCAAAGAAAGTTTCAAAGCTTTAAAAATTTTAGGTATTATGTTATCATTTTCTGGCATTACGTTAATTTTTTTTAAGGATATATTCTCATATAATGGACTTTTGTCAATTCTTTTGATTATATTTGCTTCAATATCCTGGAGTATTTATACTTTACTCTCTAAAATGGTAATCGAAAAATACGGTGCGCTCTTTGTCACATCAATATCTTCAATTTTTGGAACAATTTTTCTTATTCCATTTCTTTTCAATTTTCCAATTGAAGAAATAAAATTTAATTTACTTGATTGGTTTTCATTGATTTTTTTAGCGATATTTACAACTATTGTAGCGTTCTATTTGAATTTCAAGGGAATTGAAATATTATCTCCGACAAAAGCATCAACATTTTATTATCTTGCACCAGTTTTTACAATATTGAGTGCATATTTTCTTATTCATGAAATGGTATCAATAACTTCAATTATTGGTGGCATACTTATAATTCTAGGTGTGGCAATTGTTAATAGGACTTGATTTTTTCATTAATTTATCATTATATTTTTAAAAATTTAAATAATAGTTTTCATAAATAAAAAATCAAATTTACAATATGTTTGGTTAAAAAATCACTTAGCATTCGATGAGTATAAATTGCTTTCTAAAAAGCAAACCTAAGGATTGTGAAATCAAAAGATTTATAAAATTTAAGTGTGGGAAGTATGTTCAATTCGATAAAATTTGAAAAATTTTTTAATTTAATTTAAAAATAAACTTTAAATATATCTAATTTATGTTTAATATTATGAAAATTAAAGAGAATATTGAGTTAATAGAAAATACAATGTGTAACGTATATGTAATAAAAATCTCTGGGAAAATAGTACAGGTAGATGCAGGGATGAAGGGAAATGCAAAAACTATATTAGAATATTATAAAGAAAGAGGAATTAAACCAGATATTGTTTTAATAACACATTATCATCTTGATCATATAGGTTCATTAAAGGTAATACAGGAAGAATACAATCCAGAAATATATGCAGGATCCATAGAAATACCAATAATAGAAGGAAATGTTCCTATGCCAAAACCTAAATCATTAGGTGCTAGAATAATGTTTTCAATGATAAAACCTGAAAAGGTTACAGGAGTGAAGGATGCCAAAAAATTAGAGATAGAGGGAATAAAAGCAATTGACACACCCGGCCATACTCCAGGCAGTACATCATATCTAATTGAAAATGAAAAGGTAATATTCATAGGGGATGTGGCTGGTAATGTAAACGGTGAATTGAAAATAAATGAGAAGTATACCTTAGACATGGAAAATGCTAGGAAATCACTGGAATTAATAAAATCATTATCTCCTTTATTAGTATTACCTGGTCATGGAAGCCCAATAGAAATTTAATAAAATTCTTATTTAATTTCTTTAATTTAAGTTAATTAAATCAGGAATATCCATAAAATTATAATAGTGAATATTTATGTATTTGAATAAAATCAATTTTACAAATAAAAAAAATCAAAAAATTATTAAAACATTCTTATTATTTAATGGTTTAAATTATGATTTCATATTTAAAAATATAATACATTTAAAATTTAATGAATACGGGATGGAATTTTATGGATAAATTTTACTTAGAACTTTTCTATTCAGAATGTCCAGCAATACCAACCTATCATGTGAGTGCACTTGAAAACATTGAAATAAAAAAATCGGTATCCATTTATGTTACCCATCAATGTAATTTAAGATGTAAAACTTGTTATTTAAATGCTGGTTTACCGCTAAAATATGAAATGAAACTTGATAATTACAAAAATATTTTTCCAAAGATAAAAAATTTAGGATTTGAATTAATATACATTTTAGGAGGCGAACCATTATTACATAAAGAAATTTTTGAAATAATTTCTCTAGCCAAAGAAAACGATTTTGTTGTATCAATGAGTAGTAATGGATTTTTTATTGATAAAATAAAAGCTGAAAAGTTAAAGAAATCAGGGTTAGATCAAATACAGATAAGCATTGATTCTGCAAATGAAATGATAAATGATAATATCAGAGGCGATAAATCATTTAAAAATGCGATTAATGCAATAAAAAATTTAAAAAATGTTGGATTAAAGGTCTCGATAGCATTTACAATAACAAAATACTATAATAATGTTGAAGAAATGGTAAGATTGGCAAAATCATTAGATGTTGATGTATTGAATGTGAGTATTGTTCAGCCCTTTGGTAGAGCAAAAGAAAATGATATTGCTCCAGATAAGCATTTAATAAAAGAAGCAATTGAAAAGTTGAAAATGTACAAAAATGAAATTAAATTAACATTTAATGGCTTTCGTTTCTATCTTAACAAAAAAATATTTGATGAGTCACTCAAAAATATTCCAATGGGATACAATTCATGTCCAGCAGGTAAGGAGAGATTTGTAATTGATTCGAATGGGAATATATATGGTTGTGAATTACTAATGAATGAATATTTTCTTGAAGGAAATGTTTTAAAGGATGATATAAATAAAATATGGGAAAGTGGTTTCAAATTATTTAGGGAAAGAGTTATTCCAGAATATTGTAATCATTGTAATTTTAAACAGTCTTGTCAGGGTGGCTGTCCTGCTAGATCATTTTCTACAGATCTTTTTCAAAAAAAGGATTCCTTATGTTATTTTTAGAATTGGACAATAAAATTTTATAATTTAATTATAATTGGGTGATAATGAAGTTCCTTCATAAAATAATCATCTTATTTTTCATTGGATTTATATTTAGATTTATTCTTGAACTTTTATTTCCCTATTCGGCGATAGGTTTTGATCAAATGGGTTATTATGTTCCTATGTTATATACCAACGCAAATCCGGTTGATTATTTTTCTGTCGGTTTCATTTATTATTTAATTTCTTTTTCTCTAAATTTATTATTAAATAATCCTGTATGGACAATAAAATTTCTTGATTCCATTTTATCAGGTATTTTTATTATTTCATTATTTATATTTGCAGAATTTGGCATTAAGAATAAATATTCTTTTTATATATCAATACTAGCATTTTTTAGTTTTCAATCTCTAATGTTAGATTGGAGTCTTCAAAGAAATTTGTTTGCATTTTCAATTTTTCTTCTAACATTTATGTTTAATCTAGAAAATAAAAAGAAAATAGGAATTGTTTCATTACTCTTAATTATTTCAGGGATGACAGACCCTGCGATTATCCCTTTAGAATTTTTTTGGTTTTTTTACAAATCATTTAAAAATAAAAAATATGTAATTATACCCATAATTTTAGTAATACTTACCATAATTTTAATAATTTCTGCAACTTTCACAACAACTGTTACTGGGGTAAATACTAACAATGTACATGAATTTATTTTTTCATTCTTTTTTCCTGCTAATTATTTATACAATGTTTTACTCTATATATCTCTTTTATTTATTCTATTCATTCCATATCTACCATTTATTCCACTATTAAAGAAATATGATTACAGGAATGATTTAAATTTAAAAATACCAATATTAGGAACTTTTATTGTTTCTTCAATTACAATATTTACCTTTTTTCCTAGATATCTAATTGAAATGGCATCAATATCTATTTTGTTCATAAAAGATCCTAAAAAATATAAATTAATTTTTTCAATTTTTCTCGTTATATTATTGCTACTTTCTTCATCATACATTGCAATGACAAATTATAATCCTTCTCCATATTTTTACAACCCAATTATAAAAAGTATAGGTTTGAATGAAATTGTCAGTACATCATATTTACAGAGTACGGTCCCGCTTAATGATTCTGAAAAAATTGTCAAATTATTTACATTTGTAGGTTCAAACAATTCAATTGTTGTTTCAATGCTCTACATGGTATCATATGCTTATGAGGCAGGGATTAATCCTTCAATAGTGATTAATACCAATGAAAATTATACATTATTCCTTAAGGATTGCTATTATTATAGTTCAATAGGCTTAAAAGTTTATACTGTTTGGTGGAATAATAATGGATGGTATGGAATAGAAAAATTACCAAAAAATTTCATAGAATTAAAATCAATAGGAAATTATTCATTATTTATATATGAGATATAGAAAAGATAGCATATTAAATCTATTAATAAAATTATTTATTAATAAAATATTTATAATAAAAATGATATAATTTAGATTATAGAAATTTAGAAATAAATAAATATTCTAAATGCAATTATGGATACTAAATATGTTTACTTTAATAGTTACAATTGCAATAATCCTTATGCTAGTAGGTATATTTTATAGTCTTTACCAAGTTCCCATAATGATAGTTGGATTAATAAATTTGAATAAGAAAGAAGAAAATGAAGATCCTTATTTTGATGATTTTGTATCAATAATAATACCTGCTAAAAATGAGGAAAATGTGATTGGAAGATGCTTAGATTCAATAATTCAACAAAGTTATAAAAATTTTGAAGTAATTGTTGTTGAGGATGGTTCCAGTGATAATACGTTTAAAATATGTAAGGAATATGAAAATAAGGATGACAGAATAAAATGCTATCATAGAGATGTTAGTAATGGAAAGCCTTCGGCATTAAATTATGGTTTTAGTATTTCAAAAGGAAATATAATAGCAACATTTGATGCTGATTCTGTATTGGATAAGAATACAATTTATAATGCTTTAATGGAAATGCATTCAAAAGATCTTGATGCACTTCAGGGAGAAAATTATCCAATAAATTATAAAGAGAATCTCATCACGAGAATGGCTGTTATAGATCATGGTCTTATTAAAATATCACTTTCCGGAAGAAATAATATAAATTTATTTCTTCCTCTTGGTGGAACCAATCAGTACTTTAAAAGAGAAGCATTAGAAAAATTAAATGGATGGAATGAAAAATACCTTACAGAGGATTTGGAAATTTCATTAAGAATGAATTTAAAGAAAATGAAAATTGAATATTCAACAAATGTAAGGAGCGGTCAAGAAACACCAGCAAGTCTAAGAGAATTTTGGAAACAGAGAACTAGATGGTACAGAGGTTATCATCAAGTATTATTCCATAATGAAAAAAAATTAAAAAGTTTAAAAGATTTTGATTCATATTTTGTGATCTCGGCACCTTTAATTTCATCAATATGGTTAATAGCCTTAGTTCTCCTTTTTCTAGGATTTTTTACACATACTGTTACGAGAATGCAATTTGAAATTTTATTTTATCTTGGTATTTTTCTATTATTTTTAAATGTTACAATATTACTTCTAATGTCAATTAAAAACTATAAACTTATAGCATATTTACCCATTGCATATATTTACTGGTTTTTATCTTCAATAATATCCTTTTATTCCTTGATTCTTGAAGTAAGCGGTAGAGAAAGACAGTGGTTAAAGGTAACAAAAACAGGCAAAATTACGAATTAAAATTATCTATTTAAAATCATTCGTGGAAAATTTAATAATAAAATTCTCATTATCTTAAAATTTAATTTAAATAAAAATTGATAAATAAATAATAAAAATTATATATTTTTAATATAAAATTAAATAATTTTTAAAGCAATAAATTTATATTTTTTATTGTTATTTAATTTTCTAGGAATAAATATGGTAATAAAAGAGACAAAATCTGCTAAAAAAATTATCGTTTTTTTATTTATATTCATAATAATCTTAACATTATCATTTTCAATGGCTTTTGTTATAATTAATTATTTATACAAGGTTAATATAAATGGAAAAAATCCATCAGTATATTTAACTAGAGGACCAAACTATCAAAATTATATAAACCAATTTTATGTCAGTGTTAAAGGTACTCCACCAAATGTTTGGTCAGGTTCTACGATATTTATTAACAGTACTATTTTTAATTATGGAATTTTATATTATGTCTTGGTTATATATAATAATTTAAATACTGTTGTAAATTTATGGATAAATGGAACTTTGCCCTCTTCATTTTTATTTGGTACACCTTGCACCATGTATTACAGTCCAAACACAAATAATATAGGAAATCAGTGGATTTCAGGACAAAAAATTGTTTTAAATCCAAATTCTGTTTTGTATCTGAGCTTTAATGTTCCTTTTCTAACATATGGTTCAGGTTATTTAAGTTTTAATTATAAAATTGGAAATGGAGTTTCACTCACATATTACTATTCAATTAGTGCTAATTTGTTTTAATTTTGCATATTATTATAATTATAAATCTTTCTTTAATTTTGAATAAAAGATTAATAAATATTATTAATGTAAAATATTCCCAATGAAAAAATGTTAAGATTCATTTTTTAAATGTAAGTTCATTACTTCTTTGAACAAGTATATTTTTTAAATAAATAATATCTCTTGGGATTATGAATATAAGCACCGTAAAGAAGATGCCACATATTATCCAAGTAATTGAACCAATAAATGCAATTGCAAAACCAAGTGATGCAAATGTAGCAATTATGCTTGCCAAAAATGGGCCTAATGAACTTCCAAGGCCTCCAAAGAAATTTGAATATGCTGTTGCACTTCCCCTTAATTCAGGTTCAGTAACATCAAGAATGGATGCATTCACTGAAGGTCCTGCCATAGGGATCGTGAATGCAGTAATAGTTCCAAATATAATGAAAAATTCAAAGGAAATAGAATATATTGTTAAATAAAGAAAAATAGCCGATAAAAATACTACTATAGTACCAAGAATTACTCTCC
>JAVZSA010000043.1:0-9647 GCA_038880255.1 Thermoplasmata archaeon
AAAATGAGCTCATACCTTATTTTGGAGAATATACCACATTATGAAACAGAATACATAAAATAAAGATTAAGATAATACCAGAAAACAAAGAATTTGTAGAATCAGATGGCACTGGCTTAAAAACATCTAATGCTGGAGAATACAAGCAATTCAAATATGGAGATCCAAATGCGAAGAGGAAGAAGTATCTTGTAGTTATAATTACAGCAGATGTTAAAAAAAGAAGTTACTGTATCTAGAGCACATACAAGAAGTGCAATAAGAACCAAAGATGGCGGAAAAACAGATAAAGGAAGCTAGTGAAAAATATAAAATAAACTAATTTTATGGAGATTCAGCATATGATACAAATAATATGTTTGACATAATTCAATCAGTAGGAACAGAGGAAGGAATAAAAATAAGGAAAGATGCAACATCAGAGAATATAAACGAATTTAAAAGAAGAAGGAAAGAAGCGAAGAATATAAGAGGCTAGTGTATAGAAAATGGTCACAATATAAAAAGTATTATATGAGATGTGTAGAACCGGAATACATATTTTCAGCAATGAAAAGGATATATGGAGAAAATACACTCTCACGATCAAAGAAAGGACTGATTGCAGAACGATATCAAAGATTTTAGGCATATAATGCAATAAAATGTTATGCTGAATCAAAAGGAGATTTTATTCAAATGAAAATTTAATGTTATTTAAGTGAGTTAAAGAGTATATGGTTGTAATATAGAGAAAAATTATCAATAATCGATTTATTAAACACAGCATTCTAAACAAAAAAGTTTAAACAACATATTAAAATAAAATATATTTAATTGTTAAAAATAAAGCAATGATAAAGATGTCAATTTGAAAATAAATAAAAGCATAGGAAGAAGTTATGAGAAATGCAATTGCGCCATTAGTTACAAGTATAATGGGATTGAAGTTTTAATATGCAATAATTCTCAATTATGAATGACGGTAAAGTGTTCTTTAAAGCATATGAACCTTGAAGCAGTTATATAAGCAGAACATTTAAAACTACCAGAAAATACAATAAAGACAAAAATTATCTGTTTGAAAAACCTGTAATATCACATTAATGAATTTTGCAAATATAGATGCGCATCAAGATCTTAAACTATACGTTAAGTTGGACTTAAAAAAGCCTGCAAAAATTGCATATATTTACCTTTCTGCCAGAGACAGAATCTTCATTTATTATACAGTAAAATATTAATTCAGTATTTAACATAATATGACATAAAAACTTCATAAGGAAAAATTCAGTTTGTAAATAATTTTTATTATATAATATTTTACATTAAGTAATATTTATATATAGGAATTTTCATAACAATTTTATGCCAGAAAAATCTTCGTCTGGTTATAAAAGAGATCTGAGCCTTTTTAACCTCATAATGTTGAACGCCATGGGAATGATAGGTTCTGGTTGGCTGTTTGCCTCTCTTTATGCAGCCTCATATGCCGGACCAATTGGCGCGATTTTGTCTTGGGTTATCGCTGGTATAATAGTGATTTTGATGGCATTGACTTTTATGGAAGTTTCTACTGCTTTTCCTCTTGCAGGAGGATCTACTCCGATAGCTGAGATGTCGCATGGAAAATTGGCTGGATTTCTTGCTGGATGGGGAGCTTGGCTTTCGGATATTATGACCCCTCCCATTGAAGCAATTGCAATGGTCACGTATTTGTCGTTTTTTGTAAAAGGGCTAGTTAATAAATCTGGAACACTGTTGCCTTTAGGATACGTGATTGCTATTATTACACTGGTAATAATACTTATAATAAACTTGCAAGCTGTAAAAATATTTGGAAATATTACTAGCGCAATAATGATCTGGAAATGGGCAATACCTGCGCTGGCAGCAATCACGCTTATAACACTGGCACTGCATCCTACCAACTTTATAGCTTACGGCAGCTTTTATCAAGGATACTCGGGAATATTTGGTGCATTGGTGCTAGGGGGTATAGTGTTTTCGTTTGAAGGATACAGGGCTGCCATCAATATGGCTGCTGAAGCAAAGCATAAAGATTATATTTGGAAATCTGTAATCATTGCAGTGGTTTTGGTTTTGATACTATATATCGTGTTACAAATTGCATTTATCGGTGCAATTGACTGGACATTTGCAGGCGTGACTCCTGGTAACTGGGGCGCTTTAAGCAGCTCAACATTGTTATCTGGCCCATTTGCAGAAGAAGCTTCAGCAGTAGGACTAGGGTGGCTTGTCGTAATATTAATGATCGATGCTGTGATATCACCTTTAGGTGCAGGTATCAGCTATTTTGCATACCCTGCAAGAATATTCCAATCAATGGCAGAATTTGGTTATGCACCTAAAACCTTTGCGGATCTGCACCAGAAAAAGAAAATACCAGCAAAGGCTTTGATTCTTGGATTTGTGGTCGGACTAGCATTTTTGTATGAGTTTCCTGGTTGGCATCTATTGGTAGGTATTTTGACGTCCACGCTCGTAATTGCTTACGTAATTGGTCCTGCATCCATAAACGTGCTTAGAAGAACTGCACCAAATGTTGAACGTTTATTTGTACTGAAAGGTGCCAAAATCATTGCACCGATAGCGTTTATATTCACATTTTTGATAGTGTACTGGTCCACATGGCCTCTGACTGGTGAAGTGGTTGCCGTAGTGCTTGCTGGATTGATAATGTTTGCATATTACTATCATAAAAATGGATTTTCTGTGGAAGATATAAAGTCTGGATTGTGGATGGTTGTATTGCTGATTATCGTTGCTATTCTTTCCTATATAGGACCGAGCAATTATGGAGGGCTTAATCTCATACAGTTCCCCTACGATTTCATAATAGTAGGTCTCGTAGCACTGATATTCTATTACTGGGCGCAGGTAAGTGGCCGTAAAACAAAATCTCTGGAAGAGTACTTAAAGGAAACGAAACAGGAATAAAACATATTTTTCTTTTTATATTTTTTGCCAATATTATTATCATTTTTTATGTGTAAAGAATTTTATCTTGATCTAGAATTTTCAGATCATTGGGAATGATGAGCTTAAAGAAATGAACAAAGAGAAAAGGAGAAGCATAATTCAAATTTACAAATAGTTTTATTAAGTGGATTGCGTGTTGCATCAGCTAGTTGTTTATCGTGGCCTGAAACGAATCAGAAGAATGCTCACAAAATACAAGCTCATACCTATTTTGGAGAATATACCACATTATGGAATAAAAAATTATAGTATGAGATAGGTAGGTACAGAAGGGCATATTTTTAGCATTGAAAAAGGAAATATGCAGAAAATACAGTTTCGCGATCAAAAAAAGTGTGTTTCCACAAGGATATCAAAGATTTTAGGAATTGATTCAATAAAATTTTATGCTGAATCAAAATGAAAAATTATCAATAATCGATTTATTAAATACAACATAAATTCGTATTTTTAAATATTTTATATAATTTATATTTTTTTAGTAAAAATAATGCAAAGTTGTTTGATTTACGATTTTATTCATTAATAAATAAATTTTAATAAATTTCATTTTTTAGATGAAATTTTCCTTTAAATATATTTAATTAAAAATAATTAATAAAAATAATTTGTTTTTAAATTTAATATAGTTTTACATAAATTTTTATTATTTATTTATTAATAAATATTTTTGTTAATTAATTATTGATGTTATAAATAATGTTTAATTATATGATTTATTTGATTAAAAATTATAATTCACAGTTTATAAATAATTCAAAAAATTCACATTATAAATTCATTCTTTTTCGATTTTTTACCCTTTTATAATAAATTTGTAAAATTTTCACTCTTAAATGATCTCGTTAATATAATATCGAAAAAAGAGGAAAATTAGTATTCAATGTGCCCTTTAGTCTATCTAGATTTTTAAAATTTAATATTATTATCAGTATCTGTTTTATTAAAAATATCTACAAGATTGAATTAAATAATACAAGACCATTGTTATTTAAAGTCCTTATCACTTTTTCAACTATTTTTAAATATTTACCTACTTTTTCAATTCATTTTTCAAATTTCAATTATATAGTGGCAGATGTTAAATCTTTAGATAAATTATACTTATAGCAAAATTTTACGATTTTATAAGCTTATTTTACTAATTTTACATTTTATTCAAAATTATATTCAATATCTTTTGCTCCATATTTAAAAAATTCCCAGCTTATTATACCTTTTTTTACCACAATCAAGCTTTATTTTATTCATCTTTTCTATTTTTTAGAAGAAAACAGATTTTATGGTTTTATTAATTGTAAAAATAAAAAATCAATCGGTCTTTAATTGGGAAATTTTCAATTTTAAAAGTATTTTGGATATAGAACTGATTTTGTTACTATAAATTTTGGCCGATCTGATTCTTTATTTTACAATTTTTTAATTAATATTAGGGGAAATTTTAAACTATAATCAAACCGCATTGTTAAATTTTTATTTTTTATAATTAGCAATATGATGCAGGAATAATAACATCTTCAAATCTTTTTTGATGAATACGAATTTATTATGTTAATCACATTTATCTTAAAGGATTTCTGAATTTTAAAACTAAAATTTTAAAAATTTGCGCAATTTTATAATTCATTAAATTTATAAAATTATTTTGTAGTAGTTAAGTATTATGTTTAACAAAATAAAATTAGTTAATATATTTATTATATCAAATAAAGATTTCTATAATACTTATATAGAATATATATTGAATTAAAAAGATGAGCTGTTTTTGAAGCCTTTATTAATTAATCTTTTATTCACAGTGAACTTTATAAATAGCTAAAAGAAAAAAATTTTAAAAATTTAATAAGTTCTTAATAATAAAATTATTTTTTCAATATAAGATAGAAAAATGTCGTATAACTATTGTTATACAACATTTTTTCTATAAATCAAAAATAATTGAAAGTGCTTGCTACACACGTTTTAATATAAACATTAAAAAAATAAATCGCATATAACCTCATAATGTTTTAAAAATTTGATAAGATTGAGATCTAAATCTGTCTAAGTATAAAATATCGATTTTAAGCATTGAAAAATTAAAAATTTATATAATTAGCCAAGATCTAAAAAATATTAGGCGTTATTCAATTTTAAATAATTTCATTATATTATTTACTATATATTTATTCTATTATTATTTATTCCTACATTAATTAAGGAAAAATGTTTATTTAATAATATCTATATATTTAATAAATTTATTAAATTAACTATAAAACTTAACAACAAATAAACTGAAATTTTGCAGGACTGCAATTTTTAACATGACAAAAACTGTCCATTATTTTTAAATATCACTAATAAATTTCTATTTTTTATGAGCGCCATGAGCGCTCCTGTAATATTGACCAGTGAAAATGCAATCGCGAGCGATGCATTTGGTTCATCAATAGGAGGGTTTATTAGTGCCCTACCTGACGCATATATGAAAGAATGGATCTCAGATCTTTATTTCAGGGTTAAAAAAAACCGAAATAACCTGCCTATTCGAGTGCCGTACGGGCTTGCTAAAGTTCAGGCTTCACTGAAAAAAGCGGGCATAGACTCCATAATTATAGACCCAAAATCATTGAAATATTTTATAGGGTCTCACACTAAAATCTTGGGCATATACACAATGGACGGGCTGGGACTGAGCTACGGTTCTGGCATAACGTATTGGATAATCAAGCTTGCAGGATTGCCTTATGTTGGAGTTCCATATATTTCAAGGTCTTTTTTGGACATATTTGATGACCCAGCCTTGCAAAAATACAAGGGTCAGATCAAAATTGTTGTGGGAGGTCCTGCAGTATGGCAACTTATTGATACAAATTATGATAAAAAGCTGAACTTAACTCTCGTTTATGATGGAGAGTTCGAGATAGAAGGCCCGGACTTGTTCAAAAAGATGCTTGATGGCTATAATGTTCCTTCACGTTATCTGGCAACCAAACCTGTGCCTGTATCTGAGATACCTCCAATCATTACACCTGCAAATGGAGGACTTGTTGAAGTGACTAGAGGCTGTGGTAGAGGCTGCAAATTTTGCACTCCTACAATCAGTGGCATGATCAGATCTATTCCATTTGAAACTATAGAAAAAGAGATAAAGCTAAATCTTGAGCATGGAGAGGTAACTGGCATTGGATTGCATAGTGAAGAGTTTTTTAGATATGGTGCAAAAGGCATAGATCCTAATCCTGAAAAAGTAACAGATCTTGTAAAAAGAGTATACAAGCTCGTCAAATCATATGGGGATTATAACATATCTACCGATTTTACAACAGCTGCTATAGTAGCCCAGAATCCAGGACTGGTTGCAGAAGTAAGCCAGTATATGAATGAGGGAAGTCGCAGAAATTTTATAGAGATGGGTATAGAAACAGGCTCGCCGACTCTTATAGAAGCATGGATGCCAGGCAAGGTGCTGCCGTTTAAAGCACAGCAATATCCTGAAATAGTAGAAAAAGCGATAGGAACGCTAAATGACAATGGTTGGGTAGTTGTAGGAACGATGATAGTAAACCTCCCAAATGAAACAGAGCATGACATAATGCTAGATTTAGAACTTCTTGACCGGCTCAAAAACTATCGAGTTATTACGTTTCCTCTTCCTTTTATACCAATGGGTGCACTCAGAAAACGTGATTTTACTGATTTAGATAAGATGTTGGAAGATCCTCTGCGCGGTGAATTCATATCAAAAGCCCTGTATCAGGCGTTTACAGAAGCAAATAGAGACAGAAAATTGGTAAGTGATCGCATGGACAATCCGTTTGCAGCTGCAATTGTAAAGAGGCTGATCAATATATTTATGACCTATCTTACAAGAAAATATTCCAAGCGAATTGAGAACTATGTCCAAAATAAAGGCTCTGTAACCTCAACTGATTTTTAATAGTTGTTGTCAATTATATATGTTAAGTCATATGATTAACTTTATAAACTTAATAAATATAATAGAATTATAAGATAATGGATATTGTATTTAATATATAAATTAATATTATATATTAGAGCAATTACTGAAGATTCAATAAAATTTCGCAAAATTTAATACTGCTTATAGATAACATCTACTTATGGGTTAATAAGAATTATAATAGGAGGTCCTCCTAATTCTGGAAAAAGTACATTCTCAAAGAGTTTAGCTCGCCTTTTTCAAGATCAAGGTTTTGATGCAGAAGTCATTGGATTTAGATAAAGCGTCTCCTACATTGGATTTAATTTGCCATAAGATTTCAAAAGATGAAAGAAATTCTATAAAACGAAATTTAACAAAGAATAATGCCGAAAATGCAAAAAAAGAGTCTTTATATAAATCACAAAAACATCAAATTGTCATTGGTGATGGACAGGGAAGAGTTTCAGAAGAGTCTAAGATAATACATCGCTCAGGAACTATTGGGATCATAGTTTGCAGAGAAGATTATAAAAAAGAAATAAAGATTTTGGAATATTTTTTTGTAGAATTAAACATAAAATTAATAGCAGTAATAATTTCAAAAAAAATGGTGAAGAAAGTGTAAACACAAATGACTTGATCCATGCTATTTTGGTTAAACCTAATCATGAAGTAATAAAAACTCCTACACTTATTGAATTTTTACTTTTATTGAGAAGGAAACTGAAAATTTAAATTGATGACAATTTTTTTAAAACATTTTCTATGTCCGTGATTTTATTATCAAGAATATTAAATCGTACTGTTATAGAAAAACCAGCTTTCCAATTATTTTCCTTTAATAATTTTAACGCTCCATCCATGTCCAGTTCATATCTATCTGGTTCTTTTAACAGTTCTATTACATACAGATCTTTTCCTTCAGGTCTGATTAATCCATTGTAATTTCTAGCCAATTTTAATATATCTTTATATTTTTCAAGATCTACATCAAACCATTTTTTCGTAATTGTAATATATCCAATATGCATAGGATTCCGGATAGAATTAACATGTTCAATAGATATTCCTTCCTCTCCTTCCGCACTAAAAATCTCGATCTCAGAATTTTTCTTTTCGTATTTAACTTTGAAGTTTAACTCTTTAACTAGCTTATTAAGATCATTTAAACTAAAATTTAGTTTTTTGATTATTTCCATTTTTACTTGGTCATCAATTATCTCACATGTTACTTTCACAGAATCTCCAACTTTCAGTATTTTTCTCGCGCCCTTTGGTATACGTATTACTGCTCTCCCTCCACTTCTAACTATTTTTTCATTAGTTTCTTCTATAACTTCTATATTGCACTTCGGTAAAGCTATTTTCTCAATAATGTTCAGTTGTATTTTTCATTACACTACACTTCAACACTACAATTAAGTAGTAATAATAAATAGTATCTAAACACTTGCTTTTTTACAATGGCAATCATATAAGATTGAATAAATAATATTTTTATTCAATTTTTCATCTTTATATGTATTTCTATAATTTCTATGTTGTATCAGGTATATATCTTATACATATAAACGGCTAATTAATACGATCTCAGATTGTAAAATGACATAGGCATAAATTTTTGCAATGGAGCAGAGCAATAGGTTAACATAGTAGTAAAAGTTAAATATTAATCATGCCAATAGTACATATATATATTTGGGAAGGATTTTCGAACTCTGCAAAGAAGAAAGTGACCAGTCAGGTAAAATGATCTGAAAAATAGGTATATAATGTATTTTTTATACTTACCAACAAAAATTTGCCTAAAAACTTTAAGTATTAATAACAACTTTAAAAATATATAATGCGAGAGATATCGCTTAAAACAAAGAACAAAATTATTGTTAATTTTGTGAAAGGAAAGAGCGTAAATGATATATCTCTAGAACTGAAGATCTCAATAGATGAGATTAATGGGATAATAGAAGAATGGAAAGGCGGGTACTTGAACATAGAGCTTGACAAAGAAATACCAGGCGAGATCAAAGAGCTTGCAGAACTTATGAGAGATCATGAACTGTCGATCCAGAACCTGATAGAAGGGGTATTTTTATTATAGCATATTCGCGGGCATGGACAAAGAGAAAATATTGTCGTTATTGAAACAAATTTACGAATTTGACGAAAAAAATAGAGAAAAACTGCTCAACACTGCTGAGAAAATGATCAAGTTCTCAAAGTATGAAAACATAGATTTTGTGGACATTCCGGATGCCATCGAGAAAATGGTGGAAAAGGGAAGACTCTTGAACCACCAACTCAAAGAGCTGGAAGTTCAGAAACTGGAAAAAGAAGAGGCATTGAAATCTCTTAATACGAACATTGAAGAGCTGCGTTCTAAGTTACAGGACTTGAAAAATGAAACGGATTTGGCAGAATATCTGAAAACCAGGCTCTCTGAATTTGAGATAGAAGCGTCCAAAATTCGCGATTTTCTGGATACGATGTTGGCAGCTGGACTAGACACTAAAAACTGGGAAGAACTGGCAACAGAGCTAAAAGTGCTCAAAAGCAAGAACATGAACATTGACCAGTTTCTGAAAGTTTCCAGGTATTTTGAAGATTTGATGGAGCATTAGTTCACAGTGACAATGGTAAAAGAGCTAGCTGAGAAATTTAAAGAGTCAGTAGGAATTGAAGAGTGTTTGAATGAGAGATATGACTATGTACGTGACAAGATAGGGTACATAAAAAG
>JAVZSA010000044.1:0-9248 GCA_038880255.1 Thermoplasmata archaeon
TATTCCAAATCTTATTCCATAAATGGATATTTAAAATCTTTTGGAGGATTGAAATTCTCTTTAATTGCACGAGGAGAGACCCATCTTATTAAATTCCACATACTACCAGCTTTATCATTAGTTCCGGATCCTCTTGCACCTCCAAATGGTTGTTGATCAACTATAGCTCCTGTTGGCTTATCATTAATATAAAAATTTCCAGCAGAAAATCTTAACTTTCTTTCGGCCGTAATAATAGCATTTCTATCCTTAGCAAATATTGAGCCCGTAAGACCATAAATGGATGTTTTATCACATATTTCCAAAGTATTTTCATATTGTTCATCTTTATAAATATATATTGAAAGTACAGGTCCAAATATTTCGTCTTTCATTAAAATATTATATGGATTTTTTACTAAAACTATTGTAGGATCTATAAAATAACCTATAGAATCGTCATAATTACCTCCATAAATAATTTCACATTCTTCTGACTTTTTGGCTAATTCTATATAGTAAACAATTTTCTTAAATGAAGATTCATCAATTACAGCATTTATAAAATTATGAAATTCTGTTGGTGAACCTTTTTTTAGAGTATTTAAATCAGCTACAATTTCATTATAAATTGTAGGCCAAAGTGATTCTGGTATATATGCTCTAGATGCGGCAGAACACTTTTGTCCTTGATATTCAAAGGCTCCCCTCAATAATGCTACTTCTACTTCCTTTGGATCTGCAGATTTATGAACAAAAATAAAATCTTTACCCCCACTTTCACCAACTATTCTGGGATAAACATTATAGTTATGTATGTTCTCTCCAACAACTCTGAAAATATGTTGTAGAGTAATTGTAGATCCTGTAAAATGAACTCCAGCTAAATTTTTATTTTTTAAAAGATAGTCCCCAATTAATATGGAATCTCCAGGTAAGAAATTAATTACACCATCTGGTAAGCCTGCTTCTTCAAGAATTTCCATTAAAAAATAATTTGAATAGACCACAGATGATGGTGGTTTCCAGACAACAACATTACCCATCAATGCAGGTGCAGTAGGTAAGTTCCCATCAATGGAAAGAAAATTAAATGGAGGAATAGCAAATACAAACCCTTCCAAAGGCCTATAGTCAATTCTATTCAAAGTGCCTTCGGGTGAAAATGGCTGTTCTTCAAGTATTTTTCTAGCAAAATATACATTAAATCTCCAAAAATCTATGAGTTCAGCAATATCAATTTCTGCCTGATATGCATTCTTTGAATGTACAAGCATTACAATTGCATCAGCCTTGTATCTATATTTTTTTGAAAGAAGTTCTGCCGCCTTTAAAAAAATAGAGAATCTGTGGTCCCATGGGATTTCAGCCCATTTTTCTCTTGCACTAAGTGCACTTTCTACAGCTAAATCAGCTTCTTCTTTTGTTGCTTTATAATATTTGCCTATCGTTTTTCGTTTATCGTGGGGAAGATTACATTCCTTAGTTTCCTCTGTTTTTATTCTTTTACCACCAATTACTAAGGGAATTTCTCTGTAATCATTTAGTATTTTCTCCATTTCAATTTTTACCTTTTCCCTTTCCTCTGAATTTGGTGAAAAATTTAGTATTTTTTCATTTTCAGGTCTTTTCATCATAATTATCAATTTGTAGGATTAAATAAATTTTATGTAGCAGTAATCAAATATCTCCAATATATAAGTAAAAAGGAAAATAAAAGAAATATTAAAAGTATTATTATACTATTTATGTTAAAGGAAATTATGGTAGTGTATAAAAATAATAGAATCATACCAAAAGAATAGTATGACAAAATAAAGTAATTTACGATTTTTTTATTCTTTATAAATGCATGCATTAAATAGGAAATTGCAGAAAATAATACTGAAATTATTCCAATATAAATTAGAGATTTAACTCCATAAGACAAATATAAACTTATAAAAATTAGCACTGAAATTATTATTACAAGAAATGCTATTATAAATCCTATTTCTTTCTTAGGATCCATAAGATAGCATGTAAAAGTATAATAAAAAATTTTTTTAAAATTTTTTACTTAAAATTTTATTATTTTTAGAAATAAAATATATCATAGAAAAAAGTAATGAACTACTTTACCATTGGTATAGAAATTCTTTCCCATCAACAGTAATGAATTTCTCACTATATGTATAATACTTTTTTTATACAGTATATTTTAACAAAAAAACATTGAATATGCGATGTGGATGAATTGCAATATGTTTATATATATAATAAAAGTTTATTAAATAATAAAAAAATAATATTAACATATAAAGTTAAACATCATTGTGATTTCAGATTAAACCTAATGAGGCATAAAATATGGCAAAATATTCTATAAAATATCTTTCAATTTTTTTAGTGGAATTGAAATAATTTGTACCGAACTCAATTATATTCAAACATATATTAAGAAAGTATGTAAGTAAAAGGAATGATAGAAAGTTAGTATGGTGAAATTAACTATCAAGGCTTAGAAAATAAAGTTCAGTCATAAAGAGAGAAAGAATCTGATATTTTACCTAAACATCACTATGAATTTTCATTTAAGAAAAGATTTTCTGAAAACAAATCAGATTGAGATAAATAAGGAATATGCATATATTTCAGTAAAAATTCCAAAAGAAAACATGATTGAAATCTTTTCATATTTTGGTATATTGATTGAAATACAATTGAACATGTTGTAATCAGACCGGATACTATAAAAAATCCTATAACTTGAAAAAACAAAACGCATACATAAGAAATACAAGAATATGGAATACGAGAAGAAAACCTAAAAAAAGCGAAATCCAGGAAGCTCAAAAAATTAAGAAAAGAAATATTGGAAGGAATTTGAACCATAAGGTATCAAAGAAAATAGTAAAAAATGCGAAAAAAAGTGAAATGTGAATTAAACTTGAATATCTGATGGGGATAAGAAATGCGAAATCTAACAGAATTATAGGTATTTCTTGAATAGTTAATCATTATATGAATTAGAGAAAATATTAGAATACAAAGCCACCAATTTAAAATACATATTTTCTATGTTGATCCATATCGTAAATCAAAAAAATGTTTAAGATGTGAATTATAAGCAAAGGAATAGGAAAGAGCTTTAAGATTTAGATCCACTGATATGTTAACCGAACTGATGCAAATGCATCGTTCAATATAATGCTGTATCTTTTAAAAGAAAACATAGGTCAACTGCATATAGACAAATCATGCGAAAGAATCAATAATACCCTTTAAAGAGCAACGTCAAGGACTATAGAGTCTTAGAACCTTGAAGCTTTGGCAAGGTAGTATGTTACCAAAATAATTTATTACTAGGATTTTATTTTACTAATCATGAACCATTATTTAATGTATCCTGATATCCATAAAGAGAGTTTTGTATTTGTAACAGAGGATGATTTGTGGCTATATGACGGAAATTTAAAAAGGATTACCGAAGGATTAGGTATAGTAAGATATCCAAAATTTTCTTGCAACGGTAAATACATTGCATTTTCAGTTTTTAAAAGTATGGGGAGAGAAGATTTAAAACCACAAGGAGATATCTTTTTATATTCGATTGAAAAAAATTACCTAAAAAGATTAACATATTATGGAAGCAAAGATATTAAAGTAATAGGATGGTATGGTGGAAAGATCTATTTTTCTTCATCTCATTCTTCTCCATTAAATTATTACCCTGAAATTTATAGAATGAATCCTGATGGAACAGAATTTGAAAAGTTACCTTACGGAAATGCGTCTTATATAGGTTTTGGAACAAATTTCATTCTATTAGGTAGGAACATTGGTGATCCTGCAAAATGGAAAAGATATAGGGGAGGTACTGTGGGACAATTGTGGATATCAAAGGATGGAAAAAAATTTGAAAGGATTATGGAAAACCTGGGAGGGAATATTGGAAGTCCAATGATTGTAAATGATAAAATTTGTTTCATTTCAGACCATGAAGGTATTGGAAGAATATATTGCCTGGACGGTGAAAAATTGATAAGAATGACTGAAAATAACGAATATTACGTAAGGAATGCAAACACAGACGGAATGAATATCATTTTTCAAATGGCAGGTGAAATTTATACCTTAAATAATGGTATGAGAAAATTGAATATTGATGTATATGGTACAAAAAGATTATTACAGGAGAGATACATTGAAAATGTTCCAGAGAAAATAGAATCATTTTCTTTAAATGAGAATGGTGAAAGAATAATTTTTACTGTTAGGGGTAAATTATTTAATATGGAAAGTTTCAGTGGACCTGTAATTACCACGCAAAATATTAGGCTCCTCAACGGAGTTTATCTTAAAGGTGAGGAATATATCGGAGTTTTAAACTCTGAAGGTAAGGAACATGTTGTATTACTTAAGGAAGGAAAGATTATTAAAAGATTTGAAAAGGATTTGGGACTAATTTTAAATATTTGGCCATCTCCAAATGGTGAATCCATAATTATTTCAACCGGTAGGCTAGAACTTTATTTGCTAAATTTAAAAAATGATGAATTCAAAAAGATTGATGAATCTAAAACAGGACCAATAAAATATTTAGATTTTTCACCAAATGGAAAATGGATAGCCTATTCTATAGCTCTAGGTAATAATAGAATTAAAATAAGGATAAGGAATATTGAAAATAACGAATTTTCTGATATTGAAAGTACTTATAGATTTGATTTTTCACCATCATTTGACCCATTTGGAAGATACTTATATTTCATTTCTCTCTCAAGTTTTAAAGCAGTAGAAGATCCGGCAATTCCTTCTCTTACTTTTCCAAATCCCTCAAAAATTTTTCTTGTTACCTTAAGAAAGAATTTTACCGATCCTTTTATTTCAAAAATGGAAGGAGAGGTTAAAGATTTTGCAATAGATCTAGATGGAATATCTGAAAGAATTATTCCATTTCCATTAAAGGAGGGAAGATACATTTCATTATATGGTGTTAAGGATGGTATTGTATATATGTCGATGCCATTATCAATGGAAGAGGAAAATGTTGGAGAATTGCACTATTATAATATAAATGAAAAAAAGGATGAATTACTTGTAGACAAAGCATCGCGTTATACAATTTCTTTAGATAGAACAAAGATTGCATATATGTATCACGACTTGTTTAGAATTGTTGATTCAACACAAAAAAAGGAAACAAAATCGAATATACCTGGAAGAGAGTCCGGAATTGTTGATTTAAAAAGAATTAAATTATTCTCCTACCCAAAAGAAGAATTTAAACAAATTTTTTATGAAACATGGTTTATGATGAAAGAAAATTATTGGAAAGATGAGAACATTAAATGGGATGAAATATTCAATAAATATCTTCCACTTCTTGAAAAAATTTCCACAAGATCTGAATTATCTGATTTAATTTGGGAATTACAGGGTGAACTGGGGACTTCACACTCATATGAATATTTAGGCGATTATTTCAATTCCCCTCTTGAAACAAGAGGGTATTTGGGTGCTGAAATTGAATACAAAAATGAATATAAGATAAAGAAAATTTATAGGGGAAGGTTGGATGAAAAATCCCCATTAATTTCTCCAGGACTAGAAATAAAAGAAGGAGATGTAATAATTTCTATTAATGGTATAGATCTTGATGCCAAAAATCCACCTGGTAAAATACTCACTAATATGGTAGATGATATAATATCCATTAAAATAAAAAGAAATGATAATATTTATACATATAATTTGAAAACTTTATCGGATGAGTCAATGGTAATTTACAGGGACTGGGTAGAGAAAAATAAAAATTATGTTCATTCTAAGACTAATGGGAAAGTAGGGTATGTGCATATACCTGATATGATGAATTTCGGTTTTGCAGAATTCCATAAAAACTTTCTTGAAGAAGTTGATAGAGATGCATTGATAATAGATGTACGTTATAATAGGGGAGGTTTTGTTTCACCCTTTTTACTTGAGAAACTTAATAGAAAAATAATAGGTTTTGAATATCCAAGACATGGATTGAGAGAAGAATATCCACCAGCATCCCCTAAAGGACCTATAGTATGTATTACGAACGAACTTTCTGGTTCGGATGGCGATATTTTTTCACACTCATTCAAATTAATGAAATTAGGTCCATTGATAGGTAAAAGGACATGGGGTGGTGTAATTGGTATAAACCCAAAAAGAAAACTTATTGATGGTTCAATAGTAACACAGCCCGAATATGCCTTTTGGTTTAAAGGAGTTGGTTTTGGAATAGAAAATAGGGGTACAGAACCCGATATTGAAGTAGAGATTACACCACTTGATTTTTCTGAAAATAGAGATCCACAACTTGATAAGGCTATAGAGGTGGTTTTGGAAAAATTGAAAAATGAAAAATAAATTATTAAAAAATTAATAAAATTCCTCAATTATATATTTTTTAATATCAGTTTTTCTACTTATTAATGGACCCTTTTTTAAAATTGGATCAAGATCATTGTAAGTGGGTTTTTCCACTTTATAAAATATACCAATAGGAATTTTATCTCCATTTTCATTTGCAAGTCTATATGCATTTTCAAAATTACCCAGGTCATTATTATTTAATTTGTATACTCTTTCTCTATAAAATTCATAGGTTCTTATTTTATTCCATGTTACACATGGACTAAGAACATCTATCAATGCAAAACCGCGATGTTTTAATGCCTCCACAATGAGGCCTTGAAGATGTTTTAACTCACCTGAATATCCTCTTGCCACAAATGTTGCACCTGCTGTAAGGGCAAAGGTTAATGGATTTACAGGTATTTCTATTGATCCTTCAGGAGGAGGAGTAGTCTTCGAAACAAAACCAATTGGTGCAGTAGGGGAGGCTTGGCCCGTTGTGAGACCAAAAACTTCATTATTTGATACTATGTACTTTATATCAACATTCCTCTTAGCTGCATTATACAGATGGTTCAGTCCTTCATAATAACCATCTCCATCTCCTCCGTATGCTATCACTGTTAAATTAGGATTTGCAAATTTTATTCCTGTAGCCACTGGAAGAAGTCTACCATGTAAACCGTGGAAACCATAAGCTCTAATATATTCAGGCATATTACTTGAACAACCAATACCACTAACTATTACAACATTTTCCGGTTCAATGTTCATTTCTACCAATGCTCCTTTAATAGCATTCCACTGCGCATAGTTCCCACAACCAGGACACCAGTCAGGCTTTATATGATAATCATAATCCTTGATTGTTACCATTGTTAATCACCTCTAATTTTTCTAACTTCATTTACTATTTCATAAGGATAAAATGGTTCACCATTGTATTTATTAATTTTAAATGTATCAATCCCTGTAAACATTTTTATTAGATTTGCCAATTGTCCTGAATAATTATTTTCTACCACTATTAATTTCTTACCCGAAGATTTTTTTATAAAATCTTGTGAATTGAAAGGATAAATGTATTTTATTTCAATTGCTCCAGCCTTTATTCCTATATTTCTTAATATTTCTACTGCTTCTTCAACAACACCCTTTGTTGAACCCCATTGAATTAGTGCAAGTTCAGCATCATCAAGTAAATATGTTTTAAAGGCAGGTAAATTTTTACTTAATGTTTCAAGTTTTTTCATTCTTTTTTCTACTGAAAGCTTTCTTTTTATAGGATCTGTAATTGCATCACTTACAACATCACCTCTTTCATCGTGTTCATCACTGTCTTCATTATGCATTAAACCTTTCATACCAGGAAATGCTCTAGGTGAAATACCATTTTGTGTATATTTATATCTTAAAAAATTTTCCTCATTTTCATTCGCTATTAGACCTCTGTCAATTTTAAAGTCCAAATTTAAATTTTCTATTGATTCTAGTCTCTCAGACAAATAAAGATCTGAAACAATTATTACAGGCATTTGATATATATCTGCTAGGTTCAAAGCCTCCCTTGTAAAATAATATGCTTCTTCCACATCCCCAGGAGCAATAACTGCTCTTGGATAGTCCCCATGAGTAGAATTAATTATCATTAATAAATCGCCCTGTTCTGTTTTAGTAGGAAGACCTGTACTTGGACCTGCTCTTTGAGATTCATAGATTACAACAGGAACTTCCAGCATTGCAGCCAATCCCACACCTTCATGCATAAGATCGTAACCACCCCCAGAACTACCAGTCATAGCTCTAATACCTGCATAATTCATTCCTATAACCATATTAATTGCAGAAATCTCATCCTCAGGTACTTTAACAAAAATGTCCAATTCCTTAGAATGTGAGGAAAGCCAATGTAATGTGGATGAAGCTGGAGTCATTGGATATGCAACATATGCTTTTATTCCACCAACTGCAGCACCCAGTCCTACTGCTTCTCCGCCACCCATTAACATTTTTTTATTTTCATTAATTTTCAATGATCCAAAAATTTCGTAATTTGTCTTATAATAATTATACCCTTGCCTTGCAGCTTCAACATTCTCTTCTAAATCTTTACTTTTAAAAGTCGATTTTATTGCTGAAAGAAAAATTTCCAAATTAAGATTAAGTGAAGCTATCACCATGCCTAGTGCTACAGTATTCTTTAATAAGGGATTTTTACCAATTTTTGATGCAATTGACATAAGAGGGCTTGCTAAATATTTTACATAATCCCTTTTCACATAATTTTTTATGGATTCATCAAAAATTGCAATACCTTTTAAATATGGAGCTCCTCCCTCATTTATTTCTGGATTTGTATGTCTGTTCAATGCATCTTCATTTAAAGCAATTAAAATATCTAATTTATCTCCTTGGCTTTTTACTTTCTTTTCCGAAACCCTCACCTGATACCAACTATTTCCACCCCTTATCAAATCTTGATAGTAGTTATATCCAAAAACATGTAATCCATGACGCGTAAAAGTTTTCGCTAATAAATAACCTGCTGATTGGACTCCATCCCCAGCAGCTCCTCCAATCCTAATCACATAATCATTACTCATACTTTTATTGTAGTTAAATTTGAATATTAATTTTTTGTATGTAGGAAACTTAATGTTATTATTTTTGCAAGAATCTATTTATTGATTGTAAATTTATTTTAATGAATTATTAACCATAACCTATCAATTCTCAGGTAATGTATTATGTATTTTCTGTTATATTATCTCCTTTATCTATTCTTCATCACTGCAGTTTTACAAAGAAATTTAATATTATTTATATAATATATGTAAGAACATTGAACAAAAAAATTGTAATAGATGTCAGGAAAAATTTTTGTGCTATTGAAATCA
>JAVZSA010000045.1:0-8643 GCA_038880255.1 Thermoplasmata archaeon
ATAATCAATACTTGGCTGAACTTTCTAAAGATTATGTTAATTTTTTTCTTCAATCAATAGAAACAAAAATGCATCTATTTTCAGGGATCATTGAAGCAATAGAAAAGTTTTCTAAATATTTCAGATTGGGTTTAATTTCATATAACCCAGATTTTATATTACAAGAACAGGTAAAATATTTCGCCTTAGATAAATATTTTAATTTCATTAGAGGATACGAAGATGTTAATGGTAAAAAGAGGAATGGTATAATAGAGTTTTCAAAAATCTATAGAATTGATAAAGAGAAAATTGCATTTATAGGCGATCAACCAAAGGATATAATTGAAGCAAAGGCGGCTGGTGTAATTTCAATTGCTGTTTCTTACGGAATTGGAAAAAAGGAAATACTTGAAAAGGAGAATCCATATTACATTGTAGATTCTCCTACTGATTTATGGGATGTAATACTAAAAATTTTTAAATTATAAACAATTGAAAAAATTTCAATCATACTTAAAAATTTTAAACAAATATTAAAAAAGTATAAATAGGATGTAGAAAATAAATAAATATGGTTTTTAATCCAAAATATTTAAGTGATGAGGAAATTACTAAAATTCTAACACAGTTAACCGATAAAGAATTTGAAGATGCAAGATCCAGGTCTCTTACACCTTTAAAAAGTACTGTTCTTTTTAAGGGTGAAGGATCATATGTTGTTGACATAAAAGGTAAAAAATATTTAGACATGACTGCACAGGCATGGACCTTAAACCATGGATATATAAATCAGGACATTATGTATATGGTTTATAAACAAATGCATTATCTTTCCCACGTTAGATATGGTTTTCCTACAATACCAAGAATTAAGTTAATAAACACACTTGCAGAATTATTTCAATTTGAAAAAGTATCACTAAATAATGAAGGGGGAGGATTGGCAATAGAAGCAGCAATAAAATTATCCATGGTTAATAGACCTGGAAAAAGTACTTTTATCGTAACACATAGAGGATATCATGGATCAACGCTTGCTACAATTGCAGCCAGTAATCCATTACCTTCAGTTATAAGATTTGATGGTTTTGGAAAGGAGCATTTTAAAAGAATACCATACCCATACTGTTACAGATGTCCCTTTAATAAAAAATATGGTGAGTGTAATTTTGAATGTCTTCATCCACTTGAAAATTTAATAAAATATGATAATAATAATGACATTGCTGCAATGATAATAGAACCGATGCAGGGACCTGGTGGTCAAATTCCATCTCCTCCAGGGTATTTAGAGAATCTAAAATCCATATTACATGAAAACGATATACTTCTTATTTTTGATGAGGCACAGACTGCATTTGGAAGAATAGGTAAATGGTCAGCCTCAGAATACTATGGGATTAAGCCCGATATGATGACTCTTACCAAGGCATTAGGAGGAGGATTCCCAATAGGCGCCCTTCTTGCTACTGCCGAAATGAGTGGTTTTACAGAGGGTGAAGAGCATACCACATTTGGTAGTGATCCAATTCTTTTTGCTGCAGCCCTTGCTAGTATTGAAATTACAAAAAGAATGAAACTATTGGAAAATGCTGAAAGAATGGGGAAATATTTTCTTAAAAGACTTGAAGAAATTAAAGAAAGGCATAGTATTATTGGAGATATTAGGGGTGTGGGTCTATTTATAGGAATTGAGCTAATAAAAGATGAAAAAAAGAAACCTGCAACTGAAGAAACTGAATACATTATACAAAGAGCTTTTGAAAAGGGTGTAATCTTTGATGTATCTATGCCACAGATATTGAAGGATGAATTTACATTTAGAAATGTTTTAAAAATTAAACCCCCTCTAATAATAAATGAAGAAGAAGCTGATATTGCATTGAGTGTTCTTGAAGATTGTTTAAAAGAGGTGGAGTCAGGAATATGACAGCAGTTTTGGTCTTTGATATTGGAACAAGTAAGATTAAAGCAGGTCTTTATTCTGAGAATGGTGAAAAGTTGGGTGAATCCACAAGAGGCACTGAATTAATATTTCCAAAAAATGGTTGGGCAGAACAGGATCCAAATCATTGGATTAGTGTAATGAATGATATGGCAAATAAACTTCTTAAAATTGATAATGTTGAAGCAATAGGTATTACTGGACAAATGATAGGTCTTGTTCCTGTAAATAGAAATTTAGATCCAATTGAAAATGCAATAATTTGGTTAGATTCAAGGGCAAACAATGAAGCTGAACAAATTTTAGAAAAAATATCACTCATGGATTTTCTTGAGATTACAGGTGGAATACCATCGGGGAAGGATGTAGTCTCTAAAATTCTTTGGCTAAAAATTAACAGACAAAATATTTTTGATAAGGCTGCATATTTCCTTGATGTTAAAGACTTTTTAATTGCAAAAATCACAAATAAAATAGTTACGGATATAAGTACAGCTTCTGTCAGAGGACTTGTAGATATAAGAAAAAAGGATTATTCTGAAGATATTTTGGAAATAATAGGAATTACAAAGGAAAAATTGCCTGAGATTGTTAATGCGAAAGAAATTGTGGGAGAAGGCAAGGGCCTATTCAATGGTATCCCTATAGTAAATGGAAGTGGTGATGCATTTGTAACCCCGTTTGGAGCAGGTGCAGTAATGGATAATAAGGTACATTACTATCTTGGAACATCAGGGTGGGCCAGTACGCATACCCCAGAGTATTTAGTGAATGGAGAAAGAGGTATTGGTAGTGTTCTTTCAGTAATTCCAAATAGATGGCTGTTTATTTCTGAATCTGAGAGTGCAGGCTCGTGTTTGGATTGGTTTATGGAAAATTTTGGTTTTTCCTTTGATTACAATATAATAGATAAATATGTTCAGGAAGCAGCCCCTGGATCCAATAAACTTCTATTTTTACCATGGCTCTATGGTGAAAGATCACCAATCCTTGATACATATGCAAGAGGTGGATTTATTAATCTTAGTCTTTCCCATAGTATAAGGGAAATCTCTAGATCCATTTTTGAAGGCATAGCCATGAATACACGATGGATGCTTTCAGGAATTATGGAATCAGGAATTCAATTTAAAGAAGTTAATGCTGTTGGCGGAGGTGCTAAAAGTGATATTTGGATGCAGATACTTTCAGATATAACTGGTTTTAAAATTAATAAAATGGAAGATCCACAAAATGCAACATTGAAAGGAATTGCTCTTATATCACTCCTTTCTTTGGGAAAAATAAAGAATTACTATGAAACTGAAAATTTTGTTAATGTAAATAAAATATTTGAACCAAATACTGAAAACAGAGGGGTTTATGATGAACTATTTGAAAATTTTAAAAATATTTATGAATCTTTAAAAGGAATTTTTGAAAATTTAAACGGAAGAGGTGATTTGAATGAATAAGATTGAAGATATTTATGAAAAGGATGAATTGATAAAAAAGCTCTCAGATCCAGAATCGATCCCCGAGGGAATAGAGCCTGAAAACTATGTGATTGGTACATACCTATTGATTACAAAAAGGAATTGGAAAATAAGGGAACTTTCTAAGGCGCTTGCAATAGAGCAATCAACTGGTACATGGCTTCCCGTTCCTGGTGAAACCCCTGAAGTAAGAATGAGATCTGTAGCTAAGGTAATAGGAATATATGAAATACCCGATTATGAAGTCGAGATACCAGAAGAAATAAAAGAAAGACAATATGTGATTAGGATCGCCTTTCCTTTTGTTAACTTTGGAAAACAAATACCTATGATGCTTTCAACAGTGGTGGGAAATATTTCACTAGCTGGAAAAATAAAGGTGTTGGATATAGAATTTCCAAAAGAGTATGTGAATGGTTTTAAAGGTCCAAAATTTGGAATAAAAGGAATTAGAAAAATTTTGAATGTGAACGAAAGACCACTTCTTCTTAATATGATTAAACCTTGTACAGGTTTTCCACCTGAAATAGGGGCAAAATATTTCTATGAGGCAGCCAGAGGTGGTGTAGATATAATAAAAGATGATGAGCTCCTTGCAGATGCTGAATTTAATAAAATTGAGGAAAGGGTAATAAAGTATATGGAAGCTGCAGATAGGGCAAATTCTGAGAAAGGTGAAAAAACACTTTATACCGTTAATATTACTGACAAATATCCAAAAATTATAGAAAACGCTGAAAAAGCTATTGATTTGGGTGTAAATGCTTTGATGGTGAATGTATTTACAGCTGGTTTTCCTGCACTACAGCAACTGGCTGAGGATCCATCTATAAAAGTGCCTATCTTAGCTCATATGGATTTTGCAGGAACTATGTATCAAGCTCCTGATTATGGAATAAGTTCTCCAATAATTCTTGGTAAACTTACAAGACTTTCAGGTGCGGATATTATGATTTTTCCCGCGCCCTATGGCAAAGCATTCTATTTAAGGGAAAAGGCAATTAAAACTGGTAGAGTACTTACAGATATATTTTATAACCTAAAACCAACTTTCCCTGCACCAAGTGGTGGTATTGCACACCCAATGGTACCAGATATTATTGAGGATTTTGGAAAGGACGTAATTATTGCTGCTGGAGGCGCTATTCATGGGCATTCTAAAGGTCCTGCTGCAGGGGCAAGAGCATTTAGATATATAATTGATGCCATTATGCAGGGAAAAACACTAGAACAAGCAGAGGAAGAAAGTGAAGAAGTGAGAATAGCGATAGAAGATATGATGAAATCCATAAGAGAATTGAGAAAAATTGTAGGAGAATAGGAGGTGATTTAAATGGTAGGTGTACCATCATTTATTTTAAAAAAGCTGTATGTGAAAGGTAGTTTAAAAAATTCGGCCAATGGATTTTTATTTGAACTTAAAAATACACTTGCAGAAGCAACAATTGTATCCCCTATTAAAATTGCAATTGATGGAAAAGAATTAAATGAAAAAAACATATATTTGAACGTTGGTAAAGAGAAATTAAATTCTTCAGAAATTTCGCAAACAAAATCTTTAAAATTTATAGTAGGAACATCAATAATTTTAGAAATATCAGGAATAAATCTATCACCTGGTCAACATAAAATTGACATAAGAGCACAAAGCAAAGAGTTTGGTGAACTTTCATTTTCAATTCAGGATAATATAATATGAAAATAAATAAATTAAAATGGTTAATATTCATCTCATATATATTACTTGTTGCGCTCAATCAATTTCTTTGGATCAACTTTGTAACAATTTCAGATGTTGTTTCCAAGATTTATAATGTAAGTGAATTTTATGTAGGATTACTTGCAATTATTTTTCCAATTGTTTATGTAATTATATCTATTCCTACAGGTATTTTCATAGACAAAAAGGGATACAAAATGAGTCTTCTTATAGCGTCAGTTGTTATGACAGTATTTTCCTTTGTTAGGATTTTACAAATGGATTATACATTACTTCTTATAGGCCAAATAGGTATTGCATTTGCACAGCCATTCATTAACAATAGTGTTTCTAAACTTGCAAATACTGAATTTCCTCAAGAAAAAGTTCCTCTTATTATTGGTTTAGGATCGTTGGCAATATTTCTTGGCGTTGGAGCAGGAATGTTACTACCTTCAATACTATATCAATATTTGGGCTATTTTACAATGATGCTTTTAATTGCAATTATTTCATTAATAATTTTAATATTATTCATATTTTCTTTAATTCCTTTAGGACTTAGTGAAAAAATTATGGAAATGAACAAAATATCTTTTTTAAAGATATTAAGAATTAGAGATTTGTTAATATTATCATCAATAACATTTGTTGGAATGGGTGTTTTCAATGGAATACTCACATGGATACAACCAATATTATCACATTTAAAAATAAGTGATATAGAAATGGGTATAGATGGTCTAATATTTGTTATAGGTGGTATGATAGGTAGTATTATAATTCCCACTCTTGTAACATTCTATGGAAAAAGAAGAATTTTCATTATTTTGGCATTTTTCATTTCAATTCCAATACTTTTCCTCATACCTTTTATTATGGATCTTATTACTATGTTTATAATAACATTTCTTTTAGGATTTTTTATGCTTGGTAGTTTTCCTGTACTAATAGATTGGGGTACATTAATTTCGGGAGTTGAAAACGCAGGATCTGCAACATCATTCCTTTGGTTCTTAGGGCAAATAGGGGGTTTTATAATACCGATCTTTATGGGCATTCTTGGACCTATGTCCCCAAACAACACATTCCTTTATGCAATGGTTTTTTCTGGATTATTCTTTTTGGCTTTATTACCTTTCATTTTTATGGCACGTGAAACTCAGAAAATTATCTCTCCTGGCAAAGTTTCCCAATAATAATCAAAAAGTCCATTAATCCATTCCACAGCTTTATCATTTTTAGCAAAGAATGTGATGGAATAATCTATTTCACCATTTAAGAATGGTAAATTAAATTCAGCCGTACTTTCATCACCCAATATTACAATATTTACACTATCAACAATTTTTATTTTTATATTTTTATTACTTATACCTACCAAATAATTGTGGAATTCATTCTTAATTGATTTAGGTGCCAAAATTCTTATTCTTAAATTTTTTTCAATGAGTTTTTTCACATGTTCTGTAAATGGAAGTAAAATTTCTTTTGTCATTATATTCTCAAAGGATTTTGCCATTTTTAATCTTTCAACTGTTAAATTAAATCCCTCTATTGTACCCTCTATGACTTCCACATTTTCCAAATCACCTAATAATAGTTGGAATTCCTTTGGTATCAGAGAAATATCATGAGACTTAAAGATTTGATGATATTTTTCTAGGAATTTCAAATTTTTTAAATAAAGAAGAAATACTTTGCCTATCGGTGATAGTTCATATCTATTTTTTCCATTCATAAAAATTAAACCAATTAAAACCAATCTTTTCAAATTTCGATAAATTTCAGATTTGGGTAAATTTAACTGTAAAGAAATGTCATTAAGTGATAGTGTTTTATCTTGAAGAATATTTAAAATCTCCATTCTATATTCATTTGAAAGTTCGAAAAATATTTTTGATAATTTTGATATTTGCATGTATAGTATCTTTATTTTATATACACTTAAAAAATCTTTCTATAAAATAGGACTTTGGAAAGTTGGTAAAGTCACATAAACTTTTACGCTGTTCTCCATACTAATTTTTCACAGAGAAAATGAAATCTAGAAGACTATACCATATTTTCATGTATTTGTTAAACAGTTCGTATGATGAAAGTGCGTTAAAAAGAACGGAAATTTTTGAAATTTATGGGGCATTATGTCCATAATTGGAGGAGTTTTCTTTCTCTAGAAACAGTTCGAAAAATTGTTTTTACCTAAAAGTTTAGGCTGTAGTGTTAATAAAAGTATCGTTGCAAAAAAAATTTTCAGAGTGCAACTTCCTAAAAAATTTTTGACAGGATTGATCTCAATCTAGATAAATTAACAATGTAAAGCCATTCTATTTCTAGCTTCTTGCCCCCTATATATGAAATTAATAAGCCAACAAAGATTATATAAGAGAACTGAAAATACGTGAAATAGAAGGCATGGTGAGTATTGTGTAGATCATGTTTTACCTCTAACTTCTTTCTTTTCTTTGCATCTGGTTTCTATTCCACATCTCATCCTATATAGATTGGCTAAATTACTCACATTGTCCATAGTAACCGTTTGATTGATGGCAAATATGAAACAATCTTCAAGTTTTGCAGAATTTTTGTTTGGTGTAAAATAAAACACCTAATTAAATTTGACAAACATCCTTATGCTACTATCCTTCATAGTATATCTGGTAATATAAAATCTATTTCTCTTATTATGGATTCGCCTTGCTAATTGTTCTGTTTTAAACTTAAATTTCTGGACCACAGAGTTTCGTATTGCAAGATTCAAAAATGGCACATTTATTCTTTCAAAAGTACGTATGCATCAACATTGAAAAATCCTCTACCTACAAGCAATAATTTAATTCAGACTCATCTCCTCGCTTGAAATATCAAAGTAGTGAAGAGCATTTCATTGTTGATAAACTGATTTACAGGTAGCATGATAAATGTAAATCTTTTGATTTCTTCCATAGATTCAATAGTAGCATATTTATAATTCAATTCTCTTCCTCGTCTATTTCTTTCACATACATAATCTACTCTATCCTTTTTGCCATACCACATACCATCATGTTTATCTATAATTCAAAATAGATTCGTTGCTCTTCCCAAAAAAAATTGATAACATTTGATATTTTTAGTTTTTGCAATTTCTTGAATATCGTACTAGAAAATGCAATTTCTACTTCCTCTTTCTATCTTATCAATTTTTGCTGTTACAAACTTCTTTCTACCTATTTTCTCCAGCAACGTATGAACAATTTCAGATTTAGAATATCTTACATTACAATAGTCGCTTATTAGAAAACAGCTGGTCAAATAGTCATCGATATATTTTTTAGTTCAGACATTAAATGCATTTGTTGTGTTGATATGCAATCACCTCAGGTTGATTTTAGACGAGATGGATTTTTTTCTGTTCAAACGTTTAATGAATTTTCCGAAATCTTGATAAATTGAAAATCTTTATGCCAAATAAAATTAATTTACAATCTCTCCAAATTATGAAGATATTTTCAATTCAATCTTAAAGTCCACAATTTTAAAATTTTTGTGGAATTAGAAAC
>JAVZSA010000046.1:0-8606 GCA_038880255.1 Thermoplasmata archaeon
AAATTAAATTTTTTCAAATTTGTAATTGTAAATTCCATATTTTTTATTCTTATAGATCTTTTATTTTCAAAGTTGTCATATAATACAGAAATAAGATCTTTATTTGGCGATGATATTAACAAATTCTTCTTTTTTCCAGGTTCAAAATCTCCAATAGGAAAAATGTCTGAAAATGTAAAAAATTTAAATTTTTTACTATCGTGAATTGCTTCAAATTCTGTTCCCTTTAGGTAATAATATATCAATCCTTGAATTGCATGTTTATTCAATTTATCAAATGATCCGCTACAACAAGGCGAAAATTCAAGAAGTAATCGCATGTTTCATTACCTTATTTTAAATAATAAAATTGTTTAATTTAAAATTTTTTCTAAAATTAACTAATATTATGAAGAAAATTAGTATTTGACTTTATATTCAATTTATTTTTTTGATCAAGAATAAGCATTTCAATGTTTTTTAGTTTTTTAAAAATGATTATAGAGAATAATACCCTAAAAAATTAAAAAAATAGTAATTCAAATTAAATATTAACGGATTTGTTTATGTAAAAATATTTAAATAAAAGATTGATAATTACTATAAAGGGATTAATATGCTAACAGAAGTAACCGAATTAATTGGTCTCGAAATATATACTGATAAAGGATATCTCCTTGGTACCGTTGAGGATATTTCAATCGATATTGATCAACAAATAACATATGGCTTGTATGTACCAAAAACTAATCCCCTATTAGTGGAGGATGGTGTTCCTGTTCTTGTCCCTTTTAGGTGGGTAAAGGCTGTAGGGGATATTATCATAATGAAAAAATTCCCACAGTTTGTATCTCTTTCAACTGGAGAAAAGAAAAGTGAATAAAAAATTATTCTGAAAAATATTTTTTAATTTCTTCATAGATTGGACCATTTTTTGTTAAGGTACTTTTATAAATTGAAAAGTGATCCACAAATATTTCTCCAAATTCCTCATTTTTAAATATTTTTATATCGTTTGAGATATCTTGAAATTCTTTGAATCTACCTATAGTTAAATGTGCGGAGAATTTTTCATTATTATATTTTGAAAGTGCATCTGATACATAATTTCCCAGGAAAATTAAATCATCTGAAAATGCTCCTATCCATAAAACTCTAGCATTTTTTTCTTTTGGAAAAGCACCAGCACCTTTAAGTTTTATTGTGAAATTTTTAAATTTAATTTTTGATAAAATGGAGTCAATATTTTTTATTTCTATTTCATCTATTTCTCCTAGAAATTTTAATGTAATATGCAAATTTTCAATTTCAACTAACTTTATTTTGTATTTTTCAGAAAAGAATCTTTGCATTTTTTCAATTGATTCTAAAGGCGGTACTTTTATTGCCACAAAAGATCTCATAATTGATAAATGTAATATTACCATAAAATTTTTCTTAAAGTATATGATTTACCATGTGTGATTAAATATGGAAATAGATAAAAGAATGAAATATTCAAAAACGCATGAATGGGTGCTTGTGGAAGGGAACAAGGTCAAGATTGGTGTATCTGATTATGCACAGCAGCAGTTGACAGATATTGTTTTTGTTGAGCTACCTGAAATTAATGCTAGGATAGAAAAAGGCAAATCCTTTGGTGTAATAGAATCTGTTAAGGCTGTTGAAGATGTATATGCACCAGTATCAGGAAAAGTAATTTCAAAGAATCAAGCAGTAATTGATTCACCTGAATTAATAAATAATGATCCATACAATGCTTGGCTTATTGAAGTATCATTAGAAAATCCTAAGGATCTTGATGATTTGATGGATTCTGAAGCATACAAGAATTATCTAGAATCTGGAGCTCACTAATTTTGATGAAAAGACAGGATTATTATTACAGAAAGGCAAAAAGGGAAAGGTATAAAAGTAGAGCATCATACAAATTAAAGTTTATAGATGAAAAATTTTACATTTTTAAGAAAGGTTTTAATGTTCTTGATTTAGGTGCATCTCCAGGCGGATGGACTCAGGTTGCCTTAGAGCTCACATATGGTGGTAAGGTAATTTCTGTTGACATTAAGCCAGTTAGACTGGAGGGAAGTATTTACGTAAATGGTGACATATTTGATGAAAATACTTTAGAAAAAATAAAGAAAAAAATGAATGAAAATGGAATAGAAAAATTTGATGTAATAATTTCAGACATGTCACCAAAAATATCTGGAATACGAGAAATAGATCATATGCAATCATTAGAACTTGGAAAAAGGGTGATTGAAATATCAAAGGATCTCTTAGCATTCAATGGATCAATTGTAATAAAACTATTTCAGGGTCAAGATCTAAATAACTTTAAAAATAATGTTGAAAAAAGTTTTGATTTTTGCAAGCTATATACACCGCCTGCATCAAGGGTAGGTAGCAGGGAAGTATATCTTGTTTGCAAAAGGTTCAAAGGGATTATTTAGCCTTTGTAATTTTCACATCACTCACAAGAACATAGGGAATCAGTGATGGCATTACCTCATCCCACCATTTCACCTGAATTCTTTCAGAACTTACCTCTTTTATTGATGAAAAAATCCTAGGAAGATTATCACTTATTCTTATACCTTTCCACGATTCTATTATTTCGCCATTTTCAACATAGAATATACCATCTCTAGGGATTGTTGAAAAGTCACCATTCCTATAATCCTGGAACCTTGTATACCATGTATTAACAATAAACAGACCTTTTTTCATTTCGCCCAAAATATCCTGATAACTCCTATGACCATTTTCCATCACAGGTTGCCATGGTTGTGGATTAATTATACCAGCATTACCTGTTGTTTCAGTCTCAAATCTCTTTGCAGTAGAAAAATTATGAAGATAATTTTTCACTATTCCCTTCTCAATAATTGTTACCTTCTTAGTTTCTGTACCTTCATCATCAAATAGTCTATATCCAACACCAGATTCAAGTGTAGGATCATCATAAAGTGTGAAAAATTCACTACCAATCTTTTTACCCAATGTGTCTGTGAAGAATGACATTCCAGTTTCAACGCTATAGGCTGATGCCATAGGTGCTGAATACGATATTAGAGAGCCAAAGCAAAGTGGATGGAATAAAATATCAAAATTTCCTTCCTTACCTTCCTTTGGTACATCCATAAGGAGTGCATAATCCGCTGCTTCCTCTCCAACATAATATGGATCAAAATCGTTTAATAAAGAATGGTGTGAAGTATGGAATGCAGATTGTCCAGGAAAACCATTTTCATTAAAGGCTCTAACTGAAAAATAAATACCAGTATTTCTATCATTTGCATTGTTATAATTTGTTGAAAGTGATACATCCTCAACAAAATGGTACATTACACCTGCAACTCTCTTAGCTCCCTTATCCTGTGCACCCTCTATGGCCCTCTTTGTAAGATAGTTCAGGTCCTCAAGGTTAATCAAAGTACCATCAGGTTCATGGCTCCTATAGCTTTGTTTTTTTGTATTCAATCCATAGAAATCCTTATTTTCAGGCATTTTATCTAAAAGCTTAACAAAATTTTCTATTGTCCTTTCCAAATTATCAAAATTCCTTACTGTGGTAAATAATGTTTTCTTTCCCTTCGAAAGGAAAAGGGAAAGTGCATTTTCTTGATAATTTAGCATTATATCCAGTTTACTGTTAGAAAATCTTGTCTGTTTCATTTCTCTTTCCACATAAATTGCTGAAACTTCATCAGCACCAAAGGATATAGCTTTTTTAACAACATATTCTGTATCAATCATAAATATCACCTCATATAAACATTCCTCAATCTTATATATGGACCACCCATCCATACATCGACGCCCTGCATTGGATCACCTTTACCACATGTACCTGCGAAAAATTTCAAGTCTTTTGAGAGTGCATCAACAGCACTATAAAATCCTGTTGTTGTAATTTCTAGAACAGGCCTCTTAACAGGTTCCTTAATTTCACCATTTTCAATAATGTATGCCTCCCTACCTACATATTTCTCATTAAATCTAACATCATCTATATTCCATTCTGTGAATGAATTCATCAAAATACCGTATTTAACACCTTCTAAAAGTTCTTCAAATGTATGATTTCCAGGTTCAATATAGGTAGTACTCATTCTCACAATAGGTTCCTTATCCCATTCTGAAGATCTTGCAGCACCATTACTCTTCAATCCAAGTTGTCCTGCGAATTCCCTATTCATTAAAAACTCGTTTATTCTTCCATTCTTGTAAAGGTATCTTTTTCTTGCCCTCACACCCTCAAAATCATACTTATAATAGCCAAAGCTATGATCAATTGTGGGATCATCAACAACATTCACCACGTCACTACCAATCCTCTCATTTATCATATTTGGTTTTATAAATGATTCACCTGCCTGAGCAGCTTCTCTTCCAAGGATCCTATCAGCCTCTGTTGGATGGCCACAGGATTCATGGGCAACTATACCGGAAACTTCAGGACCCACTATAATATCCATTTTCCCTTCCGGTGCCTTTTTACTTAATGCGATCTTTTTCAATTTTTTTGCCTCCTCAACAGTATTCTCAATCAAGTTCCATTCTTTCAAAGCTTCATATCCTCCACTTTTTCCAAACTCTTGGCTACCCTGTTCAAAATTTCCATCCTCAATTACGCCAATGAAATAATAATAGAAAACGCTTGGCAATTTACCTTTCAACCTTGTACCTTCAGTATTCATATATTCAATCTCTGTTAGTTTATCCCTAAGGAATTGCATTCTGATAGGTACACCAGTTGAAACTAGTGCTTTATCAATATCCATTAAGTGTGAAATTTTTTCTTCCAATGGGAAATCATCCAGTTTTATTGTTTCATCAACCTTCCAATCATCCTTCTCTATTTTTTCCTCTGACAATTTTACTTCCCTTTTTTCCAAAGATTTTGATGATCTGATTGCTCTTTCCACCACCTTTTTTAAATTTGCTCCATCAAGGTTTGATGTGGAATAAAATGAAAAATTTTTGTCAAGTACTCTAACTGCAAATCCCTTTTCCTCAGATGTTTCTATGCCACTAATAACTCCATTTTTCACAATTACCATGTTCCTTTTTACACTCATCAATCTTATTTCACCATATTTTGCATTCCTTTCAATCTCTTTCAAAAGTGTTTCAAGATCCATAATATCACCTCATGGCATTATTTTTCTTAGCTCCTTCTCCCTTTCCTTATCCTTTCTCACAGCCCTGTAAAGTGCATTCATGACAGTATCAAAAAGTGAAAAAATATTGTAGTCATGGTCAGATTTGTAAAACACCTTTTTCTCAGTTACCAATCTTGCTCTCAAACTGTATTCAATCTCATTTGATGTGGGTCTATGTTCCTCCACATGAAATGTAAGAGATTGGGGCCTGTAATTTTCAAATTTGTTAATTTTTTTCAGATATTTTTCCACTATGGTATAAATTGAATCATAGACTGACGGATCTTCAGTTTCAAAGCCCGTGATCTGGACAAACACATTTTCCTCTTCCTTTCTTTTTACAAAGTTTTCTATTATATCTTTTTGAGTCACTATACCAACAGGTTTATTTTCATCATTTACAATAACAACGATGTATGATTTCATTTTCAGCATTGTTTCAATTACATCCTTCAATTTTTTATTCATCTCAACGGAAACTGGAGGAGAAATAAAATCACCCACCTTAAATTCCTTTTTTTCCTTCTGCCCTTTATATTCTCCCATTTTAAGTCTCTTTTTCAATCTCCACATTGCAGTTGAAATATCATCTATTTGAATCATTCCCTTGAGATGTTCATGTGAATCCACCACTGGTAACGTCATTTCGTTCAAATTTCTCATCTTTTCAATGGCCACATAGATATTATCATCTTCCCTTACAGTTATTGGGTCCTTCACCATTATCTGTGAAATCTTAATATTTACATAATCTGGAAAGTTTAGTAAGGCTTTAGTGAAATCTGTCCTAGAGACAAGGCCAGCAAGAATATCGTTTACCTTTGTTACAGGGAGTGATCTTAAGCCGTTATCCACCATTATTTTTATTGCCTCAAGAACAGTAAAATTTTCTTCTACCTTTGGTGGATAAATCATTAATGTGGAAATCTTTGCAGTGAGTGGTACATTCCTTTTTCTCATTAAATTTTCATAATCAAAATAGCCCCTCACCCTCATTTTCTCATCAACAACTGGCACCTCATGTACACCATTTTCCTTCAGAACACTGAGCACCTTTGAAAGCACATCATCGACGTGAACATAAACAGGGTTTTTACTCATTATATCCTTTACCAACATTTCTTCAAATTTCATTTTAACCACCTTTCCAATTTTTCAATATGGGAATGTTCCCTCTGTAAAACATGCTCGTCCATCATTCTTTGAATGAAATCTTCAAGGGATTCCTCATCCTTCAACCTCACCCTCTTAATTTCATAAAGACAATCTGAGCAATACACGCCTAACCCATTCTTAATAGGGGCACCACAAAGTATGCACCTGTTCATAATTTACACCATATTAAGTATTTCAAAGATGTTTATTAAAGATTTCGCTATTTTAATTATTCCCCAGCAGAAACAACGGATATCATCGTTTCAAGCCGTCTGACCCTTCTGCTGGGGCTTATGGGGGATCCTGCTGGACAGAACTTCACAGTGCGATGACACATCGCCCTCATACTGTGGCCCAGGATCCTCCTATTGGTTCCTGATGTCAAGACACATCATCTTTCTGTGTCTCTTCCTTAACAGGAACCAATTAAAATTATTTATACTAAGTATAAAATCTTTTACATTAATTTTAAATTGTAATTTCCCTGCAAAATGATCTATCCTGAAAAGTTCCTGTGTAATAATATAATTTTTCTCATTATTTAGATTTTTAATGTTTGATACAGTTCACTAAATTTGTATTGATTTTAATCCAAATATTTTCATTGCGATTAACTTCATTATTTTTTATCCATTATTATATGATCTTTACCGAAATATTTTGCAAGTGGTTCAGGGATTTTTATAATATTATTTTCCTGATGGTTTTCCAATATTGCAACAATTGTTCTTGTTGTTGCCACTGCAGTACTGTTCAATGTATGTGGATAATAATTTTCAGATTTACCCCTTACCCTAATGTTTAGCCTTCTTGATTGATAATCTCGAACATTGCTTGCACTTACCACTTCCCTGAATTTTCCCTGTGCAGGCATCCAAACCTCAATATCATATTTTTTTGAAGCCACATTTCCCATATCGCCACTGCATATGTTTATAACTCTGTAGGGTAATTCTAACTTTTGATAAATTTCCTCCGCATTTCTTAAAATTTCCTCATGAAATTTTTTAGAATCTTCAGGATTACAAAATATAAATTGCTCAATTTTATTAAATTGATGGACCCTGAATATGCCCTTTGTATCCTTTCCATGAGCACCAGCTTCTCTCCTAAAACATGGAGAAATACCCGCGTACTTTAATGGTAATATGTTTTCTTCCAATATTTCATCCATATGGTATGCTGCAATTGGATGCTCTGAGGTAGCAATAAGATAAAGGTCTTCATTCTCCACCTTGTAAATTGTATCCTCAAATGTGTTAAGGTCAGTTGCACCTTCCATTGCCCTTCTTGTAAGCATGAATGGTGGTTCAACAGGTATGAACCCCTTTTCAATTAAATGATCAAGTGCAAACATTTCAAGGGCGATTTCCAATTTTACCAAATCCTTTTTTAGATAGTAAAATCTGGATCCTGCCACTTTTCCAGCCCTTAATGTATCTGCAAAATCAAATTTTTCAATTAGATCAGTATGACTCATGGGTCTATTCTCAATTAAAATATATTCCATACTATTTTTTGATTCTCTGAGAAAGTTATCGAGATCTTCCTTTGCTACCTTTGCCTTTCCCCAATACCTTATTGGAACGTTGTCATTTTCATCTTTACCATATGGTACATCATCATCAAGAATATTAGGTAAGTTCCAAAGTAATGAATCTCTCTTTTCCTTTACCTCATTTACAATCTTTTCAATTTTTTCTATATCATCATTTATTTTCTTTACCTCTTCTTTTAGATTATCTGTTTCCATCCCTTTTTTTATTTTGTCTGAAATTTCCAAAATTTTCCTATTTTTTAAATTTCTTAGTTTCTCAAGAACCTGTAAATTTTGCCTCCAAATTTTATCAAGTTCAATGATTTTATCCACATCTTCTGGATTGAGATTTCTTCTTCTTTGACTTTCCTTTACAATTTCTGGATTATTTCTTATTAGATTAATATCCAACATACTGCTCGAAATTAAGCTTTTAATACATAAAAATTTTTTGAAGAATATGGTATTTTAAGCGAAATATTTATATATGACAAAATAAATATCTTGTCTGACAATAATATGACAAGGAGGTAAATATATATGAAGAGTATAATTAAAAATGCTTTAGGAGGCGATCCAGAAACATTCGTTAGACAGCCAGTACAAGAGCAAACACAGCAGCAGGCACAGCAAATAGTATCTCCAGATGATGAAGAATTGAAAAAGCTTGTGGAACAATTGAAGGTAAATATAAAGATTGTAGGGTGTGGTGGTGGTGGGTCAAACACAATAACAAGGCTAACAGATTCTGGTATTTATGGAGC
>JAVZSA010000047.1:0-8425 GCA_038880255.1 Thermoplasmata archaeon
AAGGACGATGAAGAAATTGATTTTGGAGATTATTTCATAAAAGCAGTAAAGTCAATGCATCCTGTAACGAATCTTGCATATATGTTTAAAGAAAAGGATAGAAGAAGGATTTCTCAGGAACTTATGAAAAAGTATTTGTTAACAAGCAAGGAAGTGGATTCAATAGTCAGGAATGGGGCAATTGAGAAAAATGGAAAAAGAATTACGATTGATGACATTTCCGATGGTATTAGAGTAGGAAGAAAGATTGTCTACACAGGTGATACTTCACCCTGTGATTGTATAGTGGATATATCAAGGGATGCAAATGTCCTTATACACGATTCTACGGTAGATTCATCCCTAGAGGAAAAGGCCAATGAATTTGGGCATTCATCAGCAAGGCAGGCAGCAATCGTAGCAAGTAGAGCAAATGTAAAAAAACTCTTTCTAACACATATTAGCCCAAGGTATAAAATGAATGAAATAAAATTATTAGAGAATGAGGCAAAGGGCATTTTTAAGGATTCTACAGTGGCTATGGATCTTATGGAATATAATGTAACTATTTGAAATCAAGAACTGTAAATCCTGGTTTATTGAGAAATTTCAAAGTTACCTTTGCAGGATCTGGAACAAAGTTATGCATTTTTTGGTAATCTGTCTGTTTTTGCCATGCTGATGCATTTAAAAGTAGTACACCAAAATAGTTTGAATATTTATGAACATGTATATGCCCAGTAACAAAAATATCGGGTATTTCATCAATTACCATGAAATCCTCTATTGTGGGAGCTATTGGAACATTCCTTCCATAGAATGGTGATAGATGCCTTCTTTTTAAAATTTCCTCCATCATTTTTATTGCATTATCATACTTCATTCCCTTCATTAAGTCCATAAAATCGTTAAGACTGGCACCATGATAGATTAGGATCTTTACACCCTCTATTGAAACATAGGCAGGATTTGAAACAAATACTACATTTTCTTGAAATATTTTTCTAATATCACTTGAAAGTGCTGGCTGTGGTTCTGAAATCCTAACAAGATCATGGTTTCCAGGTGAAAGAAATATTGTAACATCATTTCTTATTTTCTCAAAAAAGCTTGAAAGTTTACCATATTGATCATATATGTCATCAAGTTCAAGGTCCTTTTCCTGGCCAGGGTATATGCCTATACCATCAACAAGATCACCTGAAACTACCAAGTACTTTACTTTTTTTCCATTTCCATCATTATTTAGCCATTCTATAAATTTATTAAAGGATTCTTCCATAAACATTTTACTACCAACATGAGTGTCTGATATGAATGCAACTGCATTTTCACTATCCACCAATTTTTCCTTTTTTTGTGCATTGTCAACACCTGGATATGTGATATCCTTAACATAAAATCTACCATTTTTAACATTTACCCTAATAGCAATTATATCGTCAGGAAGTACATTTCCTCCAGTATTAATATCAGCATATGCAATAGCGGATCCTGATAGATCCTCAATTTCAAGAACTTTACCATATTTTGATTCTCTTACATCCATTACCATGGCAATTATTGTTGCTTCACCTTCAGAAATCCTTGCATATTCAATATCTACAGGTGAGGAAACAGATACCCTTGCTTGAAGTATTTTTTTAATTTTAATATATCTATCCTGGAAAAGCTTTCTAAAGCTTTCACTTTTTCCAGCACTGGCCTCAAAAATATCCCTACTTTTTAGTATTTCATAATTACTTATTCTACTATCATCTTTCTTTATCAATTCCTGAGCGTAGGATAAACCTCCATTCTTCATTATTTTCTCCATTAGATCTGGTGTGGCGATTATTCCATTATTCCAGAGAAAATCAAGCACTTTTTTCCTTTCATCCATAGAGTTCTAACCTCTTTTGCTTCTTTATATTTTGAATTGTTCTAGATGATTGAAATGCATTTCTTATGTTTTCCGGTATTTCCCACATTCTATTAACATTTGTTTCATTGAAAATTTTAGGATTTTTTAAAGCTTCCCTAACACTTTCCCTAATTATCCATACACCAAGTGGAATATTATATTCCCTTCCTATTTCTCTATAAACTATTACTCTACCTACTTTACCAATTTTATTCAAATATTCCAATACAGCTAATCTTGCAGCATAATAGGCACCAGTAACATTTGAAGCATACCCCTTTCTTCCAAAATAATTCTCATAATCGCCCTGACCAATAATTTCCCTTCTAAAATTACCTCTACCATACCAGTTCTCAAACATTTCAAAGCTCCAGGGACCTGGCAGTATTAAAATATGAAAATCATTCCACATATAAGAATGGTATGAATAGACTGAAAAGTCAATACTTTCATTATCTTTTATGTTATCAATGAGCTTTTTACCCACAATATCATCAACTGCAGTAATAGCCCATCTTGTTGGTACCAATTTCCTTTCCAATTTTACACCTACCATTCCTGCACTCATTACCCTTCTTAAATAATCTACAGAAAATCCATTTTTATAAAGAAAAAATAATCCTTCAGTGGCTTTCAAATCCGTATCATAATAAATTTTTTCAGCAATCCGCGAAATATTCGGTTGATCAATTACATCAAGCCTCTTTGCATAAATCCTTGGACCTAAAGGGATATGAATACTGTCAAATGAAAACATATTATCAATTTTATAATACTCAGCATCAATACCCATTTTAATATCTGAAATTGCAATTTCTTGAATTTTATCAATCAATTTTGATTTCCTATCAATTCTTTCCAAATTACCTACCCTATAAAGTGATAGCCTGTATTCAAGTATCTTATCAATGTTAAGGGGAAAAAGATTTTTTGGTATTTCCTTTGATGATGATAAGGCAGAGACCATTACCCTTGGATAACCATAATGACCAATAAAAATATCTGGTGGAGAAATACCAGTATAATCTGTTGAGATTTTTGGATTTATTAAAGAGTAATCAATATAGGGACATCTATTCAAACCGCATAAATGCTTAATGCCCCTACATTTTATACATAGATCACTTTGCACATTTAATCCAATAATTCCAACAAGAAAAATTTTTCTTATTAATAAAGATATACTACTATGGAAAATTATTTTAAAGAAAGATATTCCAGACAAATAATCCTTGAAAAATTTGGAGAAAATAGGCAAAAATTACTAAAAAGTAAAAGTGCAATTGTTATAGGTCTCGGTGGAACTGGTGGCCTTATTTCACAATTACTCGTAAGGGCAGGCCTTGGTACCCTTTATATCAATGATTTCGATAATGTTTCAATTTCGAATATTCATAGACAATTACTATATGATGAAAGGGATCTAGGAAAAAAGAAAGTGCAAGTAGCTGCAGAGAAGCTGAGTTTGATGAACTCTGATACTAGGGTAATACCTATAGAAGGTGACATTTCTCCAAAATTACTTGAAGAATATGTGGAAAAGGTAGACATTGTTATGGATGGAACAGACAACTTTGAAAAAAGGTTCATTATTAATGAAGTATGTGTGAAACACAATAAACCATGGGTATATTCAGGTGTTCTTGCCACCTATGGAAACGTAATGCCAATCATTCCAGGAAAGACCGCATGCCTACGTTGTTTAATGAAGGAAATACCAAAAAATTATGAAACCACTTCCACTAGAGGAATTATGAACTCAATTCCTTCAGCAATAGCATCAATGGCAGTTTCACTTGCCTTTAAAATACTCTTTAATGAAGAAATAGAGAGTGCAATTTACTATTATGATGGTTGGAATTTGTTAATTGAAAAAATTCCAGTAAAGAGGGAGGAAAATTGCCCCACCTGCTCCCTCAGGAACTTTCAATTTCTCTAAAATATTTGAAAAATATAATTTTATTTGAATACAATTATTATACTTTTAAATTATTCAAAAGAATTAATTTCGAAAAATATTTAAAATAATAGGTATTGTATTGAAAAGGGGGCCGGTAGATCAGTTGGTAGATCGCCTCCTTGGCATGGAGGAGGCCCGGGGTTCAAATCCCCGCCGGTCCATATGTTAAAAGAAGATTTAATCTCAGGTTTTATTATTGATGAATACTTAAAAAGTTTAAAAAATTCACTAAATATTGATATTGTGGTGGTAGGAAGTGGTCCTTCAGGCCTCGTTGCATCCTATTATTTAGCAAAGAGAGGATACAGTGTATCAATTTTTGAGAAAAGGCTAAGTGTTGGTGGTGGTATTTGGGGAGGGGGAATGATGTTCAATAAAATAATTGTGCAGGATGATGCCTTGGAAATTCTAAATGAATTCGATATTACATATAAAAAGATTGATATCAATTATAATGTGTGCGATTCCATAGAATTTGTTTCAGGATTAATTTATAAAACAAAAAAGGCGGGGGTTAAAATTTTCAATCTTATTTCAGTAGAGGATCTTGTATTCAGGGAAAATACCGTTTCTGGTGTTGTGATAAATTGGAGTCCTGTGATAGAAATGGGACTACATGTTGATCCAATTTCAATAATTTCAAAAGTAGTAATTGATGCAACTGGCCATCCTGCAGAAATTGTAAAAATTCTTGAAAAAAAGAATGATGTTAAACTGAATACCCCTACTGGTCATTCAATTGGTGAAAGATCTATGTGGGCGGATTTCGCAGAAAAAAATATTGTAAATTATGTAAAGGAAATTTATCCAGGGCTATTTGTTACAGGTATGGCAGCTGTTTCTGTATTTGGTGCTCCAAGAATGGGGCCAATATTTGGAGGTATGTTAATCTCCGGTAGAGATGTGGCTGTTAAGGTGGATAAAAAATTAGGAGGTGTACCATGAAAACATATGCAGAAGCAGGTGTTGATTTAGATAAAAAGGGTATTTTTTTAAATAATCTTCTTAGGGAAATAAAATTTGAAAGAAAGAATTTGAAACATGGAATTGGAATTGGCCACTATTCATCACTTGTAAAATTTGGAGAATATTATCTTGCAATTAATACTGATGGTGTAGGAACAAAAATGATGATAGCTGATGAATTGATGAAATGGGATACTGTGGGTATAGATGCTATTGCTATGAATGTTAATGATACAGTTTGTGTTGGCGCCGAACCATTTGCCTTCGTTGACTATTTAATAATTAGGGATTATGACATTAAAAAAGCAAAGGAAATTGGCAAATCATTGAATAAGGGTGCAAAAGAAGCAAATGTTTCAATTGTTGGCGGTGAAACAGCCGTAATGCCGGACATTATAAATGCAACAGATCTTTCAGGTACATCAATAGGTTATGTGAAAATAGGGAAAGAAATTACTGGTAAAAAGATAAGAAAAAATGATATTATAATAGGATTAGAAAGTTCTGGATTACATTCAAATGGATTCACACTAGTAAGGAAGTTGATAAAAGAGAAAAATGTGGATTATAATGAAAAAATAGGTAACAAAAAGTTATCAAGTTTGCTTCTTACACCAACAAGAATTTATGTGAGACCTGTTTTAGAATCAATAAAAAAATCAAAGGTGAATGGAATAGCACATATAACAGGTGGAGGATTAAGAAACCTAATAAGATTAAACAAAAAATTGTTTGTAATTGATGATCATATAAAACCACCAAAAATCTTTGATTTCATTAAGGATTTAGGAAATATTGAATATTATGAAATGTACCAAACATTCAATATGGGGATGGGTATGGCCTTAATAGCACCGGAGGATGAAGCTAAATTAATCCTTAATATATTTCTAGAGCATGGAATAGGAGGAAAAATTGTAGGTCATGTGGAAGATGGATATGGTGTAAAAGTACCTGAATTCAATATTTTTTACGAACATTACTGAGATCTATAATGTTATAAGGAATTTTAGCAAGACCTGGGGATTCCAGTTCTAAATCATCTATTACATACTTGAACAAATCTGTGGAAACAAATATTACAGTTGAAAATCCTTTGTGAGCTGCCTCCCGCGAGGCCTTAACAACACCAAATTCAAAGTCTGGCTTTATTCCAGATTTCTTTAATGTAATTAAAGCAACTTCACCTATTATACCTATCTTTTCAAAACCTTTTACAATCTTTGAAACATCATTTGGATCAACATTCCTCGAACCACCATCTCTTGATGAAGGAAGTCTTACAACTGTAATTTTACCTAATGTAAGATCCAATATACCCTCCAAATTTTCTACATTAAGATCTTCCCCCTTCTTTGCAGAATAACTAGCTATTCCTTTTGATTTTGACTCCTTTTTGTAGGCATAAATGTGTCCATTTTCCATAAATAAACCTACACTTTCATTAGCGTTAATGTCATCCCCAGCAATTGCTTCCGTTGATTTTATAATTTTCATATCACTCATTATATTTGTCACATAAGTTCTCAATTCCTCTATTTTTTTATAAACAAACTCAGTTCCATTATTTGTTATATTCATATTTTTATCAATATAACCTTCCCTCTTTAGTAATTTAATATATTCTGATACACCTTGAATTGTAATGTTCACTGACTTAGCAATTTCCTTTATTTTCTTCTTTCCGTGCATTATTTCAATTAGTATTGACATTTTTGTGATTTCACTTTTTCTTTTAATCATGATTTAAAATTATTAAATGCAATTATAATTTTTTTTTGGAAAAATTCATTAATATGAAAAAATTATTGAGTTTACATAAAATTAAATTTAAAAGGTGTTAAATATGTCCTGGAAAGATGTAGAGGTAAGGGAATTGAGGGAGGGAAGTTATATAGTTATTGATGATGAACCATGTAAAATAGTTGAATTTACAACATCAAAGCCTGGAAAACATGGCGAGGCAAAGGCAAGAATTGTTGCCATTGGTGTTTTTGACAATCAAAAAAGAAGTGTTGTTTATCCTGTAAAACATAAGGTAAAAAGCCCAATAATAGATAAAAAGGTAGGCCAGATAATTTCAATAATTGGGGACACAGCACAAATAATGGATACAAGTACTTTTGAAACTTTTGAACTCCCAATCCCAGAAGAATTAAAAGGAGTTTTACAACAGGGGCAAGAAGTTCAATATTGGGAATCAATGGGAAAAAGAAAAATTATGAAAAGTTGAAATGACATCCCTATTGAAATTCGCTGATTCTGATTACGAATATAAAGATTCAAGATATGTAATATTTGGCGTACCTTTTGATGGTACTACAAGTTTTAGACCTGGTTCTAGATTTGCTCCAAATTCCATAAGAATAGCTTCAAAAAACCTTGAATCCTTTGTTTATGAAAATAGGGTAAATATGAGAGAAAAAGGCATAAACGATCTTGGGGATTTGGAAGAATTTGGAAATGTTGATGATGTAATCAAGGAAGTAAAATTTACAATTGATAAAATTATGGATGATGGTAAGTTTCCAATAATGCTGGGGGGCGAACATTCAATAACGGCAGGCGCTGCACTATCTATAAAGGATAGAGATTATTCAATAATTTTCATAGATGCGCATTCTGATTTTAGAGATGAATATTTAGGTGTTAAGTATAGTCATGCATGTGTTGCTAGAAGAGCTTTTGAAATATTAGGGGAAAATAGGGTTTTTTCAATAGGCGTAAGATCTGTATCAATGGAAGAATATAATTCTGAAGATTTTAAAAAATATATACATTTCCCCTCATACATAGTTCACTCAGTTGGTATGGAAAATGTTTTGGATAATCTTGAAAAATATTTAGGAAATAATAAAATTTACCTATCAATTGATATGGATGGCATAGATCCTTCCTATGCTCCGGGTGTTGCTACCCCTGAACCCTTTGGAATTTCACCCTGGGATTTAAAATATTTAATAGAAAAATTTTCAAAGAAAATTGTAGGTGCCGATATTGTTGAAATTTCACCACCTTACGATAATGGGAATACATCAATGTTAGGTGCTAGACTGATTCAAGAAATAATTTCTAGAACACAATAATATATTTTTAAAAATCTTTATTCATTTATTTTTTTAAAGTTACATTGAATACATAATTTAGGTAATTTTACAAGCAAAGTTTATATAGAAATTCGTTAATATCTACAGTGAGGTGCACAAATATGGTAGGAATTACAGAGCTGAGAAAAGTGATCGCAAAAAAGACCAATCTATCTGAGAAGAATGTAAAATCAGTCCTGGACGCATTTTTTAAAGAAGTGGTTGATAGAGTAAACAAAGGAGATAAGGTGGCCATAAAACAGTTTGGTGTATTTATGAGAAAGGTGCAGAAGGCCAAAAAAGCTAAAAATCCAAGGACAAAAGCAGTAATAAATGTGCCTCAGAAAAAGAAATTTGTTTTCAAAGCCTCAAAGAAGGTAAAATATCAATAAACCTTTCCTTTTATTTTTTTTAATAAAAATAAAAAAATTAGAGAGAATCAATTGTTGAATCCAATGCTGATAGTTTTGCAGCCTTTTTCATATCTGTTAATGATGTTTTTCCATCCAGTATATACGGGCTCTTTACACC
>JAVZSA010000048.1:0-7841 GCA_038880255.1 Thermoplasmata archaeon
AGTATTTCATATCACTTCTGAGATCATCAGGAAAACATTTACATGAGGTTATAGTTACATCTCCTTTGGGTCTAGTTCCGAGAGAACTGGAATTTACATATCCAGCTGCACATTATGATATTCCTGTTACCGGATATTGGTATGGTGAAGAAAAGGAATTCATATTAAAAATGCTCGAAAATTATTTAAAAAATAACATCTATGAAAAAATAATTGCATATTTGCCTGATGATTTATCATTCCTTTCAGAATTTCTTGAAGAAATAGGAGCAATAAAAATATTTGGTAATTTAAGAGAAAATACAAATAAGGAAAAATTATTAGAGGAATTAAAAAACCTTGATAATGTAAAGGATTCAATTAATGAAAAAATTAAAAGTATAGCAAGATTTCAGTTTGGAATAGATTTTCCCATGGAAAATAAAAAATTCTCGAAAAAATATGATGAAATTATTGTTTATAATGAAAATGAAATATATATGCATTTTTTACCAAATCAAGGAAAAATTGTTCTAGGTAAAGAGGCTGCAAATTATTTAAAATTAAATAAAAAATATACAGTAGAAATAGATAATTTTATTCCTAAAGGTAGCATATTTGTTAGGGGAATTAAAAATGCATCTATAGAAATAAGAGAAGGGGATGAAGTGGTGATTGTTTCTAATGATAATTTAATAGGTACAGGTACAGCAACAATGTCATATTATGATATGATCTCTCAAGAACATGGTGAAGCAGTTAAGGTAAGAAAATTATTTAATGTTTGAGGAAAATCTGTACATCCATCACATTTGTTCCTGTAGGTCCTGTAATTATTAATGTACCCATTTTTTTAAAGAATGAATATGAATCATTATTATTTAGATATTCCATAATTTCATATTCTGAAGATTTAATGAGAGTGGAATAGTCAGCTACTGCACCGGCAGCATCAGTAGGTCCATCAATACCATCAGTACCAATTGAACCAATTACTTCATTTTCCTTTATTCTTTTAATCAATGAAAGAACAAATTCCTGATTTCTACCTCCCTTTCCATTTCCTTTGACAGTTACAACAGGTTCACCACCTGAAACAAGAACACTGTGGAATGGCATAGTATCAAATTCATCATAAATCTTTTGTGAAATAATTCTAGCCTCACCAGAAACAATTGTTCCTAGATTTTTCACATTGTATCCAAGATTTTTAGCTTCAGACTCCACTGCCTTTAAAGAATCAAAGTTTCTACAAATTATTATATTTTTTACTCTATCATATGGAAATTCATCCTTTTTTACTGTTTCAAAAATTTGGAATTTTTCAGGTTTTTTCAAGATTTCTTCAATTTCTTTATCCTTTATATTATATTTTTCTAAAATTTCTAGAGCATCTGAAAATGTTGTTTCATCTGGGGAAGTCAGTCCTGATCCTATTGTTGAAAGATCATCACCCATCACATCAGAGACAATGAGTGAGATTATTCTTGCCTTTGTATATTTTATCACCCTCCCTCCTTTCAGATAGGAAATATGTTTTCTTACTGTATTTAAATCGTAAATGTCCGCACCTGCCTTCATTAATTTTTCAGTAATTTCTCTTATTTTTTCCACAGAAACTATATAATCACCCACTAAAGACGATGCTCCACCAGAAATTAAAAAGATTACCAAATCATTTTCTTTACTTTCCTTAAGTATTTCAAGTATTTCTTTTGCAGCCAAATAACTATTTTCATTTGGATATGGATGCCCTGCAGAAATTCCATATCTTGATCCTTCATTTGAAACAACAAATCTTTTAGCCTCAATTCCTTCAAAGGCTAAAATCATTCTTGAGGATCCCTTCCCTACACCTATTATATATATTTTCCCTGTTGAATTGTGAAATATTTCATTTTTCATTGAAATTATTTTTGGATATGGATCAGCGGCCTGAATTGCCTTTTCCATTAATTTTATTATGATTTTGTTTTTTTCCAAAATATTAACATCGCCTATCATGGGAGAATAGAAATTTCAAAACCACTGTAAATTCTTTTTACCTTTTCATTATACTTTTCCATGAAAGTATTAATCACCCTTTCTCCAGTACAATGACCGAGAAAAAGATCAATACCTTCGGTTGAATTTACAGTAAATTCTATTCTTTCCTTTGAAGCATTTAATAGATGTAAGCCTCCCATTATGTATTTTACTTTTTTCCCCAATAATTTTTCTCCATAATTCTTAATATTTACAATTCCCGCATGTGAACATCCAGAAATAAGAAATAGGGAATCACCGAGATCTATAAAAAGAGAAGTATCATCAATCATTAAATCTTTTGATATTTTACCATTTTCTATGGTAAATATATCTTCCACAAGCTCAAATTTATTCAACCTTGGAACTTCTCCAGAAGTCCAAACATTTGGAAATATTTCCATTGGTTCTTTAACAAATACAAAATTATTCATATTTTTTAGTTCTTTAACATCGTCCTTAGGTATTCCAATGTAAAAATATGGTAAATAAAAATTTTCTCTAAATATTGTAGGGTGTGCAAATACAGGCACATTTATTTCTTTTAGTATTCCTTTTAAACCACCTCCATGATCGTAATGTCCATGAGAAATTACAATTGCATCTATTTTCTTAAGGTCAATATTGTATAATGATGCATTGTATTTTATTACATCGCTTGATGATCCAGTATCAAAGAGTAAATTTTTTTCATCATTATCATATTTTATATTAACAAAATATGAAACACCATGTTGTGCAAGCCCAAGGGACCTAAATGGTGCCAAATCATCACACAAAACTCTAATGTTTAATTTTTTTATCATAAATATAAGAAATTTCTATTTATTATAATAAATTTATGAAAAGAATGCTGAAATATTCATATAAATCATATAAAAAGCAACAATTATTATAATTATTGAAAATATTTTTGTAAGTAATCTTTTTGAAACTTTAGAAGCAAAAAATGTGCCTATCCATCCACCAAATATTCCACCTAAAACGTATAATATGGAGATTACGATGTTAACATCACCGATTATTGAATATCTAATGGCTGTAACTAAACCAAATATTCCAACTGAAACTAATGAAGTACCCACAGCCTGAATAATATTCAAAGCACCACTATATATGAGACCTGGAACAATTAGAAAACCACCACCAATTCCAAAATAGCCTGAGGCAAAGCCTACCAAAAATCCAATACCCATCATTTTTAAAATTGATTCCTTCATTTTGGGCGATTCTGCTGCGTTAATACATTTTCTTTTTAGCATATAAATTCCGATTACAATCATTAAAATTGCAAATATAAAAAGTAATTTTTTACCAGGTGTAAGTATACCTAATTCTACTCCTATCAAAACACCAAAGATTCCTGGTATACTAAATAATATTCCTTTTTTAAAATTTACATGCTTTTTTCTTGCATGGGGGATTAGGTTGAGAAATGCATTTATACTCACAGCAAGAGCAGTTGTCCCTATAACAATATGAGGATGATTAAAGCCAACAAAATATATAAGAAGTGGAATTGCAAGAATTGATCCACCTCCACCTATCAATCCCAATGAAAATCCAACAATTAAGCCAGAAATTATCGAAAATATCATCTGAACAATTGTTATATCAAACATATTAATCAGAATGTTATCACAGTATAACCTTCCTCTATTTTCTGATTTATTTCCACTCCACCAAGCACAAGACTTACATCAGGAAATATGTCATCTTCTGATAAACCTTCATTTTTTAAACTCACAGAACAAGCCTTTACAGGTATGCCATTCTTTATTGCATTTTCAATCTGCTCTTTGAATTGTTGGGAATTGGCCTGTTTTTTATTTACTGCCTGAACACCCCGCCCTAAAAAAAGCATCTCCACTACAGCATGTGCATTTTTTACTGTATTTATAGAAAAATTAAAAGCTACCATTTCCGCGTGAATATTATCCTTACCAGTTAGTACTACTACCAATATTTTTGCCATCTTATCACCTCTATAATAGAAATTTAAAATAAATTTTTTTCAAAAAAAATTAATGAAAATTTATCTATATCCTCTTTTGTTAATTTTTAGATGCATAACTAGATACAATGTTATCCAAGAGCTTAACATTACCATAATCAGGAAAACAAAGCTGGAAACTGCCATTTGAATGTTACCACTTAATATATGACCGGATGCACATCCATTTGCCATCCTAGCACCGAATAAAACGAGGAAAGTACCAAAAAAGGATCCTAGAGCTCTTAACTTTCTGTTTGAACCAAATCTATGTTCCCAAACCTTTGGCACCTGTGGTTTATATGCCATAAATCTTTTTGATATTAAGGTTGCGGATATTAAACCTCCCAGGAATGTACCCAAATCTGATAACGGTTCCCAACCAATTTCACTGAATGGATTGTTCACCGGTATTCCATTTATAATGTGCATACCTCCAAATAATTGAAAATATGGATTGGATGCAGCCCACAATGGATTAAATAAATATGAAACTTGAGCACCTATCCAGGAATAGGTGGTAGATTCCCCAAATATTTGGTGAAGTATGATAACTGCTACCGCAGCTATGGTAAATTCAATGCCAAGAAAAATTACATATCTTGAATTCCAAATACTACTCTCATTGGTAATCCTCCTAACAAATTCTCTTGACTTAGGATATTTTACTTTTTCTTCATCTATAAGTTCATCAAACCTTACAACATCCTTATTTTTGCCAGTCAGATGGAAAAAGCAACATTGTTTTAATGGCTGACCAGGATATCTAGGAAGGAAAAAGAAAATCAATAGTAAAATTATTCCAAATACAATACTTACAACGAATATTTCTGGTCTAGTTACAGCACCAACTAAAGTTGCCCATGTGATTGGCCCAAAGTTTAGAGTGTCCCAAAAGAAAAATTTAACGTAACCAAAAATTACAGACCAGGTAAATGCACCTAATAGGCCTCCTAAGACCGCCCAAATCGCATCCCTTCTTCCTTGGCCTAATGCTATCCAAACTGTACCTGGAAAATAACCAGCGATTCCAACACCTATTCCAAATAGTATTCCACCTATCACAATTCCTGGAACAAAGAAATCCTTAATACCAAAGTTAGGATGTGGAACAAAAAGATATAGACCATAAAGAAGAATTGCACCTAATCCAATGGCAAATCCAAAACAAACAAGCAAAAATCTATCTTGAAATGCCATTACTCTAAATAATGTATCTGGATCTGAGAAATTCCATAGCTCTAAGGGTATAGCCAATAGAATCCCTGCCAATATACCTAATAGCAATGGAGCCTTTGTTTGATGGAGGGCAACCTGCATATAAATGCCATAAAAAAGCATTGCCAAAGATATAATAAAGAGTATTACAGTACTTATTAATAGAATCTTTACATCACTTTTTTCTTTTACTTGATTCATAAAAAATGATATGCAATTAAAATATATAAAGTTTATGAATTTTTTTCATATTTATGAAAAATTATCATAATTAAGTAAATTATTCATTATTTTGAATTGATGAATAAAAAGCCAACTTCTCAAGAGCTTTTGGTGCATCTTTACTATTCAAGAGAATGAATATTTCATTCCCAATTCTATATATGTTATTTATTTTAATTTCAAACATTTCAAGAATTGATACAACTAAAACCGTAATTCCTGGTATTTCCGTAAAACTTTCCTTCATTCTTAAGTTTAGCATTGCATATTCAAATTCCTTTGCATTCTCATCTTTATATAATATATCATATTTTTGACCATTTTTTACAGCAATTAAAAAATTTATTTTATTCAGATCATCATAATTCACGGTCTTCTTTATGTATCCATAATCTAAAAAAAATGATACATATTTCAAAGCTTGTCCGGTATCAATTAATTTTTTATTTCTTTTACCATAAATAGTCAATAACTTAACTATTGTATTTAAAGGAACATCCCTACCACTTAATTTATCAACTTTATTTTTTATTTTTTTAGCCATAGAAGAATAATTAACTATATCATTATTCAATGCCATTCTGTAAGCAATATTTTCATTGATTATTAATTCAATAATGTTTGTTAATTTCAAACCCATTCACCAAATTCAATAAAAATTCTGTAAATATAAAAATTTTCACTAATTATATAATATAAACAAAAAAATTAAAAGATTTAGATATATTTTTCCGATTTTCCTAAAAATTATAATAAAAATTAGTACCGTTATGTATTCAATCAAGAATGTAAATTAACAATAATAGATACATTCCTATACTTTATCTTTTAATGGATATTATTTAAATTATAAAAAATGTTATTTACAAAATTATTAAATATTACGAACACATGTTCCATACATGGAAAATTATACAAAACATACAATATCAAGATTTAATCTTTTAGTTTCAAGTGGTCTGGGATGGATGTTTGATGCGATGGATATTTTGATACTTTCATATATTATTGCATATTTGGGCATTCATTACGGTTGGCTGACACAAGAAAAAACATATATTTTACTTGCAAATAATTTTGGTCTATTCTTCGGTGCAATAATTTTTGGTTATCTTAGTGATATATGGAGTAGAAAAGGAACATTTATGCTTACATTGCTTATTTACAGCTTATTTGCAGGTATGATGGGCTTTTTTTCATCCTATTTGCCATTGGTTATCATCAGGTTTCTTATGGGTCTAGGTTTAGGGGGCGAATTACCAGTGGTTTCTACACTGGTCTCTGAGCTTTCAATGCCACATCAAAGAGGACAAAATGTTGTAATTCTTGAAAGTTTTTGGTCTTATGGAACAATATTGGCAGGAATTCTTGCTACATTCATTCTTCCATTAGTAGGTTATTCTATTTTAATGTGGGGTTTATCCATTACAGCATTATATATTGTCTACATTAGGAGAAATATTCCTGAACCATTGAGAAAACAGAAAAAAATTTCAATAAAAGATATGATTAAGCAGGAAAAGAAAAAATTATTACCTATGTTGTTGGCATGGTTTGCAGTTGCCCTGGGATATTATGGATTTTTGCTATGGATACCTTCAGTGCTAATTTCAAGAGGTTTTATTATGTTACGTTCCTTTGAATTTACATTATTTATGACAATATTTCAAATACCAGGATATTTTAGTGCAGCATATCTTGTTGAAAAGATTGGTAGAAGAATTACTTTTTCATTGTACATGATTCTTTCAGCGATTTCTGCACTCATATTTTCAATATCATCTAATTATTCAATTCTTCTTATCTCAGGGATTTTCCTAAATTTTTTCAATCTTGGTGCTTGGGGTGTAATATATGCTTATACACCAGAATTATTTAATGAAAGAAACAGGGCCACAGCAACAGGTACATGTACATCAATGGCTAGGGTAGGCATGATTATTGGACCTTATTTACCAGGAATAATATCCTTTAATTCTTCACTTCTCATCTTTGCTTTAGTTTGGATAATTGGGGCAACCGTAGTTTTCCTACTTCCTGAAACCTTGAAGAAAAAATAAAATCATTCTTTAATTTATATCTTATTTATGAATTACGGTCTTATATTTGATGTGGATGGAACAATAATTGATTCATTCGAAGCAATATATTATGCATTAGACTTAACATTAAAAAAGGCAGGTGTAATGAATTTTTCAAAGGATGAATTAAGGTCTCTTATGGATTATATGTCTTTCCTTGAAATAATTTATTATTTAGCAGAAAAATATAATGTTGATAATCAATACTTGGCTGAACTTTCTAAAGATTATGTTAATTTTTTTCTTCAATCAATAGAAACAAAAATGCATCTATTTTCAGGGATCATTGAAGCAATAGAAAAGTTTTCTAAATATTTCAGATT
>JAVZSA010000049.1:0-7717 GCA_038880255.1 Thermoplasmata archaeon
CTTAAAAATGTTTTTTTATACAAAATTATTAAAAATTTTTTTCAAGGTAATTTATAATTCCTCTAAAAAGATTTTTACCATAATTTTTACCCCCATTTATTGAATATTCAGGATGTTGATATTTATAAAATGCTCTTTCCGGATGGGGCATTAAACCTAATACATTACCCATCCCATTACATATCCCTGCAATATTGTGTATTGAACCGTTTGGATTCCATGGGTAACCTGAATAATTTCCATTTTTATCCACATACCTTAACACTATCTGTTTTGATGAAATCATTTTGTTTAAATATTCATTTTCTTTCTCTTTTGAAAACATAAATCTTCCCTCAGCATGTGCTATTGGTAGTTGAATAATTTCACCATTTTTATAAAAATTCATAAACTTGCAATTATTCTCTTCTACCTTAACATATACCCACCTACATTCAAATTTATTTGAAATATTAGGTGCTAAAACAGCCTGTGGTTTTTCACTGATTAGCCCATCAATACCAGGAAGAAGACCTAGCTCAACCAATACCTGAAAACCATTGCATACCCCAAGTACCACTTTTCCCTCTTCGATAAATTTTACAATTTCTTTAAGAAGTGGACCCTTAATCATTGAAGCAAATATTGCCCCTGCTCTAACATAATCACCCCCTGAAAATCCACCTGGAATAAAAAGCATTTGATAATCATGTATATTTTTTTTCCTTAATGCAAGTTCATTAATATGCACATATTCAGGGGATGCACCAGATTCATAAATTGAGTTAAAAGATTCTTCCTCACAATTTGTACCCTCCATTCTAAGAATAGCCACCCTAATACTATCCTTATTCAAAAGCACCACCCCAAGTTGATCTTATTGTATCAATATCCCTGTTTATTAATAATCTATTATTATCTATTATTTTTAACCAAGAATCTTTCACAACTTTGCCAATTTTATGTAAAGTTATACCCTTCATTATGTCAAGAAAATCGTTTTCATGGGATAAATCAATTTCAAGAACCCAGCGGGTGTTTGATTCAGAAAAAAGTTTAAAATCTGATCTCATAAACTCCATGTTAGAAATATCTGCATAAATCCCCATATTTGTTCCCAGCATCATTTCGGAAAGTGTTGTAGCAAGACCCCCTTCAGATATATCATGACACGCTCTTACATATCCTTTTTTCATAGCTTCAAGTATTTTCATCGAAATACTTTTTGATTCACTCAAATTCACAGTAGGTACAACTGTACTTGTTGCATTTAATATTTCATAATAGATGGATCCCCCCATTTCTCTCCTTGTTTCATTTATAATATAAATAGGATTATCTACCTCCTTTAAACTAGTAGTAATTATTTTTCTTATATCTTTTACTATACCTATTGCCATCAGTGTGGGTGTTGGTGGTATTGATACACCTTCATTTTCATTGTAAAGGCTAACATTACCTGATACATATGGTATACCCCATTCCTTAGCTGCATTACCTAAACCTCTGGCCACTTCATAAAGTTGCCCCATTACCACTGGATTCTCTGGATTTCCAAGATTTAAATTATCGGCCATTGAATGGGGGATTGCATTTGAGGAAACTAAATTTCTAATCGCCTCATCGAATATGGAAAGTGAACCCTTATAAGGGTCTAAATTGGTTAATAATGGATTTGAGGTGGTGGTGATTGCAATACCTCTATACGAATTTTTTAATGGCTTTATGACAGAAGCATCACTATGTGTTTCTAATCCAATCAACCCATTAAGTGGTTTAAGGACAGTATTCCCCTTTACTTCATGATCATACTGTCTAATAACGTAGGATTTTGAAGCAATATTAGGATGTGAAATTATTTTATCAAAAATTTCTCTATAGTTTGGTTCAGGTGGAATCGTATCCTCAATCCTTTGGGATGGATATGAGATTTTGTAAGGTCTACAATATACTGGCCCAGAGGTAATAAAATGTAAATCCAAATCCATTACATTAATTCCGTGATAATATAATCGAAGCACCTTCTCTTTTATTGTTCTTCCAATTACATTTGCATCTAAATTCCAATTTTTAAAAATTTCTAAAAGTTCACCAAGATTTTCATCTGAAACTGCTATCATCATTCTTTCCTGTGATTCACTTATCCAAATTTCCCAAGGAGCCATATTACTTTCTTTTAATGGAACCTTTTCAAGGTAAACCTCAGCCCCCACACCCCCAGCTAAACACATTTCACCTACGACACTTGAAAGGCCACCTCCTCCCAAGTCTTTCATTCCATCAACAATTTTCTTCTCAACTGCCTCAAGAACAGCATGTATGAGTGGTTCTTTTATTATTGGATTGCCGAGTTGAACAGCTGTTTTTTCTACATTTTCTTCCTTACTAAAAACCTTACTAGCAAATGTAACACCATGTATTCCGTCCCTTCCTGTTTTTCCACCTACTAAAACAAGGTTTTCATTTACTTTTGTTACTCTACTTCTTATAATATCATCTTTTTTACAAACCCCCACACATCCAACATTTACTAGTATATTATTTATAAAACTATTATTAAAATATGTTAATCCTGAAATGGTAGGAATACCTACTCTATTTCCATAGTCCCTTATACCTGAAATAACACCATTAAAAAGGAATCTTGGATGTTTTGTTCCTTTATGCAATTTTTCATATGGAAAATCGAGTCTTCCAAAGAAAATTGAATCAACAAGAGCTAGGGGTTTTGCTCCCATACAAAGTACATCCCTGATTATTCCACCTACCCCAGTGGCTGCACCCCCATACGGTTCAACAAAACTAGGGTGATTATGACTTTCCATTTTAAAAACATAAGCATGATTTTTATCAAATTCAACAACACCAGCATCTTCACCCACTAAAATTACCTGAGGTGCATCAATGCCAATTATGTATTTTTTCAATACATATTTCGAACTTTTATAGCAACAATGTTCACTCCAGGCCTGTCCTATAGCCTGTAATTCCACATCTGTAGGATCTCTCCCCAAATCCCTAAAATATGATCTTATTCTCAGCATTTCATCCCTATTGAGCGCAAGACCAAAGTTTCTACTAATTTCCATTAATTGATCTTCGTTCATTTCTCTTATTTTTATTTTATAAATAGAATATTTTTCATCGATTTTTTCCATCATACTCTCTCCATCTCTATTGTAAACTTATGAATTACAGGATTGACCAATAATTTATCACACATATTTTCGGCCTCTTTTATTGGATCTTCTGTATCTTCAATAAGGATTTCGTAGATTTTAGAAATATTTACATCAATTACATTTTTAAAATTGAGTAATCTTAGGCTATTCCTTACTGCTAATCCTTCAGGATCCTCCACCCCTTCCTTATAACCAATAGTTATTCTGATCTTAATCATATATGAGGAAAATGTGATAAAATTATTTAAACCATTTCTTAATTATAAATTAAATGAATATTGATCTCTACGAAAAATTTTATTCTTTGGTAAAACAAATACCAAAGGGTATGGTAAGTACCTATGGTGATCTTGCCATTGCCCTAGGGGATATTGTTGCAAGCAGGGCAGTAGGAAAAATGCTATCAGAAAATCCTTCACCATTTGAAATTCCTTGTCATAGAGTGGTGATGCATGATGGAAGTATTGGTGGTTTTACACATCCAGAGGGATTGAGAAAAAAGATAGAGATTTTAAAAATGGAAGGTGTGGAAATTGAAAATGGGAAAATAAAGAATTTTAATAAAATAAGATTTAATGATTTTAAGACAGATTATCCACTTAAAAAAATAAGAGAAAATGAAGAAATTTTAAAGAAAAATTTAAAGCTTAAGGATACCTATTATGAAAAATTAATTGCAATAGATGTTTCCTATACTAGAAGAGTTGCATTTATTTCAATGGTGCATTTAAATAAAAATTTTGAAATTTTAAAAATTGATTCAAAAATGGCAAATATAAATTTTCCATATATCCCTACCTATCTTTCCTATAGGGAGGGAAACGCTATTATTTCAGTTCTTGAAGAAGAAGGTCTTTTAATTCTCGATGGTCAAGGTATAATGCATCCGAGGGGCATAGGACTTGCCACCTATGTGGGCATAGAAAAAAATTTACCTTCACTCGGTATAGCAAAATCACATCTTGTTGGAACTATCATTAATGATAGTATTTTTATTGAAAATAATCAGGTGGGTTGGAAAATTGGCAAATATTATATTTCTCCTGGAAATCTTATTTCCCTTAAATCATCTAAAGAAATTGCTAAAAAAATACTAGATAGTGGTGCGATGCTCATTGCACATAAAAATGCGACAGATTTAAGGAATAAGTACTGCAGCAGCAATAACTGTGGTCCATTCACCTGATTTTTCCACTGTAGCACTTGAAACTATATTTTGTGTAAGTAGAATTCTATCATCAAGCTTCCAATTTTGTGAGCTTTCATCCCATATGAGATGATTGTCTATGCCAAGTGTGGATGCAAGCATCTCAGCTGCAAGATCTTCTGCAAATTCTCCTGAAACCTTTTCTGTTTCACCAAATGCATGATGTTCACTCAAGTACCCATACAGGTTCCTATCCTTTGGAATTGCAAGTCCAACGGCAGCTGTTATTAATCTATTAAATTCATCAGATGAATTCTTGGCTAAAACAACAAAAACTATTTGTCCAGGCTTGAGGTATTTTAAACCTTCTTCCATTGATACTATCTCAGCATTTGGTGGGAATATTGAACTTACTTCCACAAGATTAAATTGCGCTATGCCTGCATCTCTAAGCGCCTGCTCAAAGGATCCTAGTCTACTTTTATGCCTACCTACACCCTTTGTAAAAAAAACCTTTGTTGGAATTATGTTGAACATAATTATGCATTCAAGACTTTTAAAGGATCTGTAGTATTATTTTCTTCTTGAATTTCCGTTCCCCTTTCAATTACCATTTGTGATATCTTTTTTGGTTTAAGTTCTTTTTCAAGAAATTCAAATGCTAAGTATGCCTGCTTTGGATCACCACATGTATAAATATCAAGGGTGACCAATTCATGTTCAGGCCATGTATGAAAAGAAAGATGTGATTCAGCAATTAATACCACACCACTACAACCTAAAGGCCTGAACTGATAATAATCGGAAGAAATTTTTGTCAGGCCAGCATACTTAACAGCATCTTCAAAAATGGGCTTAATCTGTTCTACATATGTTATTTTATTTCTATCAACGCCGTAAAAGTCCGCGATTATATGAATACCCACGGCCATCTTCAGCATCCTCCATATTTTTTTCACCTCCAATTTTTAACGGAAAAAGATCATATAAAAATCATATTTGAATTTTATCCTTATTTTTACAAAAATTTTTTTCATTAAAAACATATAGTGTTTGTAATGAACCTAATAGAAAGAATTGAGGACCTAAAGATTAAAATTGGGGATATTGTTGAAAAAAGGATAAGGGAATTTGAAGAAATGCAAAATAAAGAGGATATTTACTGGTACCACGAGCTTTGCTTTTGTATATTAACAGCAAATACTTCTGCAGAGATGGGTATTCGGGTACAGAATGCAATATCACCAGAAGAATTTGCAAATTTAGATTATTCTGAACTCTCCAAAAGATTGCACGAATTGGGTTATAGATTTTACAAAACGAGGGCTAAATACATTTTTGAAAATAGAGAATATTCTAAAAATATTAAAAAAATTTTAATTGGATTAAACAAGGAAGAAAAAAGAGAATTTCTCATAAAGAACTTAAAAGGAATAGGGAACAAGGAAGCATCACATTTTTTGAGAAATGTTGGATATAAGGATTATGCAATAATTGATAAACATATATTTAAAATCATGAAAGAGTATAATCTTACAAATGAAAAAAATGTAAATGGTAAAAATTATTATGAACTTGAAAAAATACTTACAAAGGTAGGGGAAAAAGTTAATCTGGATTTGGGAAGGCTTGATCTTTATCTTTGGTATATGGAAACTGGTAAAGTACTCAAATAACTTTTAATGCCATTTCTAGATCCTCTCTTGTATTTATGTTAAAAAGCAACTTTTTATCTTTAAAAAGATAATAATCGTCACCAATATTTGAGACTATATTTATGCCTGTATAATGTATGCCATTTTCATCTAAAATAACTCCCGCAACACTTTTATTATGAAAATTTTCTACAATTTCCTTTATATGCCATGGTTTTACAAATGGTATATCAGATGCGACTGTAATGAAAGGCGTATTTAAAATATTAAGGATAAATTTTACATCTTCCACATATCCATTTCCTGGTGTTAAAAAACAATGGTATTTAGACATTGCATATTTCATAGTGTTAGGTGCATTTTTTGAGATTGCGACAAAACATATGTTACCAGATAAAATTATGGATTCACATGCTATATCTAGTAACAATTTCCCCTTAAATTCGATCATTTGTTTTTCCATACCCATTCTGCTACTTTTTCCTCCTGCCATTACAATACCAAGCATAAAATCACCATTGTTATGCCACGTGAAATCTCATTCATTGCTCCTAAAGCATCACCATTTACCATTCCAAAATTTATTTTAGATAAAATGGATAAAATTAATGAGATTAAAAATCCAATAAATGATATAAAGTAATAAATCTTAAAAATTAAATAGAAGGGTATGGTAATAACTATTGAAATTAACAAATAATATTTTTTAAAATTTCTTTGAAATAACGCTCCAAGACCCTCATCTGATGGTTTGTTTAGCAGTCCACCAATCATGGAATATTTTGCAGATAATTCTGAAATAATAAAAAATTCAAAAATATTAATAGTTGAAGGTTTGAGTGAATAAAGGGATATTATTTCAATGAGAATTATCATTAAAACTGAAAAAAGTGCAGCAATACCTGTATTTGTATCCTTCAAGGCCTTAATCTTTCTTTCTCTTGATCCCTTTGCCATTATACCATCTGAAAAATCTGCAAGACCATCCAAATGAATAAGGCCAGTCATTACGTATATTATAAAAATTCCTATAAGGGATCTAATTAAAAGTGGTAAGAAAGAAAAATAATAATAGAAAATGGCTGGTGGAAGGGCAATTATAAGTGCAACTAAAGGAAGTAAAAATGTTTCCTTAGAAGCCTTTTCCAAATCCCCCTTCATGGGAATCTTTGTAAAAAAAGAAATTAATGAAAGCATCAAAATATTAAAATACATTTGATCTATTTCAAATTTGCTTTAATTATGTTCATACTTGTAATATCGAATACGGAAGTAGCGACAATCCCAGGAATTACCGTGGCAGGTAAAACTCCAGAATTGATAAAGTATACACCAATAGCGGATGCTGAATTTTTATTTTATTCAAAGCCACTTTCCATTGATGCAATACCTGTTACACCTGCTGGGCATCCCACACCTGGAATAATTACAAAGGCAAGTAGATTACTCACAAATTTTCCAATTATTGTGGTAAGATCAGGGACAATTTTAAAACCGAAAATTCCATATGTTGAAATTTCAGATATCCCTGGGAATAATATTTTAGAAAAGCAGGCAATACCAAATCTTAATTCAGTTTTAGAAAGATCAGAAATATTTGGTCAAGGAATATCCGATGATTTTAGTGAAATATATATTGGTGAGAGTATTCCTGGGGGCACAACAACTGCACAAGCTATCTTAAATGCGCTAGGCTATGATTCAAAGGTATCTTCTGCAAGTAATGAAAATCCAATTGACCTAAAAATGAAGGT
>JAVZSA010000050.1:0-7494 GCA_038880255.1 Thermoplasmata archaeon
GAAATGGTAAAAGCAATTAAAGGATCAGAAGTAGTAATAAATGGAGTACAATATTATCACAATTTAAAGGTGATGAAGGCGGCATTGGATGCAAAAACAAACTATATTGATTTTGGGGGTCTATATCATATGACATTAGAACAATTAAAATTAGATCAACAATTTAAGGAAATGGGATTACTTGCAATAATAGGGATGGGAGCACAACCGGGGATATCAAATATAATGGCAAGTTATGCTGTAAGTAAGCTAGATAAAGTAGATTCTATAATTATAAGGGATGGTTGGGTAGATAAAACAAACTATCCTAAACTTTTCTTTACGTGGTCACCAAGTACACTATTTGACGAATTTACTTTGAAGGCAATACATTATGACAGTAATTTTATTGAATCTGAGCCTTTTTCTGTTTCTGAAGAATACGATTTTGGTGGTGAAGTTGGGAAAATTAAAATTTTTAGAACAATACATTCAGAAATTGCCACTATTCCATTGAGTTTTTCTGAAAAAGGTGTTAGATATGTAGAATGGAGAGAAGGAAGTGCTGACATTGAGAAATTAAAATTTTTAGCAGATATTGGTTTTGGTAAAACAGAAAAAATAAAGATAAATGGTTATGAAATAATTCCCAGGGAATTTCTTTTTAATATTCTGAAGGAGCAGGGAATGTTATATCCTCCTGAAAATTTACAGATTAGAGATTATGAAATTACCGTAATAGAGGCAACAGGAATTGATGAAGGTAAATATAAAAATGTGAAAGTATATGCATTTTTCAAGTATGACGAGAATTGGAAAGTTTCAGCATCACAGAAAGAGGTAGGTGTTCCTGGATCAATAGTGGCACAAATGATAATTAGTGGACAAATTAAAGGAAAAGGTGTTAAACCACCTGAGCAAATAGTTCCGCCAAAACAATTCTTTAATGAACTGGGTAAGAGAGATATAAAAATAAAAGTAGAAGAAAAATATGATTTAAATTGAAAAGATATGGTAATTTCAATATCTAATTTGGAAGATAAAACAAAAATTGAAAAAATATTAGAAGTGAGAAATTTATCTGTACATTTTGAAACTATCGATAAAAGGATAGATGTATTGAAAAATATTAACTTATATGTTAAAAAGGGTGAAATTGTTGGTATTGTAGGTGAAAGTGGATCAGGGAAATCCACTCTTGCACAGGCCATTGTGGGTGTACTTGATTCTCCACCAGCATTTATTGAAAGTGGTGAGATTATATTTGATAATGAAAAAATTATACCATACAATAAGCAATTCAATTTTAGGGGCAAAGGAATAAATATGGTTTTTCAGGAACCATTGATCTCATTAGATCCAGTTTATAAAATAAGTAAGCAGATTGAGGAGGCAATGGATGTAGCCGGTATAGAAAAAAATAAAGATTTAAGAAAAAGAATGATGAAAGAAACACTTAACGAATTAATGATAAGGGATATTGATCGTGTCCTTGATAGTTATCCACATCAACTATCAGGGGGGATGAGACAGAGAGTGGCTATTGCAATATCCATTATACAAAGACCAAAATTAACTATACTTGATGAACCTACTACAGGCCTAGATTTGATTGTACAGAGACAAATAATGAAATTGCTTTTAAAGTTGAGAGACACAATCAATACAAGTATGATATTGATAACACATGATTTAACTGTTGCAGCAAATACATGTGAGAGAATTTATGTTATGTATACAGGTAGAATATTTGAATCTGGCCATAAAGTTGATCTAATAAATAATCCCCTTCATCCCTATACAGCAATGTTAAAAAATTCTATACCAACAGGTTACAGTGATTCAGGTCCATTAAATGTTACCGAGGGTTCACCTCCTGATATTTCAAGACTTCCACCAGGTTGTACATTTCATCCAAGATGTCCAAGATCATTAAGTATATGTAGTAAAGAAATCCCAAAAATGAAATCATTTAATAATGAAAGGGAGGTGGCCTGTTGGCTGTATGAGTGATATACTTGAAGTTAAAAATTTAAGTGTAAGATTTAAAGTAAACACTGGAATTCGATTTTTCATTAATAAAGATGAAAAGTTTAAAGTGGTTATTAATGATGTTTCATTTACGTTAAAGGAGGGTGAAACCTTTGGTTTGGTAGGAGAAACAGGATCTGGCAAATCAACTTTGGCTAAAACTTTAGTAGGAATTTATAAACCTTTTATGGGTAAAATATCGCTTTTTGGTAGAGAAATAAATATAAATAAAAAAGATGATATACTATTTCTAAGAAAAAACATTGGTATAGTATTTCAAGATCCAGTTAGCAGCCTCAATCCAATGTTGAGAGTGAGGGAAATAATAAGAGAGGGATTCTCATCAGACTTGAAATATACAAAATCTGAACAGGACAAACTTATTTTAGAAATCCTGAATAAGGTTGGATTAGGTGAAAGTAAACTTGAAGTCTATCCTTCAGAATTGAGTGGTGGTGAAAAGCAGAGGGTAAGTTTAGCGAGGGCTCTTGTTACAAAGAAAAAAATACTCATTTTAGATGAGCCCACAAGTTCATTGGATTTATCAATACAAGCCCAAATATTAAATCTTCTCAGAAAATTAAAGTCGGAATTTAATTTATCATATATTTTTATTACGCATGATCTTAATGTAATAAAGTATATGTGCGATAGAATGGGTGTTCTTTATTATGGTCAAATGTTTGAGATAGGGAATGTAAAAGATATATATGAAAATCCTTTACATCCCTATTCTGAAGATTTAATTAATGCAAATTTAACCTTAGATGGCTCTGCAAATTTCTTATCTCCCTACGATATTGGTGAACCTCCAAAAGATGGTTGCGCCTATAGAAATTCATGTAAAAGGGTATTTAATGAATGTATAAAAAAACCTCAAGATATAGTGGTTGATGGAAGAGTTGTAAAATGTTGGCTTTATAAAATATAGGTTAATAATCTGAAAATGTAAGTCTTAGAGAATCTGGTAAATCCTCCTTTAATATTTTAATTACCATTATTGTATCACTTCTTTCAACACCCTCAGTTTTTGTTAGTTCGTTAACGATAAATTCAAGTTCATCTTTATTTTTCGCCCTTATTAAAGCAACAAAATCATTGCTACCTAAAACAAAATATACAGCCCAAATTCCCCTTATATTTGCAATTCTTTTTCCTACTTCCTCTGCATACTCAGGTCCATATTTAGCTCTGATAAGAGAAATTGCAGTTATACCTTTTTGTATAAAATCTCTGTTTATTATGGGCATTATTCCAGTGAGAAATCCAGAAGTTTTAAGCCTTTTTATTCTGTTATGTACAGTTGACTTTGATAGATTTACATTTTTTGATATCGTGTTTAGATTTGTTTCTTTTAATTCGAACATGGCATTAAGTATTTTTTTGTCGATTGATGTTAGTTCAACCATTTTTTTTCTCCTAGGAGACATAAAAAACATAATGGATTTCATATTAATAAATTATTGGAATTTTTCCCAATTTTAACCCTCAGAAAGAATTTTTTTCATCTTTACCATTTCTTCTGCTCTTTTTTTTCTAGATATCAAATGTGTTCTAATGTTAGGATTAATAATTTCTGCAAGACCCTCTCCTAAAAGACTAAATCCCATTACAAGTAAAAATATGAAAAGTGATGGTATTAATCCTTCAAGTGGATAAACATAGAAATTTGTTGATAGAATTGAGGCCATCATACCCAACTCTGGGGTATTAACAGGTATACCAATTCCTAAAAATCCTAATGTTGAAAGTTCTAACATTGCAGTACCAACGTCCATAGTAGCATATATTAAAAGGGTGGCAATAATATTTGGTAATATTCCTTTAAAGAATATTTTTCTGAAAGGTGAATTTAAAACTTTTGACATTGTTATAAAGTCTTGAGCACTTACTTGGAGTGTATTACCCCTTATTAGTCTCACATATGGTGGCCACCAAACAACAAGTAAAGAAATAAGCGCATTAACTAGACTAGGACCTAGTGTAGCAGCTATTGCCATGGGAAGTATTAATGGTGGAAATGCTAAAAAAAGATCTGTAGTTCTCATTATTATTTCTTCAATAATACCCCTGAAATATCCTGCAATTACTCCTAAAAATAAACCAATGATTGAAGAAATAAATACAATTAAAATTGATAGTCCAATGTCTATTGGAAGTGCAGCTATTATTCTAGAGAAAATGTCTCTACCTAAATTATCAGTACCAAATATATGAGTTAATGAAGGTGGTAAATTTGTTTCATAAAGATTTATGGAATATGGATTATACGGTAATATTGAATTACCTAATATTATATATATAAATGTTATAATTAAAAAAAGTGCTACTATGATAAAACCTGTAGCTGAAAGATAATTTGAAAAAATTATTTTTAATGTTTTCTTTAATGGATTCAAATTCATTCACCACCTATTCTAATTCTTGGATCAAGGATGGCATAAAAAATGTCCGCAATAAGATTAGCTACAATTACAAAAATTGTAAATAATATCACAATATATATTAGTACAGGATAATTATCAGATGTAATTGCTTCATATGCAAATCTTCCTACTCCTGGCCATGAAAATATTTCTTCAGTTATTACTGTCCCTGTTATAAGCCATCCAAACATTACTGCTATCATTGTGTTTGATTCAATCAGACCATTTCTTAATATATGATATCTATTAATATTCTTCTCACTTAATCCTTTAGCTTTTGCAAGTTTTACATAGTTCATCCATTTAACATTTAATATACCATTTCTACTGATTCTTGTAATTATTCCAAAGTTCAGGAATGCTAAAGAAATTGAGGGCAAAACCAAATGATAAACACCATCTAGAAATGCTCCTAAATTAAAATTTAATAGTGCATCAATAATAAAAATGCCTGTAATTTGTCTAGGTAATACAATTGTAGGAGAATACATACCACCTGATGGAAAAATTGGCAAATATGTACTAAATGCAAGTATAAAAAGCACTGAAATAAGATATATTGGAGAGGCCCATGCAGCTGTATAAAAAATCCTAATTGCACCATCAATTTTTGAACCAAATTTAATAGCGGCGATATAACCAAGCCCAATTCCTATAATAACTATTAAAATTAATGCTGAAAATACCAGCTCTAAAGTATTAGGGAAATAATATAAAATCTCTGACATTATTGGTTTCCCGGTCACAGGATCTAAACCAAGATCTCCTTTTAAAAGACTAAGTATGAAATATTCAAATTGTATATAAAGTGGATCATTTAAATGATAACGAATTATGATGTAATTAATTGTTGAAGGTTTTGCCTTTGGACCAGCCCAAAGTGCAGCAGGATTGCTTGTTAATACATGAGAAATGAGAAATACAATTATTATTGCTGCAAATATTACAATTATAGATGTACCAACTCTTTTTCCAATGTAAATTAATAATTCCTTAACCCCCTCCATTTAACCACCTAGGAAGTATAATAAATAGTATTATAGTACATAAAATATCCAGCTCCAGAACCTGCAGGATTTGGTATTATGCCTGCCACATCATTTTTAGTTATACTAAGTATATATGGAACATAAAGCCAAGCCATAACATATTGATCATACATAGTATGTGTAATGAGAGTTAAATTCTCTATAATGGCACTATTATTAAATGTAGTACTTGCATTTACTGTCCAATTAAAGACAGTACTATTAGTGTAACCTGATGTGCCAACATAACCACCAGTTGCGAGTGCAGAAACATAGTCAATTGATGCCGTATAATCTTCAGTGTAAAAATTAATTCCCATTGGATAGGATGTATTCGAAAGTGAATATGACCAAACAACAGATTCAAAAGCTGAAAATGTAAGTGGCCTAAGATTAATGTTTATTCCTATATTAGCTAAATTTTCCTGAATTATTTGGGCAGCAGCAGTTTCTGAAGGTGAATCACCATCATACAGGAAGTTAACCGTTGGAAAAACTTTACCATTTTTATTTAAAATTGTACCATTAGGTAAATATGCTCTGTATCCAGCCTGTGCAAGATATTGAGCAGCAAGTGTAAGATTTTGATGATATGGTGTTAATCCCGCTGTACTTTCATTGTAATATGGAAAACCTGGGGGAATTGGACCAATCCATTGTGTTGCAAAACCTTTAAAAACTCCATTAATGATACCATTGTAATCTATAGCATATGTTATTGCCTTTCTAACACTTAAATTTTCAAAAGGAGGAAATGCATAAGGGTCCATATATACATAATATGCTCCTTGAGAAGATCCAAATACAACTGGTAAAATTTTAACATTAACATTTGAAATATTTTTTACAGTATAATAATATTGTACGGGGGCTTCAATTATTTGAGCATTGCCTGATTTTAAATCTGATAGTCTAGCATCAAGTGATTTATAATAAATAATAACATACTGTAAGTGCGGGGGTGAAATTGCATAATTTAAATCATTTTCAGGGATATTTTTTGCCCAATAATTACTTGATGCTTTAAGTGTAATACTTTGTCCAGGTATATTTGAATATAATGTATAAAAACCAGTCCCTATCGCGTTGCTTTCCATCCAAGGATTTGGAGATCCAGCTTTTACTCCACCATGTTGCTCAATAACAATAGGATCTACAGCTGCTGCCATTGGTGTAATAAGAGTTGCTAAAAATGCATTATAAGGCATATTACCATTATAACCATAACCAAGATGTATTACAAGTTTATATGGATTAATTACCTGTACAGATTGATTGGGATATTCCATATAATATAGATCCTTTTCAGAGGGATGGGAATAATTTATACTATTTAATATTGTATCTGTTATATTGAAATCCTTTCCATTTCCTGCAGCCAAATTTTGTGTAAGTATCCATGCTGGGGCTTGATCCATAATTATTGTTCTATATATTGAAAACCATATTGTATATGCATTACAAGGATCTCCATTACTAAATGTAACATTTTCCCTTAAATAAAATGTATAATTCATTCCATCGGGACTTATAGTCCAATTTTTTGCAAGAACACCTATATAAGTTGTATAGCTTGTTCCATTAGGAGCTACAAGACCTTGATAAATTTGGTTCATTATTTCCCATCCAGGTGTACTATAGGTAACTGCAGGATCTAAACTATCTGGATATTCTCCTTCCTCAACTACTAAAGTGTCCTTAACATTCTTTGGCAAATTCTGTGTTATTTCAATAATAGAAAATATCAATATTATGGCAACAATTACTGCAATTATCGAGTATAGAATACCCTTTTTCATTTTTGTCACCTTTTATAAATGATTATAAAAAATATCAATAATAAACTTTTTGGTGAAAAAAATTCCATAAAATTGATAAAAATAAAGAATTTTTTCCAATTATTAATGTCCAGCCCCTATTTCATTTGCAATATCATCCAGTTCAAGTTCATGTAATTTTGCTTTTGTGGGAATTCCATCCGTGCTCCAACCTCTAGCTTGATAATATTCATCTAACATAGAATCAAGTTC
>JAVZSA010000051.1:0-6939 GCA_038880255.1 Thermoplasmata archaeon
CTTGATTTTTGAGTAGAACTCCCTATCCACATTATTAAAAAAATGATTAATTTCCTCTCTATTTGTATTTATTAATATCTCCAAATAGGCATTTAATGCCTTAATTTCATTGTTTATCATTAAAAGAAGGATCTCTCCCATATTTTTATTTTCAATTTCTTTCTTTGTGAATTCATAATCTATTTTCCCTGAATCATTTATACCCATTTTTTCCATTATTTCCTTAATTCTTCTTTCATGTTCCATTGATTCAAGTATTAATTTTGCAGAAATATTCTTTAAACATTTTTTTTCCTCTTTTAGAAATAAAGCCAATAAAGAAATCTCAGCATATTTTTCAATTTTGTAAGCATTTAAGATCCTTTCAGCTAAATTTGCCATTTTATTAGGCAATGTGAATTTATTCTAATAAAATTTACGATAATCCTAATTCTTTCTCAGCCAATAGAGTACCCTCCACCATTGACTTTAATTTTTTAAAAGCCACATCTCTACTTCTTGTTCTCAAACCACAATCAGGATTTATAACAATTTTATCTAATTCGTAAAATTTTGCAACATAGAGTATTCTATCTCTTACTAACTCAGGTGGTTCTATGAAATCGGTATGTACATCAATTACACCTATGCCAATCTCTCTGTTTTCACCAAAATCCTTCAGATCCTTTAATACCCGAAATCCCTGCCTAGAATAATCATCAGTTCCAAGTTGTATAGTATCTCTATTTGAAAATTCCAATGCCAATTGTGTGGTTTTCATATCAAGTATTTGAGGATATAAGGTTCTATAATCCTTACTATAACAAATATGTGAACTAATCTTAACTCCTTCAATTTTATTTACACTTTCATTGAAAATTTCAACAAATAGATCAATTTCTGACGGATGCGTGGAAGCTGCTGGCTCATCAATTTGTATTTTTAGTTGTCCTTTACCATTCCAATTATTTTTTAGTTCAATTAATTCTTCCCTTACCACTTTTGCAAAATCAAAACCAAGATCGCGTCTTGAACTATAATAATCGTTAAATGACCAATCTAAGAGTGTATATGGTCCTGTTATTGGCACTTTAATATCCTTTTTTGTAACTTTTTGAACATCAAGAAATTCCTCAAGATATGCTGATGATTTTCTCCCTATCTTATTTACAACACTTGCCTTTTTGTAATATTTATTATCAAAGGATTTGACTTTTCCATAATAGACAAGTCCATCGAGATGATCAATGGGATTTTCATACATTTCCCACCTGTACATTTCTCCCCCAACACCAATATTGTCCAGACCGGCGGATTCCATCATTTGAACAGTTTCTTCTAGAGCCCTTTTCTTTAGTATATTATATTCCTCCTTACCATAGGCCTTTATCAAATAATCCGGCTTTTTTATACTTCCTATTTCCTGTTTGTATAACATACTATTTCACCTCAAGAATACTTTTTATGGATGTTATTTTTTTAATCGCAATTGAATAGGGAAGGAACTCTAAACTTTCATTTGTGGTAAATGTAATATTTTTTGGCAAATCATTAAATTCGATTATTTTAGTAGAAAATACATCCACCAATTCAATTATAATATTATCTGGTATTGAAAAATTTTTAGTTCTAATGGCGTAGGGTATTGGAAAATCTATGAAATTTTTTTCAGTTTCTATTGTGGTAAATATATAACCTTTTCCAGAAAATGTGCTATAAAGATCCTTTAATTTTTTCAAATCCTCAATACTATTAATGAGAGATTCTTTGAATTCAACAAATGGATATTTAGATGATTCATCAAATATAATTTCTGCCATATTTTCAATTAGACCCCAATCATCAATGCCTGAAAGATTTTCTCCTGATTTTACAAAAGTATATGGCCCTGGTACTAAAATTTTTGAATTTGAATCATAAATAAATGGCAGAGAATATTCGTTTTCTGACTTAAGTATCTCAAACTCCTTAATTGGTTTCCCTTTGAAAATAGGTCTTCTATAAAATGTATTTGTTTCAAGGTACCTAGTTAATGGACCAAGCACTACATTTTTTAATTTTAATGTAAAAGGTCTTAAAAAATCGTTCCAAGAGAGTAAAGGTTCAGAAATATAAGTTAGCCCTTTCTGTAGGTTTAACCATTCATTTTCGCACTTTTCAAAAATACTTCTCAATTCATCCTTTCCTATTCTATTCTTCTCATATCTGTTGATGGCTCCTATTAATTCATCCTGTCTGGGGAATATCCCAGAAATAAAAGCTTTTAGCATACTTTTATCACCTCTAAAAAATTATTCAAAAATTTTTCATTACCCAAAGGCATTATGTGATAGCCTTCAACAATGTCACAAGTATTCCTGACAATTCTTTTAAGAAGTTTTAAATTTTCCTCGATGAGGTTTGAAGAATTCTCAAGTTTCTTTAATAGTTCAGTAGTGATTGAGAAATTTCTTGAATAAAAATTAAGCATACTTTTTGAAAGTAATGGCATAAATCCTGCATATACTGGAACTGAAAGATGACCTATCCATTTGTTTTTCAATATTAAATTTTCATCATAAACTGACTGCGTTATGAAGAAATCAGCTCCACTTTCCATTTTTCTTTTTACTATTCTAAGCTCATTCTCCCTTGATAGATTAATTGTAGCACCGATCAACAGTTGTGAACCATATTCATATCTGTATTTTTTTATTAATGAAATTAATTGAAAAACGCTTATTTCCCTTACCTCTATTCCTTTTTTTACATTATCCCCACTTACAACAAAGAGTCCAGAAAGATCAAGGATTATTGAAGAAAGTATTTCGGATATTATTCCTATTTTATTTCTATCCCTAGTGTTTATTGTGGCAACAGTATTTTTTCCATATTTTTGCTTTAAAAGAAATGCTGATGAAACTGAGCCAGGCCCTGGTCTTCCAAATGGGTTATCCGGAACAGTTATAAATTCAACTCCCTTAAGAAATTTTTCAAAATCTTTTTTTATATGATGCTGGGTAATCTCAAGGGAGTATTTCACACTTGAACGAATTAATAATCATATAAAAATTTTTTATAATAAATTATTATTGCTAGTAATATAAATGTAAAAAAGATATATGTGATTTCTTTATTTAATAATATTATGAATGCTGAGGAACTTGGGGATGAAATTTTAAAATATGGAGATGTAGTATTTTTAACCGGAGCAGGGATTTCATCCAATGCCGGTATACCTACATTTAGGGGAAAAAATGGTCTTTGGTCGTACATAGATCCAGAGAAATTTACAATTGAATATTTTATGAAAAATCCTGAAGAATGGTGGTCAATTTCTTTCGAGTTATTTGATCTATTTTTAAATGTATCACCCACACCTTCTCATTATGCAATTGCACAGCTTGAAAAAATGGGTATTGTAAAAGCTGTAATAACACAAAACATTGATGGATTACATAAAAAAGCAGGGAGTAAAAATGTGATAGAACTTCATGGAAACGTTTCAAATTTAAAATGTATATTTTGTCAGAATGAATATAGAATTGAAGATTTTCTAGAAGGATTAAGGGAAGGTAAAATTCCAAAATGCCCAAAATGTGGGAATATATTAAAGACAGGTGCAATTCTTTTTGATGAAGAAATACCTAGAAAGGAGCTTCTTTTGTCAATTTATTATGCTTCAACATGCAAAATGATGATCATAGTAGGTACATCACTTTTAGTTTATCCTGCAGCATCATTACCCTATTATGCAAAAAAGAATAATTCAAAAATTGTATACATAAATAAAGAAATTGGTGAATATGTGGGGGATTTTGATTATATTCAGGAGGATTCTGATAAAATAATACCTATGGCCGTAAAACATATAAAGGAAAAAATTGAATATTAAAATTATTAAGGGATGTGAGATTAATGAAAATACCTGAAGAAATCCCAATTCTTGTTGGTGAATATGAGGATAATAATGCAAAATCCGGAATTACTGCAGTTTTTCCTGAGATGGAAAATGTTACAGGGATTTCACAAAAGGGTGGTGCACCAGCTACTATGGGTACTGAAGTTTTGCATCCAATGCATAGAAAAATGCCATCAGTTGATGCAATTGTATTTGCAGGTAGAAGCATATTCGGTTTTATTCCAGCATTAGCAATTGCAAAAGAATTGAAGAAAGATGGAAAAGGCATAAAAATAAGGGATAAAAATATACCCATTGTACCTGCAGCTGCAATATTTGATTTTATAGATAATGATATATTGCCAGATGAAAGCTGGGGCGTTATTGCATATGAAAAAAGGAAAAATCAAATAAGTATAGGTAGATATGGTGCTGGCAGAGGTGCTACAGTAGGAAAGGTAATGGGAATTGAATATTCTATGGAATCAGGGCAGGGCTTTTCATTTTTAGAAAAAAATGGAATTTATGTTGCATCAATTTCAGTGGTTAATGCATTTGGTGACATATATGATGAAAATGGTAACATTATAGCAGGTGCTAAAAGAAATGGAAAATTCATTAAAACAATAAAATATATGGAAAATTTTATCAAAAATGGTATGAATACAACACTTGGATTAATTATAACAAACGCTAAGATGGATAGGGAGGATGCGTGTTCAATTTCTGAGGCAGCTAACATCTCCTTAGCAAGTATAATAAAACCATTCAATACATCATTCGATGGAGATACAATTTTTACAATATCATTTAAAGAAAGAGAGGCAGATATAGAAATTGTAAAAATTTTGGCACAGGAAGCAATAAGAAAATCTGTACTATCAATTTTTGATTCTCAATAACCTATTTTTATCTTAAATTCTCTAATTTTAAACATTATTGTTCAAGATTTATTGAAATTTTCCCACCATCAAACTTGAAATCATAAATTCTACCAACATCAAAGTTAATTCCTAAATCAATGTATTCATCATTATAAATTATTAGGGAAAAATTGTATTTCTGTTGAATATTCTGTGTTTGTTGTATCATTTGAAATATTGCATTAAATGTTTCATAACTAATTCCCGCCATCTGTGCTAAATTTCTCAATTCAGGGCTGAGTGCTATATGAGAGTCTGCCTGTTTTGTAATAAGTTCAAATATAAGCTGTCTTGCCTCTTTTCCAGAAATATTTATAATAGAAGTACTTATCAATTTTGCCTTCATAAATTTTACATAACTATTTTAAATTAAAAATCTTTCCTTAGTTGAATTGAAATATTCGTTTGTATTTAGGTATAATTGTGTATGATCTAGTTCTTATTCATCCCCCATCAATTTATAACTTTAGGGATAAATTGAGAGATTATGGTCCAGTAAGTGATATGGTTCCTTCTACACCAATCTTTGAAATGTATCCTTTAGGTTTCTTAAGTATACTTTCAAACCTATGCCCTCTTGGATACAAGGTAAAGATTGAAAATATCGCATTAGAAATGTTAAAAGATAAGAGTTTTAATGTCAAAAAAAGGATAGAATCGTTGGACTCTGCAGTTTTCGGTATTGACTTGCACTGGTTACCACATGTTCACGGTGCAATATCTATCGCTAAAGAAATTAAAAAAATATGGCCTGATAGGAAGATCATATTTGGCGGTATTTCATCCTCATATTATCATTTGGAAATTATGAAAAATTGTGATTTTGTAGATGCTGTGATGCTCGGTGATACAACAGAACCATTCCTTTCTGGTTATATTGATTCTGTCATATCTGGAAAAAAGCCGGAAAATGTTCCAAACATTGTATGGAGGAATGATCATGGTATTAAAATAAATAATATATTGTCTCCGGAAAAATACATAGATAAAGTTAACTTTGATTATTCCACAATTTTAAAAAATTGTATAAAGGATCTTGAGATATTACCATATTTACCATACAGTGGTTGGATAAATTCTCCAACTGCTATGACAATTATACAGAAAGGATGCCATAATAATTGCCTTATGTGCGGTGGTTCATGTTATGCATATAAAAATTTCTTCTTTAGGAAAAGAGTATCATTAAGACCCATAAAAAATGTGATAAATGATTTAATATCCATAAAAGAACATTTAGGAATTCCTGTTTATATTTCTGGGGATATTTACCAGGCAGGTGAAAAATATAGGGAAGAACTTTTAAGGGAAATGAGAGAAAATGATATAGATTTACCAATACTTCTTGAACTATTCTATCCTGCACCAGAAAAATTTTATGAGATCGTTGAAAAGAATATATCATACTATGCTATTGAAATTTCTCCAGAATCTTCAGTTGAAGAAATAAGAATAAAGAATAACAAATTTTATACAAACTATGCTCTTGATAAAAACATAGAATTTGCAAAAAAACATAATGCGAAGAAAATGGATATTTTCTTTTCAATAGGCCTTTCAGGTCAGGGAAGATTGGATGTATTTGATGACTATATTTATTCAAAAAGAAGGAAAGACAAGTATGGTGATTGGATTCATTTTTTCACTTCACCAATAGTTCCATTTTTAGATCCTGGAAGTATCGCATTTGAGATGTCAGATAAATATGGTTATAGAATATTTGCAAGAACACTAATGGAACATTATTATCTCCTTGAAAATTCAACAAGTTGGGTAAATTCCTTAAATTATGAAACATTATGGTTAAGTAGGGAACAGATTGGAAAAATAAGTATTGAAATGCAAAAACTTTTCTCATCCCTTAGTGAAAATTATGGGAAGGATGACCTATATTGGACGAAGAAATTTAAGATAAAGTTCCCCTATAATATAATATTAAAGATGCATAACTTATTTATTGCAAAATAAGTGATAGTGCGAATCATACCTTATTTTTCCTAATAAAATTAAGATGGTTAATATAAACGAAACACCATTTGCAACAATTATAGGTAATGAATTAATCATAAGACCATAAAGAAACCATAGGAAGATTCCTATGGAAATTACTATATACATTAGGAATGAAATTTCTTTAGCTGATTTATCCATAATAAT
>JAVZSA010000052.1:0-6549 GCA_038880255.1 Thermoplasmata archaeon
TTCAGGTTGTATGACATTGTCATTATTATATCTGTACGACTATAAATACCTTTGCTCGCTTTCATCCCCTTGCCAAGTCAAGGGGACTTCCAGCTCACTGAGTTAAAAAGGCAAAAAAAAGATTATGAATAATAATTGATTTATCGTAAAAATAATTATAGGAAATTGTACAAGAAATTGATCAAGAGATTTTAGGTTATAAATAAAATATTACAAATTTAATTAATATAATTAAAATTCAAATAATTATTAATCTTAAAATATTTCACAAATATTCCATGAAAATATTTTTATATTGAAAATCATAAGGTAGATAAAGGTGTTACCATGACATTCTGGCAAGGAAGATCAAATAGAAAAATGAGTGGTGGGAAATACAGACCATTTAGACATAAGAGAAGATATGAATTAGGAAGTGATCCAGTTCTTACAAAATTAGGTGAGGAAAGGAAAAAAGTAGAAAGGACCTTTGGCGGATCTCAAAAGATAAAGATACTTTCAACAAATATGGTAAACATGTATGATCCTCAAACAAAAACAATGAAAAAGGTCAAAATAATAACAGTTAAAGAAAATAATGCTGATCCTCACTATATTCAAAGGAACATAATAAACAAGGGTGCTGTAGTATTAACTGAAGCAGGTCTAGTTAGAATTACCTCAAGGCCTGGACAAGATGGTGTACTTAACGGAATTTTAATAAGAAAATGATAATCTATACTTCCTATTTTAAAAGAAACATTTCTAGAAAAATGGGTAGAAAGGTGCCAAAGGCATTGGCTTCCGACGCTACCCCTGAAAAAATAGAAATTGCATTAAAAAAATTGAATTTGAAGTATGAAAAACAGGAAAAAATGTATCCAAAAAATTGGAATGAAGATAAAATTAGATTTTATATTGAATCAGAAAAAAATAAAAGCTATCTTTTAAAGGAGATAGCCAAAATTCTAAAAACAATTTAATAATTTTTAAAACCTTCTTTTAAAATCTCTTCTACCACCACGATTAAACGATCTCCTTTCTGACCTAAATTCCTGTTGATGCTCCTGGGCGCTAAGGTCGTTTTCCACATTCACACTTTCAATTTTTTCTTCGCTTTTCTTTATAGACCCATACTTACCTACATTCAATCTCATATGTCCTCTTACAAGTGTCACATAACCATTGTCAATGTACAAGGTGTCACCCTGCGAAATGTCACTTGACTGATCACCCCATAATGTAAGGGTAATTAAACCTGTTTCGTCTCCAATTACTACTTCTGTCAACTTTCTAGATTCCCCATACCTAGTTTGTATTTCCTTTGTGTCTCCAATGCTTGTCACTTTTCCTAAAACATTAACCCTCTTTGATTCAGGGCTAAGGTCTTTTATTTTTGTTACGTTTTCCATACTTTCTTCCTTCTTTTTCCTTCTTTAAACGGCTTACTCCTCGCAAATGCAAAAGAGCTATTCCGTTCGTAATGAATAATGTGATTTATTATTTAAATATTTCTAATAAAATTCTTATAAATTATTTATATAAAATCAAATTTCAATTGTATGATAACTATTCATTTTAAAATCAAATTAAATTGTTTATGGTGTTTAAAAGTTTTTTTAATCCTCCTTTGGCCTTGGTCTTTTCGGTCTACTACATACTGCCTGAAGATCACCATCATAAAATATTTCCCTATCCGGATGTTTTCTCTTTAAATCTTCCATCAAATTAAAAACTTCCTCAACAGTAATATCTGGATGGTCTTTAAGCCTCAAATGCACAATTTTATCATCCGGATTCATTTAAATAAAGTATTCTTATTCACTATAAAAATTTTTTTTGAAATTTTTTAAAAAAATAAAAATTTCTGAAAATTTTTATTAAGTTAATTTCCTATACGTATTTATGAAAGGTTTTAGGTGCATGCTTGTTACGTGGAAAAACATAGAGGATTGGGTAAATGTTGTTATAAACAAAATAGAATTTGATGGTTACAAGCCTGAGATAATTATAGGTTTGGCAAGAGGTGGGCTCGTCCCCGCTCGGCTTATATCAGATAGAATGCAATTAAAGGACCTATATGCGGTAAAAACTGAACACTGGGGGATTACAGCAACTCCAGATGGGCAGGCAAAAATTACACAGACTTTACCAATAAATATTTCTGGTAAAAGAGTACTGGTAGTGGATGATATAACAGATACTGGACAAAGTCTTAGCCTTGCAATTGATCATGTTAAAAGTATGGGACCTTCAGAATTGAGGTCAGCCACTTTATTACATATACTGCATTCAAAATACATTCCCAATTATTTTGCTGAAGAAGTACCAGAGGATAAATGGACATGGTTTATTTTTCCTTGGAATGTTTATGAAGACCTTACTAATATTACATTAAAAATAATTGAAGAAGAGAATGTTACCTATGATTCTCTTAAGGAAATATATGAGAAATTTTTCAATATAAAACCAAAGAAATTCCAAATTATGGAAACTTTAAGAATACTTGAAAAAAAGGGGAAAATAAAAAGGGAAGGTATAATTTACAAAAAATTATAATGTTTTTTCAACTGTTTTTGTTATTTCGCGCTGAAACATTAGCATAAATGAGTCCATAATACTTTTTTTCATATCCTCAGGCATTGATGCAATTATAAGGGAGATTATAGACTTTGTAAATTCAGTGGCAGATGAAACCTCTTTCATCTTTGCCTCTATGTATTTTCTTATTGATGCTCTAATTTCCTTTTTTATTTCAGGATTTTTATCAAGGACCTCAACAATGTAAGACTTTAGTTCATCCTTTATAATTTCCCTAATAACCTCAGTAAATAACGTTTCATCTGGTAAAGATTTCTTCATCATATTTACAATTTCATCTATGTCCATAGAAAAATGATTATTTTTATTGCCTATTAATTTTTTCCTTTATCACCACAGCCCTATTACTTAATATCGCGCTATTTCCAGTTGGATCTTCCATTATGATTGTAAATTTTTCTAGTCCATTTCTCATTCTTCCTATTTTTTTTAGCCTTTCTAATATTTCAATTCTTTTCTTCTCATCAGAATCTCTAAGGAGTTGTGATAGTATGTTTATCACTCTCATAAGTACACCTTCAACATTTGAAACAAAGGACTCACCATTGGTTATTGGATCAATTGAAACACCAATCTCAGGTATTTTTATACTTGCAAAAGAAGATCTTATTACCCTTACCTTGAGATCTTCTTCACCTGAAGCAACAAACGTAATCTTTACCGATTCCTTCTGGTCAGGCATTATTATATCATTATGTTTATAACCACATGTTGAACAATATGATGTAATTATTACCATTTTTCCAAAATATTCAATATTTTCTTCTACAATTGTTGTTTCAAGAGTATTATTGTTACAAACCGGACATTTTTCAATCATTTGTTTTCCATCCATTCTCTCAGTTTCCCAATAATTAAATAATTTTTATTTTTAAGTGATTCAATAGACTTAGAACCTGTGAGAAACATTGCAGCCTTCATTTCTTCTATTATCACAGACATTTCATCTAAGAGTGGTTTATATCCCTGTTTGGCAAACTTTAAAACATGTCCTGCCATACCCACAAGATCTGCACCAAGTGTAAGTGCCCTTACTATATCTAGACCATTCCTTATGCCACCAGATGCAATAATTTTCAGTCCCACATTTTTTGTGCTAATCACGGAATATGGAGATGGTATGCCCCAATCCCAGAATGTTAGTCCTAGCCTTTCCCTTATCCTATCATTCATCAACTTTGCCCTGTAGTATTCAACTGCAGAAAATGATGTTCCTGAAACACCAGAGATATCTATTGCCTTCACCCCTACTCTTTTCAATCTCAAAGCAACGTTAAAATCCATACCTGCTCCTGTTTCTTTTGCAATCACTGGAAATTTATAGCAAACTTCTCTTAACCTTTGTTCCACACCCTTAGCCTTTTTATCACCTTCGGGTTGAACAACTTCCTGTAAAAAATTGAAATGTATGTTAAGGAAATGGGCATCTAAAGAATTTATAATATATGATATTTCTTCATCAGTCACTGCCTTTTCACTGCGTTGATCTATGAGCTGTGGAGCTCCAATGTTTGCGATCCTAAGTGGAATATCATAATTTCTTACTACAGAAAATGTATCAAGAATATCCTTATTTTTTAAAAGAATCCTTTGACTTCCTACTCCCATTCCTATCTGAAGCTCTGATGCTACCTTCGCTAATGTTTCATTTATATTTCTAGCCTCTGGAAATCCGCCAGTCATTGATTCTATGATTATTGGATATTTTAAATACTTCCTAAAAAAATACGTTTCTGTGGAAATTTCATCATAGTTTATTTCGGGCATTGTGTTATGTATAAGTATTATATCATCCCAATAATTGTAATGTGTATTTACATCCTTTTCAGAAGCAATTTCAACATGATCCGCTTTTCTATTCCCTATCATGGCAATACCCTCGTTCCTTTTAATTCTTTACCTTCCATAGCCTTTCTAAGCCTCCCCCTTACAAGACCATTTATAACAATTACATCAATACCAAGTTTTGCAATTGCTCTCATTACCCTCAATTTCCCTTCCATTGATCCTGTTACATCTGGTACATTCCCCTCAAACTCAACAATTTGATCTGAAGTAAGATTTTCTATTAATCTTGCATTACTGAATATTTTTGGATTTTTATTGTAAATACCATCAACATCTGTAACAAATATTACCCTTTTTGGTTTAAGAGATTTTGATAAATGAAATGCAATCTGATCACCAGAACATATGCCCATTCCCTTCTTTGGATCCAAAATAACATCCCCATAGGTAACGGGAAGTATACCTCTTTCCAGATAATCTACAAATCTTTTGTACATAAACTGTTCACCCACCATATGAAATGAATGTACAGGTATCGTTATAGCAGGCTTGTTGTGAGCAATAAACTTATCAATTATTGTGGTATTCAATTCCTGCAAATCTCTTGCTACTAGTGAATATTTTATTCTGTTATTTTCGTTTAGACCATCATTAAGAGCGTATTCATCTGCGATATGATGTCCAAAGGATCCTGCACCATGGATCAATATGGATTCTCCCACAATAAACTCTGAAGCAAGTCTATCTATCACACCTTCCCTTATCTTTTTATATTTTCTTTTATCGGTTATTACACTACCCCCAATCTTTACCAATATCATTTAGGACACCAAATCTAGTAAGGAAGGATCAATCATTTCCTTTGGAAATCCAAGTCTAAGAGCCATTGTTAAGAAATTTTTTGATGCCATTAAATTACCCTTCGCTTTTGCTATCCTAGCTTTGTAATACCACGCAACTGCATTCTTCTGATCCTTTTGAACTAATGAATTGAAAAATTTTTCAGAGTTTTCGAGGTCTCCTGAAACAAAAATTTTTATTCCATCAATCTCAGGAAAATATTGTTTTAACCCTTCCAGGGAAATTCCATCCCTAAGATTTTCTTCTATAGCACTTATAATTTCCAAAGACCTTCCTTTGGATAAGAGTACATTTTCAAGTTTATTTTTAAAACTTTCATTCATTCCGAAATTTTTCAACAATTTTCTTAAAGTTGGGATGTCATAAATTGCTATTGCAATATCGTTTTCATCAGGTTCATTCATATCAAGTGAAAGTTCACCAAAAATATCCTGTGTTTCCTCCACCTTTTCTTCCACCTGCTTCTTTAAAAGCAATAGTTCAGGATCATCAGGTGAAACTTTTTCTACCTTTTCTATAAATTGTTCAGCCTCAGATTTTCTACCCATTGAAATTAAAAATCTTGCCTTTGTTTTTAAAAGTTCTATATTGTTAGGGGTCAATTTTAATCCTTCATCAACAAGATCAATACTATTTTTAGATAATGCCATCTGTAAATAAATATTTGAAGCCTCCTCCTTCATACCACTTGAAATAAAATAATTTAATTTCTGTTTTAATGCCTCTTCATCATTTGGGTCTACAGCCAAAATCCTATTCAATATATCCAATTTATTTTCACTATATTTTAACGATTCTTTATACCATTTTAAACTTTCTTCATTCTCATGTCTTATTCTATAGATATCACCAAGCAAAACCATTGCATTATAATTTGTTGGATCTAATTCTATGGCCTTTTTGAGATTTACAATTGCATAGGGTATCTGAACATTTTGACTTACCAAGATCCTGCCTATTTCAAACCATGCTTTAACATTCTTAGGATCGTATTCTTTTACCTTTTCAAAATAATCAATACTTTTATCTTTATCATTTAATTCAAAAAGTAATTCCCCCGCCCTAAGTAGTATATTTATCACATCATTTTTATTTTCTTCTATTGCCGTCCTCTCAGCAGGATCAGCATCACTAATCATTCTGTGTATTTTTCTAAGTGTGACCTTGGCAGCATTGGGATCTTTTTTTGCCTCTTCTTCTCCCTGGCGAAGTAAATCCTTTAGCATCGTTATGAAATTTACTGAAGGTCTTCTACCCAACAATGGCATAATCTTTTATATTATTTTTATACTAATAAATTCTTCGATATGTGAACTACCC
>JAVZSA010000053.1:0-6504 GCA_038880255.1 Thermoplasmata archaeon
GCATTTATTGAAAGTGTTTGAGTTGATTGATTTGTGAAAAACTGATTTACATAATTCGTAGAACCAACTAAATTTACCTCCCCAATATTTTTAGATGCTAATGTTTTACTATTAGTAGAAGAAACATTAAAGGTGGTGTTTGTATATCCAGAAACTTGACCATTACCCCCATTAAACTCCACGGTTCTTTTCTGAATTCCACTGTAATTAACATTAGCTGTAACTATATATGGAGCACCAAACTGTGTGTTTGTAGTAGTAGTAAATTCTTTTATAGGAGCCCCATATACATTTCCTTGAGTTGAAATACTGGAGGATGATACCCCATAATTCTGGGCACTATCCCTATAACTTAAAGATACCATAAAAACAGTTCCAGGATTTGCATTTGGCATTATAAATGTTCCAGTCAATGTTCCAGACATACTATCATAGGTGGCAATTGTAGGATTCCCATATGGTACATTATTCAAGTAGACTGTAACATAAACAGGTGGTACTAATGTTGAAGGAACACCCGTCCATGTATAAGTTACAAGCTGACCTGGAAAAGCTCCCGTTGCAGGATTAAGTGTAAATGTACCTACAGGAGTAGGCGAGGCACTAGGTTGGGCATTGACACTCGAAGAAATCCCTATAAATGCTGCAGAGAACACCATCATTAGAACAACAATGGTGCTTATTAGCATTTTCTTTAGAGTTTTTGCCATAATTATAACCTCCTAAATAAGGTAATGGATATTGTAATATATAAAGATTTTGCATAATTTATATTATTAATGTATATTTGTAAAAATTTCAATACGAAAAAATATGTAATATAAATTTTATTTCCATTATTACTATTTTCTTTATTTTGCTCTACATTTACTTTTGTTTTACAAAGAAGTTTACGTATTATATTTCTTAGATAAATATGCAATGACATAGGACAAAAAAATTGTAGAAGATGCCAGGAAAAATTTTTGTACTATTGAAATCAAAAAAACAAGAAAAAAGGCATAATTATTAAATTTAGAAATTTTAGAGCGTATATGATAAAAAACTAAAAATATTTCTGCAAATAAAAAAGCAGAATTAAAAGCATTTGTGATTAAATGATTTTTTGATCGACCTATTAATAATGTAACTTGGTTAAAAATTCGAATTGAAAAATAAAATATAGTTAATACAAAAAACCAATTTCAAAAATAAAAATTGACATATTATTCAAGAATTATGAAATTATAATTTTTAATTCAGAATTTGAATATATTTTCTATTAATATAAATTTAGAAAACTAAAGATAGAATATATTAAAAAATTTTTTAATTTTAAAAATAACAAAAGCCATAAATAAAAAAAGTATTTTGTTTCATTTATGAAAAATGAAGATAGAATTGAGGAGGAAATAAGACAGATTAAAGAAAAATTAAAAGAGCTACATAATAATAAAAATGTTGAAAAAGCAAAAGAAGAACTCAGAGAAATTTTAATAAAAGTAAAACCTTGGGAAATACCACTTATAGAACAATCATTAATTAAGGAGGGTGTTACAATAGCACAAATAGCTCATATGTGTAATCTTCATGTTGAATTATTTAGAGAAGAATTGGCATCCGGTATGCAGCTAAAAGGGGTCCCTACTTGGCACCCTATTGATATTTTATTGAAGGAAAATGAGGAATTAATGAAAGATAGTGAAAAAATAACACTTTTTATTAAATCCATTGAAGATTCGCCTAATATTGAAAAAATTAAAGAATTAAAAGATTTAATTATTTCCCTTTATGACATAAAAAAACATTATTTTAAACAACAGATGTTAATATTTCCTTACTTAGAAAGAAGAGGATTATCAGCTGTATCCCGCGTTTTATGGACTAAAGAGGATGAAATAATGGATAAAATACGCGAATCATTACAACTCCTAAACAATAATTATGATAAAATAAATCAAGAAACAAAGAATAAACTTCTAGATTTGGCACAACTAATTGGTGATCAAGTATTTAGAGAAAATAATATACTTTACCCCACATGCTGGTCATTATTTAGTGAAGGTGAATGGTCTATGATACAAAATCAATCTCATTTAATCGGATATTATAAACTTAAAATTCCTGAAAATATATGGAAGTCAGATGCAAAACCTTTATATCCATATGAAATAGATGGTAAACTTACAAATGAACAAATTATGAAACTCCCTGGAGAAATGAAAAATGCACTTTTAATGTCTAAGGAAATTGACACTTTTTCACCAATTAAAGAAGGAGTATTAAAACTTGATGAAGGTTATTTAAATATTGATGAAATTGAGAGTATACTAAAAACTTTACCATTTGAAATTACATTTATAGATAAAGAGGATAGATTAAGATACTTTACTTATAGTGAAAATATGCTATTTCTAAGAACAAGAACTACAATTGGAAGGAAAGTAGAATTATGCCATCCACCTAAAAGTGTACATATAGTTAAAAAAATAATAGAAGAATTTAAAGAAAATAAGAGAAAAAATGCAGAATTTTGGATAAATATGGGCAAAAAAATGATCCACATTAGATATTTCCCTGTAAGAAATAAAAATGGTGAATACATTGGAACACTTGAAGTAGTTCAAGACATAACAGAAATAAAGAATCTTCAAGGTGAAAAAAGACTTATAGATCTGAGTAAATAGAAGACAATATTTAAATGAAAATTTAATGTTTTCCTGTGAGTTAGAGAGTATATGATTTTAATATAAATATTAACAATTAATTTATTAAAATTTATTAATGGAAAGAATAAATTGATATAGTTATTTATTTTTCATTTCAAAAATGAAGTTTAACAGGGAACAAAAGGCAGCTGTAGCGGTGATGGCTTTCGCTGGCATGCTTGTAATGTACATAGAAACAATGATAGTACCATCTCTGCCCATACTTATTGAGTATTTCAATACTGATTATGATTCCATTTCTTGGGTGGTAACATCCTATCTCATATCAGGTACTGTCTCTTCAATAATTTTTGGGAAACTAGCAGACATATATGGGAAGAAAAGAATTTTTCTATTAGTCTCTGCCATATATTCAATCTCTGTGATATTTGGAGGGTTTGCAAACACACTTGGAATTTTCATATTAATTAGGACTGTTCAAGGTGCAGGTATGGCAATGTTTCCAATTGCATTCTCATTAATAAGAGATGAATTTTCACCTGAGGAAATTCCATTGGCTCAGGGTATTGTGAGTGCGACATTTGCTGGAGGTGCTAGCCTAGGTTTGGTACTTGGTGCATATATTTCACAGAATTATGGCTGGGAATGGGATTATCACTCGGCAATTCCTGTCACCCTATTACTCTTTTTCCTAGCTTTAAAATATTTAAGGGAATCAAATGTAAGAATAAATGCAAAACTTGATATTTTTGGCACAGTTTTTCTTTCCGCTGGCATAATAATGGCTCTAATTGCCACATCTGAAGGGCAATATTGGGGTTGGACTTCTCAGAGCATCATTTCACTTTATGCTTTTTCCGTAGTTTTGCTTTCATTATTCATACTTTCAGAAAAATATACCAATCAACCACTTATAGATCTAAGTTTACTTTCTTCAAAAAATATATTTCTTTTAAATTTTATATCACTCACAGCTGCATCAAGTATGTTCTTTCTCTATTTTACAATTCCACCCTTGCTTGAGGATCCACCCCCTGCAGGATTTGGTGAATCTATAATTACTGCAGGACTTACGAACTTGCCAGCTGCAATTTTTGCGATGGTTTTTGCTCCAGTGGCAGCATTAACTGTAAGAAAAAAAGGACCTAAATTTACCATATTCATTGGCATAATAATACAGATGGTTTCATTTTTAGCGTTATATTTTAACAGATCAGATGCAATTTCCATTACAGAGGATTCACTTCTTCTTGGTGTAGGCCAGTCATTCACTATGGTGGGCATAATAAACATGTTGGTATCAATATCACCTCCAGAAAAAATGGGTATTTCCACAGGTATGAATCAACTTTTTAGAAATGTAGGTAGTGTTATTGCACCAGCAATAGCAGGCGTTATAGAAACTGGATATGAACAGGCAGTGATAGTAGGTGAAATACCTAAGAGTTATTATGGCCTTCCCTATTTACCAATATTTGGTTTCTTTCCTTCACAGGAAGCGTTTGATCTTATCTATATTACTGGAATCTTAGTAGCATTCATAACACTTATAATGGTTTCCCTGTTAAAGAAAATAAAAATTGGTGGTGAGTTGATATGAAAAAAATAATTTCGATTTTTGCTATTTTATTATTAGTGTTTACACTTTGGAGTAGTATTTCAACTGCAGAATCACCTTTAATCGTAACAAATGTTTACTGGTTTGGTTCTAATTCTACTGTTCTTCCCGTTCCAGGGATGGTAAATGCGCCGCTCTATGTTGAAATAAAAAATGAAGGACAAACAATATATAATTTTACAGCCTTTATTTATGCTAAGCCCCCATTCTCCTATGGTTATGTAATAAACAATTCTCAAGTTCAAGAAAAGACTGTGATAAGACTACCACAGTTCAATTCTAATAGTACAATTACAATATTTCAACTTTTGAACATTTCCCCTGAAGCTAAGAATGGTATTTATGTAATGGACCTTTTTGCATACGGAAGTAGTACATTTGGAGGAACTGTACAGAACTTAAGTACAACTTTTTACGTACCATTGGAAGGAAATATTCACCTCTTTGTAGCAGGATCTTACATTGGTGTAAATAATAATTATATCAACCCATTACCAAATCAAAATCCTGTACCATTTACAATTATTGTTGGCAATTCGGGGAATTCTCCAGTAACGAATATATCATTCTCTTTTACTCCAAAGTATCCTTTCCAAGGAAATACGGTCAAGGAATTGGTGACCGGAATTCCTGCCTATGGATATACACAAGTAACTTTCATGGTTAATTTGCTTCCAAATTTAAAAAATGGGGTGTACCCTGAGGAATTAAATTTCTCTTATTTGACTGTAAATGGTAATATTTCATTTAATTTCACCTGGAGTAATTTCTATAATATTACTGTAGTTGATGCTTACATTGTTTCACCTGGATTTCAAGCAGCAGCGAATATGAAAAATATTCCACTCATAGTTGAAGTTATGAACATTGGTACATCATATGTATCAAATCTTTCAGTTAATTATATGCCACAATATCCTTTTTATGGTAATGCACAAACGGATAATATATCTATAATAGGACCAATGCAGAAAATACCACTTGATTTTATAGTTTCCATATATAATAACACAACTGTTGGTACTTACAAACAACAAATTAAATTCACGATAGAAAATTCAACTGAAATTCAAAATTTTCAAGTTTCATTAACAGGATATACAAATATATCTGTATTAAGTTCCTATTTGGTTATGCAAACGTTTGTCCCATCGCCAGGTACGCATGATGTATCGCTTAATATAATCACTGCAAATGAAGGAAATACTGATGCTACGAATGTTACCTTTATTTATCAGCCAACATATCCATTTTATGGATATTTACAGAAATTGGAAGTACCTGTCCTACCTCCTTTTACCCCAGTTACATTGAATTTTGTTGTCAATATTTTTAATAATTCTACAGATGGTATTTATATTCAAAAAATTAATTATATTTTGAATGGTAAGATGCAGAATTCTATATTTTATGTGGGTATTTATGGATATTCAAATCTACAAGTACAAGGTTACATTAAAAATCCTCCCTATGTCTTCACGAATCAGACATTCAATTCAATTACATTTTCCATCATTAATTCTGGTAATTCTTTAGCTTATAATGTTTCATTATCGGTAAATTCCACTATGGAAATAATAAATACGCCATTTACAATTTCAATACTACCACCGCATTTAATTTTCAATTATACAGTATATTATAATTCACCATCATTACCAGGAATATATTATATCACCTTGAAAATTGGAGAAACAACATTTTCAGTACCTATTACCGTTTTAAAGGAACCATACATTCAAGTAAGGAGTTCAATACCTGTATTAAGCCCCGGTGAATCAAAGGTACAAGTGACATTTTATTTGAAGAATAAAGGGCCAGGAAACATACAGATGATGCAAATCCATTTCCTTTATCCACAAGTGATAGATTTGCACGTGAGTTCTAGCAATCCATTGGAGGGTTTGATGCTTAACAATGTCACTTTAGAATCATTGAATGAAAATGAAAGTTATACTGTTCCTTACATTATTGATGTAGCTGACAATGCTGTTCCAGGACAGTACAATGCAAAACTTGTAATGTTAATATTTGAAAATATAAGTACAAAACCATTGATTGAAACATATACATTTAACTTCAACATTTCAACACCTTTATTTTCTACCGGAAGTAATGCTCTAATCTCATTGAGCAACTTGACAATTTTCATTCTTGTAATTATAATAATAGCTTTAGTATTCATAATGTTAAGGGGAAGAAAAAAATAAAAATTTTTATGAACAATTTTTATTTTTT
>JAVZSA010000054.1:0-6457 GCA_038880255.1 Thermoplasmata archaeon
TCCACAATTTTAAAATTTTTGTGGAATTAGAAACTCAATCTTTTTTTCTAAAATTGTTATTTTTATAGGTGTTTTTCCAATAACATCTCCATCCATTTCCACAAGTATTCCAGAATTTTCAACGAATATTTCATTGGAAATAAAATCATATGAATATCCTTTTTTTATATATTCTCCCGAAATAAGATTTCTTAAACGAATTACAGATGTTAATTTAGAAAATGATTTCAGTATATGTAAATTTAAAAATCCATCATCAATTTTTGAATCTGGAGATGCGAGCATACCACCACCAAAGTACTTGCCATTAGCTACTATTACCTCAATTGTGGAAAATGTTTTCTTTATAGTATTTAATTGAATATTAAGATCAAATTTTTTCATTTTTGATAAGGTGGAGATTATACCTAAAATGAATGAATATTTTCCAAGAGATTTATGCTTATTTACATAATTCATTACCTCTGCTCCAAAACCTATTTCTAGGATATTGATAAAATATCTTGAAAATGATTGTTCAGTGAAATATACATTTCCAATATCCACCTTTATTTTCTTTCCATTTTTAATTGCAATAAAAAAATCATCCAAATTTCTTATTCCAATAGTTTTCCCAAAATCAGAACCTGTTCCAAATGGCAAAATGACAATAGTTTTATTAGAATTTACAAGACCATTGACCACTTCATTCAGTGTACCATCACCACCAACTGATACTATTAAATCAAAATCTTCATTAGAAATTTTTTTGGATATTTCTATCGCATGACCTGGGTACTTTGTAAACTCATAATTTTGTTCTCCAAAATTTTTAAAAATTTTTATTTTATTCTTTTCCCATTCTTCCAATGCTTTTCCATTGCCTGCAATTGGATTGATAATGAAAAAAATTTTCATAAATATTCACTTTATTATTTCTGAATTAAGCATATTGTCTGGATCAAGGTTATTTTTTAAAGCCTTTATTATATTATAGGCATTTCCTTTGTAACTTTTTAACTCATCTCCTAAATATGTGCCAATTCCATGATGATGTGAAATTGAACCACCGGATTCTATGATACTTTTTATAACTGCATTCCTTAAAATTGTCAGATATTTTTTTCTCTCATCTTTTGAATAAAAAATAAAAGTAAAATATAATGCAGTACCAGTTAAGTATTCGTGAGATGCGTGACACATAATTAAACCACTCACTCCATTTTTTTCTAAAGTATCATTGAAAGATAATGTAACATTTCTATAGAGGCTATAAGCGTTTGACCAGACAGTTGATGTCTCAATTGTTTCAGCAACAATACCGTGCTTCAGAAGCTCATTGTACAAATAGGGCCTATCATATCTAGATTTTAGCCAAAACTTGGAAGGCATAGATCCAAGATTAATACCATCAATTTTAGGTATTTTACTATCATTAACAACTATTAATATTGAACCGTTATTTAACACGCCCCTCATTTTTAAATATGTTTTAAATATTTTTACAAATGCATTATCTTCGATTGCAATTAATGATAGTTTAGACTCAATTTCATCAGAGAGTCTAGAAACAAGTGGTATCTTTCCATTAGTAATAATTTTTCTTAACGATTCGAGCCCATCCGAAAAATTTTTAAATATATATGCTTTAAAATATAGTTTTTTAGGAATTTTATGTACTTTTAGGTATGCTCTAGTAATAACACCATAAGTACCTTCACTTCCTATGGCAATATCTGAAACCCTGAAGAAAGCAGACTCTGCAGGAGCTTTTTTATCCGAAAATGTTCCTGAAGGGGATACCATCGTCACACCTAAAACCATATCCTTAATTTTTCCATATCTATTGGATTCTTGTCCAGCGGCATTTGTAGCAATCCAGCCGCCAAGAGTTGAATATTCAAAAGATTCGGGAAAATTACCTAAGGTAAGACCAAACTTTTTAAGTCTGTTTTCAAGATCAGGGCCTTTTATTCCTGTTCCTGCTTCAAGAATCATTGATTTTTCATCCACATTAAAATAGTTTAGATTCATAGTATCTAGAGCAATTGAAAATTTTTTCCTACCGCTTGGAGCAATGCCTCCAGTAACAGATGTTCCTCCTCCATATATTATTATTTCACATTCATTCTTTAATTTTTCAAAAATACATGGTATTTCTTCTTCGTTTGGATAAATTACTGCATCTACAATTCTAAAATTACTGTTTTCCATAAGTGTAATATAATCAAATCCACTTTTACCAAAAGAATGGTAAAATCTATCTTTTGTATCAAAGGAAATGTTTTTGTCTTTTAAACATTCTTTTAATAATTTTTCTAAATCCTCATTCTTTTCTAATTCATTAATTACATAATGTCCATCCCATACAATTTTATTATCATCTATACCAAATTTCTCATAAATGAAATTATAAAATTTTTTATTCACTTTAATACCTTTATTTTCATCACCCCAGAGACAATATAGTTTCATAATCATTCACCTCCTTTAAAAATGAGTGCAATAGAAAGGATTATGGAGACATAGCCAAAAATGGATACTCCAATTGGTAATATTGTTTGTGAAGAGAGTGTATATGCAATTGAAAATGTAAATATAAATAGCATAAAAATCAAAAATGTTATGGTAGAAAATAAAATCCTAGATTTAATTGTCATATTGTTTGAATTAAAAAGTTGTACAATTGGTAATAAAGGTGAAATTATCATGAAACTGATCAAAAATAATTCTGTATTGTTTATTACAAAGGAATTGTATAAAATAATTAATAATGCTGCCATAATAAGCAATAATGAAATTACAATTCCGTATGGAATAAATTTTCTTTTTGCAATCATTCCACCATATGAAAATAATATTGAACCTAAGATTATACCTAAAAATAACGGAAATTCCTGTCTTTCATCCCCTATTAAATAAATAAGGTTAATAGAATAGGCGATTGTCAATATTAAAAAAGTTGAAACAATTGATACATAGGTGGAAAATTTGAGTAATGTTACTTTTTCAAAACCCCTCTTTAAATAGTATAAGGTTATGAGAGCTAAGTTTACAAATAATAGCATTATCAGGAACCAAGGTTCAAAATAAATAGGCATTATTTCAGTATTTTTTAAAATGAAAATAGGAAAGCCTAATGAAGAGAGAGTAATATTTGAACTACCATACCTTTCATAAGGTAACGAGGAATATTGAAATTGTGGTGGAAGGGGAAAAGAATATGAAAAATTTATTGTGACATTTTGGGGATAAATTGACTTATTCAAACCAATAGTATTAATTTTTCCAGAAAATATATCAATTGGTGGTCTGGCCACCATTCCATTAAAGTATGTTTTTTCAAAATTAAAAATATCAAGTGGTATATTTGAATCTGAAACTAATTTGTTCAGAGCTGGGATGTTCCAATTATAATCAATAAAAGCTAGAAGGGAAGTATGTGTAAGAATAGTGTGCGAGACATAGTTTTCCTTTGCATATGGCGAAACTACTATAAATGGAACTCTCATACCGAGTTGTATTCCATCTAAAGTGGGTGGTGGAATATGATCATAAAATCCTCCAAATTCATCATAGGTAATGAATACTGTAGAACTATTCCATAAAATACTTTTTTCAATTGATTCTATAATATTAGCTAACCATATTTCACCTCTTTCAACATAATTTGGTGGATGTTGATCATAATCTCCAAAGTCCTGTGTAAATATATAGGATACATTGGGCAAGGTACCTGTTTCTACTTGATATATGAAATCATTCCATGAATAAAGGTGGTTTTTATAAATATTCCAGCCATTTAAAAATGAGGAATAATCAAATGTTCCATTCTTTGGATTTCCAACATAAATCCCCCAAGATATATTGTAATGTGTAAGTTCACCAAAGATTGTTTCATTAAAAGGTATATATGGTGGGGGGCCATAATCATTAAACACTGGGGTATAACCTGCCAAATAAAGAAGTGTGTTTGGAGCACTTTCTGACATATAATTAGAAAAGTACATATCACCAATAGCATACTCTGAGGCTATGGACCATTCAAGACCAAATTGAACTGAACTAAAATACACCATAGATTGAGGTCCACTTCCATTAACAAAATTATTTAATTTTCCTTTATTCCAATCCAAATAATATGCTGTATAACCTTCAATTGGATTTTCTGTAAAAAATTTATTATTAGGCACCATATTCAATTTATCAGTTAAATTTTCTGAAATTAAATTATTTGGAATACTCATATTTTTTATTATACTTTGATTCCAAGAATAATTATCATGTGGATAAATACCAAATATTGTGTCAAATGCATTATTTTCAAAGTATATGTTAATTACATGTTTTATAGGGGTCCTTGTATAATGATTTTCCCCAGAAACTAATGGTATTGTTATTAAAATTAAAATTATAAAAATTAATATGGTAATAATTTTCTTCATCAATTAAATAAATGATCAACTGTTATAAAATATTTTTTAAAAATATTTGTTATTTCTTTTTTTCCAAAATTAATAAACATTCGTCACCACTTTGCTTATTCATATTTTCAAAATCAATTTTACCTTGTAAAATAAAAGGCGGACTTGTGTTTAAAATTTTCACTCCCTCATCATTTTTATAAATATAATCTTTATAATATTCATTTTCATAATACACCCATTTATCCATATAGTTTTCTAACAATAATTCATTAGATTTTTTTAGATTTAATTTTTCAATTAATTGATTAAATTCTAACCTCTCTCCCTCCTTATAATATACATGATCTATAATATTAAAGTTAAATTTTTTAGCTAAATTTAATGAAGCGATATTTGTTTCAGATATTAATAGTCTGATGACCTTATTCCCAGCCAATTCTATAGCTTTTTTAGTTAATTCACTTCCAATTCCTTTTTTTCTATATTCAGTTTTTACACGTAATCCCTCTAACCAAACAAATTTATCAAATACCTTTATGTGAAGAAATCCAAGAATTGCATTATTATCTACAGCTTTAATAAATATTCCTTCTTTCAGCCATAAATCAAAAACCTCATTGATATAATCTCCCCATTCAAAACTATTTTTTGAAATTTCAAATATTTCATTTTTATCCTTTTCTTCCACATTTAAAATTTCCATATATATCAATAATAATAAAATATTTAATTAGATTTTCTATTCTGTAAAAGAATGAAAAATTATTTCGAAATTCTTCTTTTTACATTAATGTCCCTTTTCTGGGCTTTAAATTTCTTATTAGTAAAAGTAGTAGTTAATTACGAAAACGTTTTTTATGTACTATTTTTTAGAATACTTTTTGCATTGCTTATTTCTATAATATTATTTCCAAAATCTTTTGTATGGAAGAGTTCGTATAAAGTTCACATAAAATTTTTTGTTTTATCTCTTTTAAATATAGTTATTTTTATGGAATTTTGGTTTATGGGGGAAATGGTAGAAAGTGCTTCGTTATCGTCAATCATAATATATTCTTATCCAATTCTTAATGTTCTTCTTTCAATAATAATACTTAATGAAAAGATTACCAAATTAAATTTTTTTGGATCTATTCTTGGATTAATAGGTATAATTTTAATCTTCTTTGAGGAATTTACAATCTATACATTTTTGGGTTTAATATTTCTAATAGTTTCTGCTTTCGGATGGGCGTTGGGAGCTATTTTTTATAAAAAATACATGAGTAATATTGAACTAATAAGTGTAAATACGATGCAATTTCTTTATTCTCTACCTATAACATTTCTAGTAGCAATTTTTTCTGGACCATTAGTTCTAAAAAATTTAAATTTGGAATTTTTCACAATTGTTATTTATATGGGAACGTTAGGTACTTCCATTGCAATGTTAATTTATTTATATTTTTTAAAAAAATATAATGTCTCAAGAATTTCACCATACCTTTTTTTGGTTCCAATACTATCCGTTTTATTGTCTGTTTTGATATTACATGAAAAGATTGCATTTATTAATTATTTTGGAATTCTTTTTGTAATAGTGGGAATCTATTTATCACAAATAAAGAAGGTTAATTAAAAAATTTTATATTTAATCGTAATCCAGATTACTTGATTACCATAAAACTTATAAACCAGATTTACTTATAGGAAAATATGAATGATGAAACAATTTCAATAAAAGGAGTTAAAAAAGAGTTATACAATACTATTAAGGATATTGCAAAAACAACAGGCAAAACTATAGGAGAAATAACTAATGAAGCATATAAGTTATTTGTTTCCACAGCATCTGGAATAAAAGAAACTGGTGAACAATTTGTTCAGGGATTAAAAGAATCACAATTTTTGACAATCTCAAATATAGATAACCTCGAAATTTCAGGAGTTGAAATTAAAAGTTACGGTAAAAAAGTTTTATTTAAAAATATTAATATATTAAAACTAAAGGAAATTACTCAGGAAGATTTTAACAATTATGTAGTTTCAATTATTAATGTAAAAAGATTGGA
>JAVZSA010000055.1:0-6066 GCA_038880255.1 Thermoplasmata archaeon
CTTAAAAATTCAGAAAAGTTAAATAATGAGAATTTATAATCCACAGGTAAACATTTAAAAGGTGTATTAGGATGAAAATGCCTACAAAAGTAAAAAGGTACTGTCCTTACTGTAAAAGGCACACAATTCATGAAATAGAGAGAGTTAAGAAAAGAAAAGCGAGCGAATTGAAATGGGGCCAAAGAAGATTCAGAAGAGTTACTTCAGGTTACGGTGGATTTCCAAGACCAAAATTTGAAGGTAGGGAAAAACCTACAAAGAGAATTAACATAAGGTATAGGTGCACAGTCTGCCATAGAGCACATACTGTTCCAATGTGGAGGGCTAAGAAATTTGAGCTCGTGGAGGTAGAATAAAATGGAAAAGGAATTCAAAGTACCTAAGGATCTTGAAAAAAAGTTCATAAAAATAAAGTGTAAGGATTGTGGAAATGAGGAAATTACATATATTAGGGGTAGTACTACTGTTTTATGTACAGTTTGTGGTTCTACCCTTGCAATACCCACAGGTGGGAAATTACTCATTAAGGGTGAAATTACGGGGACCTTTGAATGAAGAGGGAATATCCTGAAGTTGGTGATCTCGTAATTGGAACAATTGAATCTGTTAAAGATTATGGTGCGTTTGTTGATTTGGATGAATACCCTGGTAAGAAGGGCTTTATCCATGTAAGTGAAGTAGCTTCAGGATGGATAAAATATATTAGGGATTTTGTGAGAGAGGGGCAAAAGGTAGTTTGTCAAGTAATTGACATAAACAAGGAAAAGGGGCATATTGACCTTTCATTAAAAAGGGTAAACGAGCATCAGAGAAGGGAAAAGGTGCAGGAATGGAAGAATGAACAAAAGGCGAGAAAATTGTTGGAAATAGTTAAGCAAAAATCTGGAGAGAATATTGATCTTGATAAAATTTCTGAATCATTAGAAAACAATTATGGAACGTTATATGCTGCATTTGAAACTGCATCCTTTGAACCAGAAGAATTTAGAAAAGAAAATCAGGGTGAATGGGTAAATAAATTTATAGAGGTGGCAAAGGAGAACATACTGCCACCGGAAGTAAAGATCTCGGGTTTTGTTGAACTTGGATTAAATTCTAAGGATGCTATTGATCACATCAAGGATGCTTTAATTAAAATACATAAACCTGAGGAGGGTGTGACAGTTCAGTATACTGGGGCACCAAGATACAGAATTATTGTTGTAGCCCCAGATTATAAAACTGCAGAGGAAAAGTTGAGACAGGCAGCAAATACTGTGGTAGATCAAATAAAAAGATTGGGAGGGCATGCAGAATTTTTAAGGAAGGTGGAATGAGTTGAAAACAAGGATAAAAAAATGCCCAAAATGCAAAACATACACACTTAAGGATTTTTGTCCAAAGTGTGGCAATGCTACAGTTTATATAGCACCACCGCGTTTTTCCCCTGTGGACAAATATGGAGAATATAGAAGAAAATTTAAAATGGAGGTAGGAAAAAATGGATAATGTTTTGGTTAAAATTTACAAAAAACCAAGGTTGAAGGATCCAATATTGATAGAGGGATTGCCGGGAGTGGGTAATGTTGGTAAATTAGCTGCAGAATATCTTGTATCAAAGTTGAATGCTGAGAAGTTTGCGGAAATATATTCGAAATACTTTCCACCACAGGTATTAATAAATGAAAATGGGACAATATATTTGGTAAAGAATGAATTATACTATTATAAAACTAAGGGAAAGAATGATTTGATATTTCTCATTGGCGATTATCAAGGTCTTTCAAATGAAGGGCAGTTTGAACTATCTTATAGGGTACTGGAGATTGCAAAAATGATGAATGTAAAAATGATCTATACTTTAGGTGGATTTGGAACAGGACAGCTTACAGATCAACCAAGGGTCTTCGGAGCAGCAACAAATAATGAACTTGTTGAAACATTAAAATCGTTTAATGTTGTATTTTCAACAGGCGAACCAAGTAATGGAATTGTGGGTGCAGCAGGTCTATTGCTTGGTCTTGGGATGAACTTTTTTGATATGGATGGAGTATGCTTGATGGGTGAAACATCAGGCTATTTTACAGATCCAAAGGGTGCGATGGCAGTTCTTAAAATCCTTGTAAGCATCCTTAATATTAATGTGGATTTCAAGGAGATGGAAACAAGAATACAAACATTAAATGAGCTAACACAGAGAGTACAGGAGCAGGTAGAACAAAGGGAGAAAAAGGAAGATCTTGGATACATAGGTTGAATTCTTTTAAGCGCGGGGAGAGGGATTTGAACCCTCGAATCCTTTCGGATAACGGCTTAGCAGGCCGTCGCCCTACCGCTAGGCTATCCCCGCTGAATAGGAAAATGTATTAACTATAAATTAATTTTCCCTCGGATGCTATATTTGGTTACTACCACAGGGAAATGTAACCTTAAATGCAAATATTGCGGTGGATCATTTGATGAGCGAGCAGTTCCCTACAGTATAAAATATGATATTGAAAAGATTGTGAAAATTATTAATAATGATGATGAGGCTACAATAGTATATTATGGTGGTGAGCCACTTTTAAACGGGAAATTTATAAGAGATTTAAATTCAAGAATAAATGCAAAGAGAATTGGAATTCAAACAAATGGTATTCTGGTGAAAAATTATGATAGTGAATTTTGGGAAAAATTTGATTTTGTTCTTCTTTCAATAGATGGTGATAAAGAAAGGACAGATAAAAATAGGGGGAATGGTGTTTATGAAAAAGTTATTTCTTCAGCTAAATATTTAAAATCACTTAATCTTGAAATAATTGGTAGAATGACTATAACATCTGAAAGTGATATATACAATGATGTAATGCATCTAGTAAACTTAAAAATTTTTGATAAAATTCATTGGCAACTTGATGTTGTTTGGGACAATCGTTGGGACCTCAAAAATTACGCAGATAAATCCTATCTCCCAGGAATAAGAAAATTAATGGATGAATTCATTTATTCAATAAAATTGAAAAAAATGCTCAAGATTGTTCCATTTTTGGGTATATTGAGTGCACATTTTTTTAAACCATTTCAACATTTTCCCTGTGGAGCAGGAAAGAATTCTATTACAATAAACACAGATGGAAGAGTTTTTGCCTGCCCCATTGCACCTGATTACGATTGGAACAATATTGGCACTCTTGACAAATATAAGGAAATTGAGAAACCAAAATGTGACAATTGTAAATATTTTAGGTATTGTGGTGGAAGATGCCTATTTTCATACATGGAGAAATATTGGGGTGAAGATGGTTTTGATGAAATTTGTTACGTTACAAAGAAAACAATAGATATTGTTCTTGAAAGGGTAGAGGAATTAGAATCTCTTTCAGAAGAAGGTATTTTTGATCTTAAGGAATTATATTATGATCCAACATTGGATTCCACTGAAATAATTCCATGATTCTAAATTTTTTTAAACTTTTCAATCAATTCATTAAATATATTTTCGAAATTTTCCCTTGGTACATTTATCATAAAGCCTATTTTCCCACCACCTTTTAAATTTTTTTCCTTTAAAAATTCAATTAAATGAAGATCCTGTCCTGTGGAATTAAATATGTTAATTCTTTCGAGAGATTTTCTACCTACAATTACAATGCATTTTTCATTTTCAATTAATGAATGAGCCTTTTTCTCAATAGCCCTAATCTCTCCCAATTCTTCAATAGTATAATATATTGGAAATTTTACATTCTCAATTTTATTAAAATTGAACATTCTTTCTGTCAATTCATAATAATTTTCTTTTAATAAATCAAGATTTTCTTTCATTGTTTTTATCTTATTGTATGCATTTTCAAATTCATTTAGAAAATGATTAATCCTTCTCATTTCATTTTTTTCTCTTTCAATCTCTTTAACAGCTTCTTCTGAAACAAGAAAAATTATTTCATTATACTTTGATCTTTTCAATCTTTTTATGTGTATTCTTTCAATTTCACCAGTGGATCTTACATGAATGCCAGAACATGCTGATGAATCAAAGTTTCCAACATTAACTATTCTTACTTCTTCCTCCTTTATCCTTTCTCTTCTTATTCTAGTTTCTCCCACATCCTCCAATTTCTTTATTTCGGTTGTTACATTCAAATTTCTCATTATTATGGAGTTTGCAATTTCCTCAGCCTTTTCAATATTGTCAAGCGTTACTTCACCTTCAACAAATAAAACAGATTCTGGTATTGAAAATTCTACTTTTACAAATTTTACAGGCATAACATTTTCTAAGGACTTGTAAAATATGTGTTCCCCAGTATGTGATTTCATCAAATAATATCTTCTTTTCCAATCAATCTCAATTTTCCCACTTGTTCCAATTTCTCCATCAATTGGTTTTACCTTATGCCATATTCCATCATCAAGTTTTTTAACTTCTGTAATTTCAGCTACAAATCCTTCACCCTTGAAAATGCCTATATCGTATGGTTGTCCACCACCACCAGGATAAAATATTGTATCGTCAAACTTTAACAAATCTCCTTTTTTTGAAATTACTTTCACTTCCATTTCCCTTAGGTATGGTTCTTGATAAAATTTAAACATAAAGGAAAAAATTATTTTAATAATTTATTTTTTTCCTATTTTTGAAGGCCACCAGTTGTATTTTTTCATTATCATCATAACTGCAGGTATGAATATCATCCAGGATATTAGCGTATCTGCAAGCACTCCCATGGCAAGACCTACTCCCACCTCTTGTATTATTCCAATTGATGTGAAATAAAGTGAGAAGAATGTAGAAACTAGAATTAATCCAAGAACCATAATCACAGTACCATTCTCCATTAATGATGTTCTTATGCCCTCATCGTCCTCCTTTCCATTGATTACCTCTTCCCTAACACGTGTTATCATGAATATGTCATAATCCAAACCTACAGCAAGTAACGTAATGAAAACAAATAAAGGCATAAAGAGGAGAATTGGCATATGGAATGTGTAATAGAATATTAGATAGGAGATTACAAGAGAGAATAGAACTATTCCAATCACCATCAGAACAAGTCTTAATGGTGTAAGGAATGAGCTGAGTTGAACAGCGAGAACAAAGAATGCAGCAATGGCAAGTATGGGTACTATTGTTTCAAATGCATTTAATGTCCTAGAATTTGCATCTATAAGTCCCTGTGCAAGTCCTCCAACATACCATGTTACATTGGAATCCACATATTTATTAATATTTGATGAAATATAAGTAACAAGGTTCATCGCACTGTTTGTCCAGGAGAGCATGGATGTTTGGAAATAAATTACCACAGTTTTTTTATCCTTTCCAATGTAAGAATTTATTTGGTCTAAATAAATACTTTTTGTAGTATTTGAATATTGAGTTAACGAATCTGGAGTAATGAATTTTCCAAATGGGTAAGTAGGCCCATAAACAAATGAAATCTTCCCTGTACTAAGAAGGAAATTCTCAACATTGGTTACAGTGTTCAATTCACTCACATTATATGTACCATTTGAATATATAGCTGATGGGAAAATAAGTAATATATAGTTTTGGAAAACAGAATCACCTTTAAATGTTTTATTAATTACTTCAACTGCATTCAGGCCACTCTCGTGTGGAACAAGTTGGAAAACATCCATACCTGATGGTGTAATTTCATAAACATACAAGGATCCAATTGTAATTATTATGAAAACAATTAGTAAAATATTTTTATATTTTCTATCAAAATTGAATATTCCTTCCATCGTTTTGTGTGTTATTTTTGAAGAATTCTTAATGTTACTGGGCCAAAATAGTTTTGATTTAAAAGTGAATAATATGGCTGGTAAAAATGTAAGTGCCAATAGAAGTGTGATTGATATTGAAAGTGCATTTGTAAGGCCAGAATCACTGAATAATGGTACATCTGTTAACCAAAGCAAAAGATAAGAAATAACTACAGTAAGACCACTTGTAAAAACAGCATGGCCTGCCCATTGTACAGTAGTCATTGCAGCTTCACTATTTCCCTTTCTTAATTCATTTCTGTACCTTGAAATTATGTAAACACTGTAATCTGTAGTTAGACCCAATAAAAGTATAAGGAGCAAGGTTGG
>JAVZSA010000056.1:0-5688 GCA_038880255.1 Thermoplasmata archaeon
CAACTACAGGTGCTGAACCCGTTCCAGTACCTCCCCCAAGACCACAGGTAATAAATACAATATGTGATCCTTGAAGAACATTTCTTATGTTTTCTTCTGCCTCCTTTGCAGCCTGTTCACCTATCTGGGGTAATGCACCAGCACCAAGGCCTCTAGTAGTTCTCTTACCTAACAAAATCTTTTTTTGTGCTTTTATTATGAGTAAATGTTGTGCATCGGTATTTGCCGCAATTAAATCTGCTCCAAGCACGCCCTCCTCCATTAACCTATTTATTGTATTTGAACCTCCACCACCACATCCAATTATTCTAATTACAGTCTTTAAACTTTTTAATAATTCCTCAAGTTCTTTATCTTCTTCAGTTAATACAGCATTATTTGGAAAATTATTCTGTAATTCCTTTATAGAGCTCTTTGAAAGTACATCCTTAAGAAAGGATTTCATAACATCACCATTTACATTAATGAAATTTTTGATATATAATAATTACGAATAATTTATAATTTTTATTCAAAAATTTAAGAATGAGTTAAATAAATTATGGAATAAAATTTATAAAAATTTGTAAGAAATATCATTTTTTATATTACGATATTCTTAAATAATAGTTGTATAATGATCAAAAGAGGTGTGAGAATGTGGCAAGGCCCCTTAGAAAGGGTAGATGAATTTAGATGGAAAATTCCTAAATCTTACAAAAAAATGATGAAAGTAGATGGTATTATTATTGCATCTGAACACATGATTGAGGATATTAAAAAAGATAATGCTCCAGAACAGGTGGCCAATGTTGCCACTTTACCTGGCATAATAAGAGCATCTTACGCAATGCCAGATATACATTGGGGATATGGATTTCCAATAGGTGGTGTTGCGGCATTTGATTATGATGAAGGCATAATTTCTCCAGGTGGTGTGGGCTACGATATAAATTGCGGTGTAAAAATGCTAAGAACAGAACTAATGTTGAAGGATGTTCAACCAAAAATAAAGGAACTCATTGATATGATATTTCATGAAGTACCAAGTGGTGTAGGTTCGGAGGGGAAAATTAAACTTAACAAAAATGATCTGAATAATGTACTTAATGAAGGTGCAAAATGGGCAATTGAAAATGGTTACGGTTGGGAAGAGGACCTTGAAAGAATAGAGGAAAATGGAAAAATAAAATTTGCAGATTCATCTAAGGTCTCTGAAAAGGCAAAATCGAGGGGAGCGCCACAGCTTGGCTCACTTGGGGCAGGTAATCATTTTTTAGAGGTACAGGTAGTTGATAAAATATATCTTCCTGATATTGCCAAAAAATTTGGAATATTTACTGAGGGTCAAATAACAGTAATGATACATACAGGGTCAAGAGGTTTAGGCCATCAGGTAGCCACAGATTATATAGAAGTAATGGAAGAAGCAGCTAAGAAATATGGGATTACATTAGTGGATAAGCAACTTGCGGCTGCACCAATACATACTAAAGAATCACAGGATTATTTAGGTGCAATGGCTGCAGCAGCAAATTTTGGTTTTGTTAATAGACAAATGATTAATCATTGGACTAGGAGTGCTTTTGAGAAAATTTTCAAATCAAGTGCAGAGGATCTTGGCATGCATGTTATATATAGTTTAGCACATAATATAGCAAAGATTGAGGAATATGAAATCGATGGCAAGAGGAAAAAACTTGTTGTTCATAGGAAAGGTGCAACAAGAGCATTCCCCGCTGGACATCAAGATCTTCCACAAATTTATAAAGAGATCGGTCAACCAGTTTTAATTCCTGGAGATATGGGAAGGGCATCTTACTTACTTGTAGGGACACAGCAGGCACTGGATGAAACATTTGGATCCACTTGTCACGGTGCTGGGAGAATACTTTCAAGGAATGAGGCATTGAGGAGATATAGGGGAGAGACCGTTAAAAAGGAACTCCTTCAGAAGGGTATATATGTAAAGTCTGCGACTTCAGATGTGGCAGCGGAGGAGGCACCAGGAGCATATAAAAATGTTGATGATGTAGTAGAAGCTGTTCAGGGTGCAAATATCTCAAGAATTGTGGTTAAAATGAGACCAATTGGTGTTATGAAGGGATAAAATAGAAAATTTGAACAATAAAGGAAAGCACGAAGGCCAAAAGAATTGAAAATATAAACGGCGTTTGATATGATTCCCAAACACCTTTATTATAAATCTTTATCAACATTTCAGGGAATTTTCTTATACCATTTTTATAGTTTTTGTAAAAAACATACGGCATAAATATTATTATATTAATTATTGTTGCATAAAATAATACCTGGATTGAAAATGGAAAAATTATGGATACAATATTATTATGTATATGAAAAGGTGTGAATGTTTCAGGATACATAGGTGTTAACAGTGTAATTGAAATTGCTGCTCTCATATCAGCCTTTCCTGTAAAAAATTTAAAATTATACATATATTTATATATTATTAATAGTAAAGATGTCACAAAAAGATAGATATTGCTATTGAATATGAATATCATAATTATAAATACAGCATTTAAAATATGATCCCATTTACCTAAATCTATGAAAGAGATAAGGAATATTAAAATAATAATAATAATTTGTAAATTCAATGTGAATTGATAAAATAAATAAAAAATGGCAAAGGTACCCATTAATAAGAAAATAATTGGAGATATTTCTCTTTCCCTTATATCTTGAATTGAGGCTATTAAAAGAAACACAATACCTGTAAGAAATTTAAGAAATGAAAGAATATCCATGGTTGTTATTACAAAATTCCATATTTTAAACTTTTGAATTTATTATTCAAAAATTTAAAATTATTGCAATAATTATTCTTTGTATGGAAAATATAATATCAAAAGCAGACAAGTTGTACGAACGTGAAATGTTTGAACAGGCACTTTCATTATATCTTGAAGCACTGAAATCACTGAATGGTGAGGAAAGGGTAAATGTTCTTAGAAGAATTGCAGAATGTTACTTTTATAAAGAAAATCCGGAAATAGATAATGCTTTAAAATATATTGATGAAGCAATTAAAATATCAAATAATTTTAATGATATGATTTTACGTTTCAATATACTTTCAGAAAAAGATCCCGAACAGGCATTAAAAGAGGCTGAATCTATTTTAAAGGAAGCGAAAGAAAAGAATTATGAAAAAATATTGCCTGAACTCTATAATAACATAGGTCTTCTTTTATGGGGAAAGGATGATTATATTGAATATTTTAAAAAAGCATTAGAGGAATCGAAAAAATTGAACGATCTTGAAAATTATGTTCTTGCATTACAAAATCTAGCCTATGTGGAAATGGAAAGGGGAAAAAATAATGTTGCGATGGATTATTTAATGGAAGCTTTGAAAAGCGTTGAAGAAGTGGCAAAAAAATTACCTAAGTCTAGAAAAAAGGAATTTATTTCATCATATTCGGATCTCTTTGATCAGGCCGCATCCCTCGCTATGGATATGGAGGATGTTGAATTGGCCATGGAAATTGCAAAGAAAACAAACATTACTTGATTGAAAAATTATATTTTATAGTTTTTAAAAGTTTTTCTATAATATATTTATTTATTTTTTCACCCAATTCCTTGCTTGAACCACTTGGATCACTTAATGTACCATCAGGAAAAATAGTGGAATAATTTTGTATAACAAGGAAATCCCCTTTCTCCTTCTTTTCAAATTTTCTTTCATTTTTTACTAAATCTTCTCTTATGTGCATCATCCTTGAAGTCTCTATTACCCCAGCATGAGAATCATCTGAGGGAACAATTTTTCCCCTTAATTCATAGGCAATGTCATAATCAGATAGTAGCATTATTTTTATTACATATTCCTTAGTTATTTCATTACACGCTTTTCTAATTGCGGCCATATGTATTTGACTGGCATGACCAGAGATTATTACCACTTTTTTTATTCCATTTTTCACAATACCTATCAATATATCATAGGTTAAATGATAAATTGAATCGAAGCTTATTGAAATTGTACCTTTATAATCATCAAGTTCTGTATACCCGTAGTTTATTGGCGGTAAAATTATTGCATTTAATTTTTTCGAAATTTCCTCTGCAACATAAATCGCCTGGTATGTATCACTTCCCATTGGGAGATGCGGCCCATGTTCCTCTAATGATCCTATTGGAAGAATTGCAATTGTATTATCATCGATCATCCTCTCAAAATCTCTAAATGTTAATTCCTGCCAGTACATATTTTCTATCATATTTTTCCTAGATAAAAAACATTTGTGAAAGATTTTTAATACTTTTTACAAATATATCCCTTATGACAAATTATGATGATGCAATAAAAATAAGGGAACTTGCAAAACAACATAATGAACTTTTTGGAGAATCCATACCACTTATTGCAAGTGAGAATGTTCTTTCACCATTAGCAAAGGAATTATTATTGAGTGATCTAGGCTCAAGATATGCTGAAGGATTACCAGGAAAAAGGTATTATCAAGGTAACTTTTTTGTGGATCAAATTGAAATACTTACAACAAATCTTGCAAAAAAGCTTTTTAACACCAATTATGTTGATGTTAGACCAATTTCCGGTACAAATGCAAATCAAGCAGTAGTATTTGCTCTTTCAAATCCAGGTGATGTGATAACAACACTTTCACTTGCTAGTGGTGCACATATTTCAAGTGCAAAATTTGGAACGGTAGGATTTAGAGGTCTTAATCCAATACCCTATCCATTTGATGTTGAAACCATGAATATAGATGTTGATCTAACTTCTAAATTAATAAAATTGGTAAAACCAAAAATTGCACTTTTTGGTCAATCCGTTTTCCTATTCCCTACACCTCTCAAAGAATTACAAGATGCATTTCAAGAAGCTGATTCATATGTTTGGTACGATGGTGCACATGTTTTAGGTCTAATTGCAGGTAAAAGATTCCAGGATCCATTGAGGGAAGGAGCTCATGTAGTAAGTGGAAGTACACATAAAACTTTACCAGGGCCACAAAGGGGCATAATATTGGGTAACCCGAAAGATGAGGAAATGTGGGAAAGGATACAGAGAGCAATATTTCCAGGAGTAATAAGTAATCATCATCTTAACACAATGGCAGCATTGGGTGTAACATTGGCAGAACATTTGGAATTTGGTGAAAGTTATGCTACTCAGGTAATTAAAAATGCAAAAAAGCTTGCAGAAGAATTATATTCGTTTGGCTTTAAAGTACTAGGGGAAAAGGTAGGATTTACAGAAAGCCATACAATACTAGTTGATGTAAAATCACAGGGTGGAGGTAGGAAAATTGCTGAGGATCTTGAAAAGGCAAACATAATATTGAATATGAATTTACTACCATACGATGATCAAAGTAAACCGAGAAATCCAAGTGGTATTAGGATTGGAACACAGGAGATTACAAGAATTGGGATGAAGGAATCTGAAATTGTTGAAATTGCAGAACTTATAAAGAAAGTGGCAATTGATAAAATTGATCCTTTGATTGTAAGGGAAAGTGTAAAAGAATTGAAGTCACATTTCAGAGGCGTGAAATACTGTTTCCACGAGAATTTTGATGCATATAAATTCATTGAACTAATTTAATAAGTAATGGTAAGATAAAACTCAATGGATAATCGCTTTAAAAAAATATATAAAAATATAAAAACTTTCATTTTTTCTTTTTATGGAAAATTTTATTATTTCAT
>JAVZSA010000057.1:0-5473 GCA_038880255.1 Thermoplasmata archaeon
CTTTCAGCTTATCTTGGAGGCATATTGATTACGATTTCACTTAACATACCATTCTATATCTGTACTGCATTCTATTTATCAAGTGCAATAATGTATTATATTTTCTTTAGAAATGTTAAGATTTGATTATTGAATATTCAGCAAGAAACTTTAAATACAATATGCTAATACAAGCATAATTATGAAAAAAATATTTACTATTATTTTGGCAATAATAATTATAATTATAGCAATTTCAGCATGGATTTATTATAATGAACAAAATGTAAACACCACCTTAACAGTATATGCTGCCGGAAGTCTTGCTGTACCATTCACACAACTTCAAAGTGAATTAGAATCATTATATCCAAATATTACTATAAATATAAAATTTGGCGGTAGTGTGGGTTTAATGAGAGAGATTATGAACAATGCATCGGTTGATGTTTTTGCCTCTGCAGATTGGTCCATCATACCAGAAATGTATCCAAATTATGCAAATTTTGATATTGGATTTGCATTAAACCAAATGGCATTAGTTTATAACAATTATACCTTGAAATATCTTAATGTATCTCAAATAAATGATAGCAATTGGTTTAAGATACTTTCAATGCCAAATGTTAAGTTTGGTTTTTCTGATGGAAATGTAGATCCAGCTGGTTACAGTGCATTAATGGTATTAGCACTTTCAAATCTTTATTACCATGAAAATATTTTCCAAAATATTGTAGGAAAATATACTAACATAAAGATTGTACAAAGAAATTCCTCTTATTATATTTTATTACCCCCTACAGATGAACTCTCATTCAATACATCTAAAATAATGATTGAACCAAAAGAAACAGATCTTCTTCCTGCTTTGGAAAGCAATCAGATTCAATTTTTATGGATATATAAGAGCGATGCAATACAGAAAAAATTGCCCTATCTTTCTTTACCTGATGAAATTAATATGGGTAGCACAAATATTTCAATAATAAACAATTACTATAACAAAATTTATGTATATGTCGGTTATAATTCAACTTCACAAAAACTTATTGAATGCAGGCCAATAATATATGGAATAACAATACCTACCCATGCTAAAAATATTTGGGCTGCGGAAATTTTCATTAAATTTCTCTTAGAAAGGAATGGACAGGAAATTATGAATAATGCTGGACAGACACCAATATATCCTGCCTATGCAAACAACATTTCAAATGTACCAAGTATGCTTAGAGAAGATGTGACATTAAGTGGGATCACACTATGAAAAATTATTTTTTAATCTCATTGGTAATTTTTTCCATTTTAATGATGCTTTTTATTCTTATTCCAATAATTGTTCTTTATTCCTTAGTCTCATTTGGAGATATTCTAAAAATTTTTCTTAATAAAGATTTTCAGGAAACAATATTTATCACCTTTCTTGCAGGATTCATTTCGATGGTATTAATAGCTATACTTGGCATACCATTAGGATATATAATGGCAAGAACAAATTTCTTTGGAAAAAATTTCATACAGGGTTTAATCGATCTTCCGCTTGTGATACCAGATACAGTTGCTGGACTTATAGTCTTTCTGACATTTTATTCGCAAGGAATACTTGGTGCACCATTCTCTAAGTTAGGTATTAATTTTGTAAATACACTATATGGGATCATTGTTGCAATGATGTTTGTTGGTGCACCTTTTATGATTAACACTTCAAAATCAGGATTTCTAAATGTTGATCCAAAGTTGGAGAATGTTTCACTTAGTTTAGGAGCAAGTAGACTTTCTACATTTTTCAGGGTAACATTACCACTTAGTATGGACTCTATTGTAAATGGTCTTGTTATTACCTGGGCAAAGGGTGTGGCATCATTTGGTTCAATAATAATCATTGCATATTTTCCAATGGTAGCACCTACATATATATATAACCAATTTCTACTCTTTGGTACTAAAGCTAGTGCAATAGCCGCGGGAGCATTTCTATTATTAACATTAATAATATTTGCAATTTCAAGGTATATTTCTGGAAAATTAACAAAGTGGATGATAAAATGATCCTCGAGCTTTTAGGTTTAGAAAAAAGATTGGGTAATTTTCATCTTGGGCCAATAGATTTAAAAATTAAAGAAAACTTAATATTGCTTGGCCCTACAGGTTCTGGAAAAACAACACTTCTTGAACTGATAGCTGGCTTTAAGAATGTTGATTCTGGAAAAATTTATTTCAATAACAAAGACATAACAAATATTCCCCCAGAAAAAAGGAAAATTGGTTTCCTGTACCAGGACTTTCAGCTTTTTCCACATATGAATGTTTTCAAAAATATTTCCTATGGATTGGAAATGATGAAAATGAGCAGAAAAAGTATAGAGAATTCTGTAAATGATATTGCTAAAAAATTTAAGATCTCACATTTGCTTGAAAGGGAAATATATAATTTAAGCGCAGGTGAAAAGCAGAGAGTTGCATTGGCCAGAGCACTTATAATTGAACCTGAAATTTTACTTCTTGATGAACCATTTTCCGCTCTTGATGAAGAGATAAAAAATTCTTTAATTGATGAATTTATACATATTATAAAAGATATAAAATCACTTGTTATACTAGTTTCTCACAATCAAGAAGATGCGTATAGATTAGGTAATCAAGTGGCTATAATTTTTAATGGAAAAATCCTAGCTTGTGGATATAAGGATAATGTTTTTAAAGAACCAAAAACTGTTTCTGCTGCAAAATTTTTGGGATTTACAAATATTTTTTCCAACGAAGATATGAAAAAAATTGGTATAGAAGCAGACGGTGAATTTTTTACAATAGATGATTCAAAAATTTTCATAAATAGTAACGGTAAAATAAATCTTAAAGGAAGGATTGAAACCTATGAATATATGAAAAATAAAGTAAAAATCGTTATTAATGTTAATGGTGTAAAAATTGTGAAAAGGTTTGATAATTTTATGCCTCTTGATAAGGATGTCAATGTTTCCTTCAACCCTGATGATTTTATTCGACTCAAGAGTTAAATTTTTATTCTTATAAAATTTAATATTCTATGGTGATAAAAAAATGGATTCCAGAATTCCCGGATTTTATAAGCTTTCAATGGAGGAAAGAAGGAAAAAGGTATCGGAATTTTCATCATTGACTGACGATGATTTGAAGACATTGATTTCCCCAATACCATTTGATATAGCTGATCGTATGATTGAAAATGTGATTTATTTAATGGATGTCCCAGTGGGAATCGCAACAAATTTCCTTATAAATGGTAAGGATTATCTTATTCCAATGGCAATTGAGGAGCCTAGTGTGGTTGCTGCTGCAAGTAATGCTGCTAAAATTGCCAGGGAAGGAGGTGGTTTTATTGCCATTGCAAGTGATCCAATAATGATAGGTCAAGTACAGGTAGTAAAATTAAAGGATCCATACTCTGCTAAAGTAAAGGTGCTTGAAAATAAAAACGAATTGATGAGAATAGCAAATGAACAGGATCCAGTGCTAGTAAATCTTGGTGGTGGTTGTAAAAATATAGAAACTAGGGTAATTGATACTAACATTGGTCCCATGCTTGTTGTTCATCTTTTGGTTGATGTTAGAGATGCGATGGGTGCAAATGCTGTAAATACAATGGCCGAGGCTGTTGCACCATATCTGGAGGAAATAACTGGCGGTAAAGTTTATTTAAGAATACTCAGTAATCTTGCTACCTATAGGATGGCCTATTCAAGAGCAATATTTCCAAAGAAAATAATAGGTGAAGATGCTATTGATGGCATAATATATGCATATGAATTTGCCATGGCTGATCCTTATAGGGCAGCAACACATAACAAAGGAATTATGAATGGTATAGATGCTGTTCTTGTAGCGACAGCAAATGATTGGAGGGCCGTAGAAGCAGGTGCACATGCATTTGCCTCTTTGAATGGCTATAAAAGTATAACAAAATGGGAAATAAATAAAGAAGGGGACCTTGAAGGCATGATAGAATTACCAATGGCAGTAGGAACAGTTGGTGGTGCTTCATCAACACATCCAAAGGCAAAAATAGCTAGAAAGATATTAAATGTAAAAGATTCGAAGGAATTTGCCTATGTTCTAGCTTCAGTAGGACTCGCACAGAATTTTGCTGCCATAAGAGCATTGGCCCAGGAAGGTATTCAGAAAGGACATATGAGTCTCCATGCAAGAAATATTGCAATAATGGCAGGCGCTGAAGGGGAATTAATAGATATTGTGGCTGAAGAAATGGTAAAAGAGGGGAAAGTAAGACTTGATAGGGCTAAGGAAATAATTAAAAAATTTAAAAGTTCCTAAATTTTTTCTCCAATATTATTGTTTTCATTGTTTCTTCGTCTGTATTCAAAAGATCCTTTATATTAACTGTAGGTATATTTTTACCAACAGATTCATTGTTTGTAATTAAAAGACCATATTTTTCAGTGAGATATGCAATTTCCTCTATAATCCTTGCCTTTAATATTACTTCTTCCTTCAATCTAGTAAAACCTATAAAAAGGACATCCTCCATCAAGCTCGAGAGTGCATCAAAATTTGTCTTTTTTGTGAAATATATTCTATACCCTGCTCTTTTGAATGCCTCCATTGCATTTTTTCCAAGCTCATCCTTTGGCATAAGGAATTTTTCCTCGGGCTCAGGAAGTTTCTCAAATGGATCTATTCTTTCAATCAGGTTAACGTTCAAATAATTTTCAATTTTTAAAACTACATCTATTGATACAGCAGTATTCCCTTCTTCATAAAGTTGTATTGATCTTCTTGACACATTCGCTTCCTTTGCAAGATCTCCTATGGATACCCTTTTTCTTTCCCTAGCCTCTCTTAATTTCTTTGGTTCTATTTTTACATAAAAACCGCCTGGTGCAGCAAAACCAATAGGCAGTTCCTCCCTATTTATGTAGTTAACAAATGTTTTGAAACTGAGTACAGGAACATCGTATCGTGTATAAAGAATGGAATCTTCAAGATATCCAATGGCACACCTTACACCAATTATTAATGGATTTGCTTTGATTAATTTTGCTATCAACCTTATTTCATTTGCCACATCATTTTTTAAAGTATCCACATTGTACAAGACCTTTATTATGAAAATATTCTCATCATTACTTGCTATCATATCGTAGGCTGGAGACCTAAATTCATCTGAAGAGATATTGTATCCATTCCTTTTAAGAACAGCACGAACGAATCTTATTAATGTTTCCCTACCAATTTCCATTGTCAATGCATTTTATTATTACTACTATTTAAATATTTTGTTAAAATGCCATTTTTTCTTTATATACCTTTTTATTATATTTTTTAAGGCAGTAATTTTTCAATATTATTAATTTTTTATTTTTTTATTATATGAAATAATAAAATTTTCCATAAAAAGAAAAAATGAAAGTTTTTATATTTTTATATATTTTTTTAAAGCGATTATCCATTGAGTTTTATCTTACCATTACTTATTAAATTAGTTCAATGAATTTAT
>JAVZSA010000058.1:0-5288 GCA_038880255.1 Thermoplasmata archaeon
ATAATTCGGTCCCTGTGCAAGATATACCTCTGGCGCCTTACCGGATGTGGATGTTGGATATGTATAGCTCAGTACCACCATACCCACTACCAAAGTTGGCAGAAGGATTGCAAATATTGTAGATAGATATGCCAATCTTCTTATTTTCATTTTTATTCCTCCAATTATTTAAATACTTTATTAATTTTGAATATTTAAATATTTTCTAAAAAAATATTAAAATTAAAAAAATATTTTAAAATTAAGTAAATACTTATGCTTGATCTCTTTAAAAAATTTATATTCTAGATCAAATACTTAGAAATTTTAAAATTTAATAAAATTAATTATAAAAATTTTGTTATTTTAAATAAAAATTAATAAATTTGGAATATTATAAATATTTTACTATTTAATAAAAGAACATTAATTTTGTAATTTTTAAAATTTCAAAAAGTTTTTTAATTATTAATATTAAAGAGAATTAATGATTATTATTAGATATGATGAAATAGGTTTAAAGGGTGGAAATAGGCCAATCTTTGAGAAAAAATTAATTGAAAATATGGAAGAGCAAATAACGAAAGCAGGTTATTCTATTTCAATAAAAAGATTACACAATAGAATCTTAGCTAATACTGATTCGCCCCCCGAAAATTTCATGAAAATATTTGGTATAAGATCTATTTCACCCGCCATTGAATCAACACATAATATTGAGGATATTTATAGTGAAATTAAAAAAATTTTATTGAACAAAAAATTTGAAACATTTAGGATTAGTACCCAAAGATTATGGAAAGGTTATTGGAAAAAATCCACAGAATTGAATGAAATATTAGGAGAAATGGTATTAAGAGATTTTCAAAAAAAGGTGAAACTTGTAGATCCTGATATTGACATTGGTATTGAGATTTTAGAAGATAGATCATTGATTTTTACAGAAAAATATCCAGGTCCAGGAGGCCTGCCTTATGGAATTGAAGGGAAAGTTTTGATGTTAATAAGTGGTGGAATTGATTCACCTGTGGCAGCATATTTATTAATGAAAAGAGGTGCTGACATTACTTTTTTACATTATAAAACAAATGATGAAATTTTGAAAAAGGTAAAAAATTTAATAAACATCCTTGAATCTTATGCACCAAAGTCCCTTGATCTAATTGTTGAAGAACATGAAAAACTTTTAGAAAATGTAATTTCAAATCTTGAGAAAATGGGAAAAAGAAGATGGACGTGTGTATTTTGCAAGTATTCAATGTTAAAAAGGGCAGAAGAAATTGCAAAGAATATTGGTGCTTACGCAATAGGTACTGGTGAATCGTTGGGTGAGGTGGCTTCACAAACCTTAAACAACATTATGGTGGAGAATCTTGCTGTACAATTACCAGTTTTTAGACCATTAATAGGCTTTGATAAATTGGAAATTGTAAACTTGGCAAAAAAAATTGGTACATTTAATGAATCCATATCAGTAAAGGGATGTGGATGTCCTTTTCTACCAATACATCCGATTACAAATGCCACAATTGAAGAATTTATAAAAATAAGGGAAAATGCATTTGAAAAAAATGAATTAGGCAAAAAAAATTTTACAGGACAGGGATGTTTTTAAGATGGAAGGCATAGCCCTACTGAGTGGTGGTAAGGATAGTGTCTATGCAATGTACATTGCGATGCAGCAAGGGATTAAAATTAAAAAAATAATTAATATCTATCCTGAAAAATTTTCACTTATGTACCATTTCCCAAATGTCCATTTAATAAACCTAATTTCGCAATCCTTAGACATTGATTTTGCGCAATATAAAATATCTGATGAACCCAATGAATTACAAAATATTCTGTCCACATTTGAAGAAAAAATTGTAGTCACGGGGGCAATAGAATCTGAATATCAAAAAACAAGGTTAGAGCAAATATGTACAAAACTTGAAAAGATACATTATTCTCCCTTATGGAAAAAGGACCCTTTTAAAATCCTATCTGAAATATTGCAAGCTGGATTTAGGGTAATTTTTGTAAGTGTTTCAGCAGAGGGTTTGGGCGATGATTTTCTTGGTAGCGAACTTAATTATAATACAATAGAGAGATTGAAAAGATTAAAGGAAAAATATGGAATTCATCCATCAGGAGAAGGGGGTGAATATGAAACACTTGTACTGGATGGACCAATATATAAAAGTAGAATAAAAATAGATAAATGGCAAAAGGAATGGTATGGAAATTTTGGACTTTTTAAAATAGTTAATGCACATATTGAGAAAAAATAAATAAATGGTTGCCATAGAAGAATCAGCGGGTGTAGTGTAGTGGTTAGCACAGGGGCTTCCCAAGCCTCTAACCCGGGTTCAAATCCCGGCACCCGCATTTAAATTAGTTCCAACAAATAATGAAAATAATTTAATAATGTAAAATCCATGCAAGTGATATGATACTTGGATTTTATGGGCCTTCAAACACTGGAAAAACGGATACCATTGTAAAGCTTATTAAATATTTTTCAGAAAGAAATTTTAAGGTAGCAACAGTAAAGCATATTTCCAGGGAATTTACCATGGACACAGGTGGGAAGGATACTTGGAAAATGGGTACTGCAGGTGCCAATTTGGTTGTGGCTTCATCAAACAATGAAAATAATTTTATTGTTAAGTCACAAATGGATTTTAAAAGTATAATTCAGTTGATTAACTTGTTTGACAATTTTGATTTAATATTTGTTGAAGGATTTAAATCTGTACCATGGATAAAAAAGATAAAATTTGGGGATCTAGAAACAATGGAGAATACAGTTATGAAATTCAATAATAATATTGATGAATTAATTAAATATATTGAAAATGAATTAAAAATAGAAAAAATAATGAAAAAATTACCAAACTTTAATTGTGGTGAATGCGGTTTTAAAACCTGTAGGGAATTGGCTGAGAAAATTCTAATAAATGAAAAAGGATTTGAGGATTGTAAATATTTTAATCCTGAGATTGTTATGGAAATTGAAATAAATGGAAAGCAAATTTATATTTCACCATTTGTTCAAAATATAATTAAGAATACAATTTTTGGTATGGTTTCTTCCTTAAAAGGTGTAAACAAGGTAAACACAATCAATATTAAAATTAAAGAGATGGATGGTAAGTAAAGTGCCTGTGGCCAGCTTTTTTTTTCGTAGGAGGTGATCCATCCGCAGGTTCCCCTACGGATACCTTGTTACGACTTAACCCTCCTCGCCGACCATGGGTTCGAACCTGCCGCAACGACAGGGCCTCACCCAAAGCCAACTCGGATGGTTTGACGGGCGGTGTGTGCAAGGAGCAGGGGCATATTCACCGCGGACTGTTGATCCGCGATTACTACGGAATCCACCTTCATGAGGGCGAGTTACAGCCCTCAATCCGGACTACGAACAGGTTTCGGGATTACCTTCCCCTTTCGGGGTCGGAACCCATTGTCCTGTCCTTTGTAGCGCGCGTGTAGCCCTGAGGATTCGGGGCATACTGACCTACCGTCGACCCCTCCTTCCTCTTCCTTAGCGGAAGCGGTCTTCCTAGAGTGCACCTCTCCTTTCGGAAAGGTTAGCAACTAGGAATGGGGGTCTCGCTCGTTATCACACTTAAGTGAATGCCCTACGGTACGAGCTGACGATGGCCATGCACCACCTCTCCAGTTGTTGTTCGGGTAAAGTCTTCGGCTTGACCCACATACACTGGTCTCCTCAGGTGAGTTTTCCGGCGTTGAATCCAATTAAACCGCACGCATCCTCCCGTTGCGGTGCTCCCCCGCCAATTCCTTTAAGTTTCAACCTTGCGGCCGTACTCCCCAAGCAGCCCGCTTAACACCTTCGCTCCGGCACAGCCTGCCCCCAAAGGACAAGCCACACCAAGCGGGCAGGGTTTACAGCTAGGACTACCCGGGTATCTAATCCGGTTTGCTCCCCTAGCCTTCGTTCCTCATCGTCGGAGCCGTTCAAGTTAGACGCTTTCGCCACAGGTGGTCCCTTCGGGATTACAGGATTTCACTCCTACCCCGAAAGTACCTCTAACCTCGCCCGGTCCCTAGCCTTGCAGTCTCCCCGGAATTCGAACCGTTAAGCGGCCCGATTTACCCAGGGATTTACAAGGCCGACTACGAACGTTTTAAGCTCAATAAAAGCGACCACCACTCGAGCTGCGGGTATTACCGCGGCGGCTGGCACCCGTCTTGCCCAGCCCTTATTCCACAAACTTTTTAGGTTTGTGAAAAGCCTCCCCGAAATGGAGAGGCACTCGGGTTCCCCTCGTCGCGCTTTCGCGCAATGCGAAGGTTTCGCGCCTGCTGCGCCCCGTAGGGCCTGGGTTCGTGTCTCAGAACCCATCTCCGGGCTCCCTCTCTCAAGGCCCGTACCCGTCTTTGGCTAGGTGGTCCGTTACACCACCTACTACCTGATAGGCCGCAGACTCACCCTCTGGCGCTTACGCTTTCAATAACCAAGCCTTCCAGCATTGATTATCTATGGGGTATTAGCCTCAGTTTCCCGAGGTTATCCCCCACCAGAGGATAGATTATCCGCGTGTTACTGAGCCGTGCGCCGGTGTCTTGCGACCCCATGACTCGCATGGCTTAGTCGGAACCCGATAGCAGTGGCCTCCGGCAGGATCAACCGGTGTTTAATAGGGAGTATGAAAATTACTGGCCACAGGTTTCACCCTTACCATCCATCTCAGATCTGAATTACATTGCTCAGATCCTCATTATTATGTGCAAATATGGAACTGGTCTCTTCATCCTTTGGAATATTACATCCAAATCTAAGACCACACCTTTTTTAATTATTTGCACTTGGTAATCAAAAGTAATAATTTTCAAATATTTATTTGTTTCGATCATTAATTCCGTAATATATTTACCATATTATTTCAATTAATTTTTTCAATAAAAAAAATGAAAAAATAATTATAAAAACTTTTAAAAGATTTTGATTGTAAAATAAATTTCAGAGTTATTCATTATTATGAAGTTTTCAAAGGTAGGTACGTCACTAACTTTATTTTTGAAAGTATTTATTATGCTAACTACTTTTACATTATTTGGTAATTCAATATTCGTTGTTGTAGTAGATGTTCTATATCCTATTGTGTAGATATTTGGATATGAATTATCATTGTATAATGTGCTTCCAGAATACCAATAATCCTGTACATAATTCTTTGATGAAGATGATGGACTTGATGTGTATCCCCATTGAACACTTCCTGACGCCTGATATACATTCAGATAATATGTAGTGCTACCTTTTAATGATATCGTGCTTATGCTCACATTGTACCATA
>JAVZSA010000059.1:0-4524 GCA_038880255.1 Thermoplasmata archaeon
CAACTACAGGTGCTGAACCCGTTCCAGTACCTCCCCCAAGACCACAGGTAATAAATACAATATGTGATCCTTGAAGAACATTTCTTATGTTTTCTTCTGCCTCCTTTGCAGCCTGTTCACCTATCTGTGGCTGAGCACCAGCACCAAGACCTCTGGTAGTTCTCTTACCTAACAAAATTTTTCTTTGAGCTTTTGTTATTAACAAATGTGGAGCATCAGTATTTGCTGCAATAAGGTCTGCACCAACTATACCCTCTTCCATAATCCTATTTATTGTATTTGAACCTCCACCACCACATCCAATTATTCTAATTACAGTTTTTAAGCTCTTGAGTATTTCCTCCAATTCTTTATCTTCATCTGTCCTGTTTAAATTTTCTTCCATATTTTTATCAATAAACTTTTACTATTTTATTCTTTTGATGAAAAATTTTAATCCAAATTTGTATTACAAAGCTAATATGTACGAATATAAAAGTGAAGTTGAGTGGATTGATGACAGAAGGACTTTGATAAAAGTGAAAAATTTCGAAATTGAAGTGGATTCACCCCCTGAATTCAAGGGACCTGAAGGAAAGATAACGCCGGAGGAACTTTTCCCAGCAGTTTTAACCTCATGTGTTCTTACAACATTTTTAGAATTTAAGGATAAAATGGAAATTAAACTTCAAAAATGGAAAGCAAATGTAAAAGCAGTTCTAGGACCATCACCAGAAAAAGGATTCAGATTTGAGAGTATACATATACATATTTTACTTAAGGTGGATGAAAAAGATAAGGAAAAAATACCAAGAGCTTTAGAATTATCACAAAAATATTGCTTTATCTCCAGGGCAATAAGGGGAAATGTGGAAGAAAAGATTGACTTTGAATTTATAGATTAATCATTTTTCCTTTTCCAATTTTTTCCTTAATTCTTCCAATTCTTCTTTTATTTTTTTATCCATTGGATTTCTTTTTGCCTTTTCTTCTAGCTCTTTAATTCTATTTTCCAAATTCCTTCTTTTTCTTGCTAAATCTTTTTTACTCATTCCCATATTTTTCTTTATGTCCTGTGAATATAAATTTTTATTGATTGAAAAATTTTCAAATTTCTCAATTTTTTTATTTTAAATAATTTAAGAATATAGAAAAAACGAAAAATACGTAAAATAAATATCTTTTAATATTTGGAATATGTTTAAATATTTGGAAATATTACACTATAATATGGAAACTGAAGGTGGTGAAAGTTCTACAAAGGGGCAAATTTATTCTCAAATGGCGGTTGGATATTCAAAAAGATTTAGAGGTAAAATTCAAACTCTTCCAAAGGTACCCATAAGAGAATTGAACGATTTTTCAATATGGTATACACCTGGCGTAGCAGCCGTTTCTATGGAAATTGCAAAAAATGCTGATCTTTCCTATGAAATGACCTGGAAATGGAATTCGGCTGCAATAATTACAGATGGAACCAGAGTTCTTGGTCTCGGAAATATAGGCCCATATGGAGCAATGCCTGTTATGGAAGGGAAGGCTCTAATTTTTAAATATCTTGGAGGAGTGGATGCAATACCTATACCAATAAATGTTCATGATAAAGATGAAATAGTAAAAGTGGTGAAGGCACTAGAACCTGCATTTGGTGGTATTAATCTTGAAGATATTGAATCACCTAAATGTTTCTACTTGCTTGAAAAACTATCAAATGAAATGAATATACCTGTATGGCATGATGACCAACTAGGTACTGCAGGAGCAACACTTGCTGGAGTTTTCAACGCATTAAAACTTACAGGAAGATCTGTAGAAAATTCTAAGGTAGTCTTTGTAGGTTCAGGAGCAGCAAATATTGCAACTGTAAAGTTATTTAAGGCTGCAGGCTTCAATATTAAAAATATCATAATGGTAGATTCAAAGGGTATTTTACATCCTGAAAGAGAAGATATTGATCATTTGATGAAAAATAATCCCTGGAAATACGAACTTGCAATTGAAACTAATATGGAAAGGAGGAAAGGCGGTATTCCAGAGGCACTTGAAGGTGCAGATATCCTAATAGCAGCATCCACACCAGGACCAGGAACGATAAAGGGCGAATGGATAAGGAAAATGGAAAAAAGGTCTATTGTTTTTGCACTTGCTAATCCTGTTCCAGAGATTTGGCCAGAAGAGGCTAAAAAATATGGTGCCGAAATTGTTGCAACAGGTAGATCAGATTTCCCAAACCAAATCAATAATAGTCTTGTTTTTCCAGGTGTTTTCAGAGGGGCCCTTGATTCAAGAACCAGAAAAATTAATGAAAATATGATAATAGAAGCTTCATTAGAACTTGCAAGGTTTGCTGAAGAAAAAGGAATTAATGAAAATTACATAATACCAACAATGCAAGAATGGGAAGTTTTTCCTAGAGTGGCTTCAGCAATTGCATATAAAGCTGTTGAAGAGGGATTGGCAAGAATAAAATTATCAAAGGAAGAATTCTATTTATGTGCAAAGAATATAATTGCAAAGAATAGGGAAATTATTGAAAAACTTATTAATTTAGGATATATAGAAGATATAAAGAGGTGATTATTTTATGGAAATAAAAATAAGAAATATGGAGGAAAAAGATCTTAAAGAGGCAACAGATCTAATAATGAGACTGAAAAAATTCAATGCAGAACATGATCCATTGTTCACAACTACTGAAGATCTGATGGATAATGTAATGGATTATTTGAAAAAGACAATAAACAATGAAGAAATGGAAGCGCTTGTTGCTGAGGACAATGGAAAAATAGTTGGTATAATTTTGGGGGAAATCAGGGATAGAATTTTCTATGAGCCAAGAAGGGAAATAAGAGTAAGAGATATATACTTACTACCGCACTACAGAAAAAGAGGTTTAGGTAAAAAATTGTTTGAAGAAATTGAAAAGAGTGTGAAGGGAAAAGGTGTTGACATAATTACTGTGGAATTTCCAGACGAGAATTTACTTGCACATAAGTTCTATTCATCCCTGGGCCTAAGAAGCCTTATGTGCATTTATGGAAAGGCAATTAAATAATTTTCTATTTATATTTTTCATTAAAGTACCTTATTAAATATTCTGGATTATATGTTTCATTGAAGGATTTCATGAGTAATTCTTTTGGTGAATAGATGGATCCATATCTGTGTACCTTTTGTCTTAAATATTCCTTAATTGATTGTATGTCATTTTCTTCCACCCTTGCATAAAGATCATTTAATGAATTCCTTATTATTGCAGATATTACATTTCCAAAGGTATATGTGGGGAAATACCCAATAGATCCTTGTGACCAATGTATGTCTTGAAGTACACCTTCAGAATCATTTTTTGGACTAATACCAACATATTTTTCCATAAATTCATTCCAAATTTCTGGAAGATCCTTTGTATCTATACTTCCCTCAATCAACTTTTTCTCAATTTCATACCTTAATGCAATGTGAAGATTATAAGTTACTTCATCCGCATCTACCCTAATTAGACTTGGATGAACATTGTTGAAATAGTAATAAATATCTTCTTCATCAAATTTTTCAATGAATCTCAAATTTTTCTTTAATATTGGGTATAAAATGTGAACAAATTCTCTGCTTCTTCCAATAATATTTTCAAAAAACCTTGATTGAGATTCATGAAATCCAAGCGATGGGGCTCTAAATACTGGGGTCCAGAAAAGTGATGGATCTTTTTGTAATTCATAAATGGCATGTCCACTTTCATGTATTGTGGAAAATAAAGTACTCTTGAAATTTATACCCTCATATCTGGTTGTGATCCTCACATCATCAGGTGAAATACCAATTGTAAATGGGTGTGATGAAATATCCATCCTAAACCTTTTATCAGGCATTCCTAGTATCTTTATTATTTCCTTGTTCACATTTTCCATTTTTTTACTGTCATATTTTTTATTTTCTAATGAATATTTTAAGGAATATTCACTGTTTTCAAGCTTTTTCAATATTTTCGTTGTTTCAATTAAAATTTTTGAAAATAAATCATTAGCCTCATCAACGGTGATACCTTCCTCATAAAGATCCATAAGGGCATTGTAAGGGTGTTTTTCATAACCCAATTTTTCTGCCATTTCTCTTGTAAGTGAAACAATTTCCTTTAAAGAAGGTACAAACATTGAAAAATCGGATTTTTTCTTTGCTTCTCTCCAGAGTACAGGGGATTTTGTTGTTACCTTTTCAATCCTCTTTATTAAATCCTCAGGTAATGAATAATATTTTATTGTCCTTTTAAGTGTTCTTAATATGCCTTTTTCAAGATCATCAAGTTCACCATTTATTGAATTCACCTTTTCTGAAAGCTTTAAATAAAATTCCCTTTGCATTATTTCAATTGTAGCTAAGGATTCGCTTCTATAATCAATTCCAAGTTCTGGCATCATTACTTCAATGTCCCAATGCATTACCCTTTCAGCATGGGAAATTGCCTCGATTTTTTTGTACTCTTTTAAGATCTCTTCAATTGCTGGATTCATAAATTTACATGGAAAATACACTATTTATTTTTAA
>JAVZSA010000060.1:0-4471 GCA_038880255.1 Thermoplasmata archaeon
AATGTTACCAGCACATTTATTCGCTTAGTATGATTCATAGAGATGAATTTTTTTATTGTATACATTTTATTTTTAGAAAATTAATTGATAGAGAGACGGATAGAAATTATAGTCAGGAATAGGTATTAGAAGGATAGAAAAATAAAATTCTTATTTACATAGTAAGAAAGCAATCACATAAAATGCTACCATTTAAATCATATTGATTTCATTTTTTAGCAAAAATTTTAATTATTTTAAATGTATATATTAATATGAAATTTCCAAAGGATTTTTTGTGGGGTACAGCAATTTCTGCATTTCAAACTGAAATGGGTTCTTCAGACGAATCAATTTCAAAAAAATCTGATTGGTATGTTTGGGTCCATGATAAAAATAATATTGATGAGGGTGTGGTAAGTGGAGATTTTCCAGATGATGGTGATGGTTTTTGGGATTTTTATAAAGAGGATGTAAAAAATGCGAAATGGATGGGAAATAATGCATTTAGGTTGAGCCTAGATTGGGCTAGGATTTTTCCAGACCCCACATTCGAAATTGAATATGATGTGGAATATGAGAATGACAATATTGTTGATGTAAAGATTAGTAAAAAACACCTCAAAGATTTAAAGGCAATTGCAGATGAAATTGCTTTAAAAAGGTACATTGAAATTTTTAAGTACATTAAAAAATCTGGTATGAAAGTATTGCTCACACTATATCATTGGCCTTTGCCCATTTGGCTACACGATCCAATAGAATGTCATAGGGATATAAATTCATGCAATAGGAGGGGTTGGCTGGATGATAAAACAATAATAGAATTTGCCAAATATGCATTTTTTTCATCACATGAATTTTCAAAATATGTGGACATATGGGAAACCATAAATGAGCCTGAAGTAATTGCTCTTCAGGGCTATGTTCTCGGGCCTATTTCAGGATTTCCGCCGGCATTAATGGATATTGAAAAAGGTATTAGGGTAAAGAAAAATTTAGTACTTGCACATAGTGTGGCATATAGAAACATAAAGAGAAATGATCCAATGAAAAAAGTGGGTGTTGGAACTGCACCGCAGTATTTTCAGCCATATAGAGATGATAAAGAAAGTAAAAATTTTGTTAAATATTTTAGTTATGTAAACAATGAATGGTATCTAAATGCTGTAAATTTTGGTTATTTTGATATGGATCTTGATGGCATTTTTGATCTTAGAATAGAAAAGATTTCACCACCCGATTATATAGGCATAGATTATTACCAAAGGTTAAAAATGTCGTACAGGGAAATAGAAGGCTTGCCATATTTGTTAAATGCTGAAGTAGAGCCATGTGAGAACTGCTCAGATTTTATGTGGGATATTTATCCACCAGGAATAAGGATTGTGGCAAACAACATATTTGAAAAATACAGAAAAGAAATGTACATTCTTGAAAATGGAATTGCAGATTCATCAGATTCAAAAAGACCACAATTCATTATTGACCATATTAAGGAGATGGAATATGCAATAAATGATGATAAAATTCCAATAAAGGGCTATTTTCATTGGTCACTTATTGATAATTATGAATGGGCTAAGGGCTTCTCTATGAGATTTGGACTTTTTGGCGTTGATTATAAAACAAAAAAAAGATATAAGAGAGAATCGGCTGAAATCTATAGAAAAATATGTTTAGGTGAAATTTGAAATAATACAAAAACTTAAAATTTCTCAATGTAATGATAAATTGTGGAAAGATCTGGAATTGCGGATCTACCGCTCCATTATGGGAAGGCTCCCCCTTGGTTGTTCCAAAGAATGGTAAAACTCTCATCTCAAATTTCTTCATTAATTATTGAAGAATATGGAAAAATGGAATTCTTAAAAAGAATCAGTAATCCTTATTTCTTTCAAGCATTTTCAATGGTAGTAGGTTTTGATTGGCATTCTTCAGGTACTACAACAGTACTAATAGGTGCACTTAAGGAAGGAATGAAATTATACGATTATGGAATTTACATAGCTGGTGGAAAGGGTAAGGTATCATTAAATACACCAAATGAAATTGAGTTTATTGGAAAAAAGCAAGGAATAAATGATTCAAGCATTGAAAAATTAAAGTATTCATCCAGAATTTCAGCAAAGGTAGATAATACACTTCTTCAGGATGGGTTTACAATATACTTTCACAGTATATTGTTCACAGATGATGGTGAATGGGCTGTTGTACAGCAGGGAATGAATGAAGAAAATAGATATGCGAGAAGGTACCATTGGCTTGGTAAAAATGTTTCATCATTTGTTAATGAACCCCACTCAGGCATATTTTCAAATTTAATTTTGGAAAAAGTAATGGATCTTACATCAAGAAATAGTGAAGAAACAAGGAAAGTCTCACTTGAAATTGCAAAGGAAAAACCTGAAAAATTAAAGAATTTTATTGTGGAAAATAGTTCATATAAGACCTTGGACGATTTTTTTGGCATAAAATATATAAAGATGCCATGGAGAATAAACTGGAATGCTCTTAGAGAAATATATGAATTTCAACCTAGAAACTATGAGGAAATGGTATCGTTGAAGAATGTGGGACCTTCAACCGTACGTGCTCTTGCATATATTTCAAATATAGTCTATGGTACGGAAATTTCCTGGAAAGATCCTGTAAAATATTCCTTTGCCCTTGGTGGTAAGGATGGTGTTCCAAGACCGGTTAATAGAAAAGCATACGATGAATCAATAGAATTTTTATCCAAAATGCTCGAAGGTGTGGAAATTGAAGAAAGGAAAAAGGCTTTAATGAAGCTTAAATCACTTGTTCCCTAATTCCCTGTTCCTAACAATTTCTTTTGCCTTTTTTATTGTTCCGGTTATTTTCACAGTTGGTATATTAAAATCTTTTAATATGGAAATAAATTTATCCCTATCCCAATGCTTTATTCTTACCACAGAATAATGTTCTGTTTTAAGAATGAATTGCAAATTAATGTTGAATTTTCTTGAAATTTTTCTTAATAAAATTGGAAGATCATTCACATTATGCATTATTACATATCTTCTTCTTCCAATTTTATCTTTTACTACCATTAAATGTGAATGAAAAAATTATTTAATAAAGGTTCCTTTATACCAGAAAGGTGATACCATGAACCTTTATGAATTTCAGGGAAAGGAATTGTTCAAAAAATTTGAGATTCCAATACCGGATGGATATGTGGTGAAAAGTGCTGATGAAGTGAAGGGTGATGTATTACCTGCAGCTCTAAAGTCACAGGTATTAGTTGGTGGTAGAGGAAAGGCAGGAGGTATTAAGTTCGCGGATAGTGTTGAAGAGGCAAAGGCAAGAGTATCTGAACTATTGTCACAGGAAATTAAGGGAAGTAAGGTAAAATATGTTCTTGTTGAAAGAAAATTGAACATTTCTAAGGAACTCTATGTATCAATAACAGTGGACAGGAGCAAGAAAAAACCAATAGTGATGGCAAGCTCTGAGGGTGGTGTTGAGATTGAAAGTGTTGAAGAATCGAAGATTGCCACATATTATATAGATCCATTGATTGGCTATCATCCATACATTGGAAAGATAATTTCTAAGAAAATCGGTCTTGACGGGGACCTGGCAAAACAGTTTAATTCACTTCTATCAAATATGTACAAACTCTTTGAAACCTATGACTGCGAACTTGTTGAAATAAATCCACTCGTGATAACAAAGGAAGGAAAATTAATTGCTGCAGATTCTAAGGTAATAGTGGACTCAGATTCATTATTTAGACATAAGGATGTGCCTGTAAATGAAGAAGACTTGACAGAACTTGAAAGGATTGCAAGACAGGAAGGATATGCATTTGTTGAACTTGATGGTATTGTTGGTGTGATTGCAAATGGTGCTGGATTGACAATGGCCACATTGGATTCTCTCCTTCTCCATGGCATGAAACCGAGGAATTTTCTAGATCTTGGCGGGACGGATAGTGTTGATATTGTAAAAAATGCATTTCCATTGATACAAAAGGCAAATCCAAAATACATTTTTGTAAATATATTTGGGGGTGTAACAAAGTGTGATACAGTAGCTCAGGGAATTGTTCTTGCAAAAAATGAATTCGGAATAAATGTTCCAATTGTGGTGAGGTTAAATGGTGTTCATGAGGAAGAGGGTAGAGAAATATTGAAAAATAATGGAATAGAGGCATTTGCTACAATGACAGAGGCTGTTGAAAAACTAGCAAAGATTTATAAGGGGGTGAGTTAAAATGGTATATGTAAATAAAAATACGAAGGTAATTGTTCAGGGCATCACAGGCCATCAGGGATCATTCCATGCTGGCGAAATGGTAAAGTTTGGAACAAAGGTGGTAGCTGGTGTTTCACCTGGTAAGGCAGGTACTACGGTTAATGGAATACCTGTATTTGATTCAGTTCAGGAAACCTTGCATCTTTCACCTAACGCTACAATGATAAGTGTTCCAGCACCTTATGTTAAGGATGCATTCTATGAAGCT
>JAVZSA010000061.1:0-4080 GCA_038880255.1 Thermoplasmata archaeon
AAGGATCATATGGGGAGCGGCAATAGATCCTGATTATGAAGGAAAGATAAATGTACTTATAGTAGCCACAGGTGTAAGATCAAAACAAATTTTAGGAAAAATAACAGAGGAGGAATTGAAAAAGAGAACGGGTGTAGATGTGATCAAATAAATTCTTTAAAATTAAAATTTTTAATATTAAAATGCTATTCCCTTCCTGTGGAATATAAGTGGACTGTTTTGACAAATACTACACTTGGAGTTATAATGTCTTCTTTAAATGCAAACATAGTGATGATTTCATTGCCAACAATATTCAGAGGTTTGAACATAAATCCATTTGTTCACAATGAGTTCATATATTTACTATGGATATTAATGGGTTATTCCATAGTACTTGCCACAATATTGGTTACTTTTGGAAGAATTTCCGACATTTATGGTAGAACAAGAATGTATACAACAGGATTTATCATATTCACAATTTCTTCAATTTTACTTTCCATTGTTCCTGATAACTCCGGTAATATGGGTGCACTTTTGCTTATAATATTCAGAATGGTACAGGCTGTTGGTGGTGGTTTTATTATGGTAAACAGTACTGCATTACTTACCGATGCATTTCCAGTTAATGAAAGAGGCAAAGCGTTAGGCCTTAACCAATCGGCATTTATTATAGGTTCAGTGCTTGGTTTAATTGGAGGTGGTCTTCTTGCAGGCTATAATTGGCATCTTGTTTTTATTGTTAATATACCCTTTGCTTTAGCAGGTACTTTTTGGTCAATTTTTAAACTGAAAGAATTAAAAGAAAGGAAGAAAGTAAAGATAGACTATATTGGGAACATCACCCTTGGTATAGGGTTAGTTCTTATCTCTTTGGGTTTTACATACGCTCTTGAACCATATGGTGATTCCCAGCTTGGATGGGAAAATCCGTGGGTGATTTCTTCATTCATTTTTGGTATAATTTCCATAATAATTTTCATATATGTTGAGAAGAATGTAGAAAACCCTTTATTTAATCTTTCATTATTCAAAATTAGACCATTTGCATTTGGAAATTTCAGTCTATTTTTTAATTCTTTGGCCAGAGGTGCTGTTAGTTTTCTTGTTACAATTTGGTTGCAAGGTATTTATTTGCCACTTCACGGATATTCCTATACTGAAACACCCTTTTGGGCAGGCGTTTATATGTTACCAATGATGGTTGGCATGGTGTCAATAGCTCCTTTGAGTGGTCATCTTACAGATAAATATGGGGCAAGGATTTTTGCAACAGCTGGTATGATAATTGTTGGTATAAGTTTATTTTTATTATCATTACTCCCTTATAATTTTAATATTTTGGAATTTGAATTTATTCTTTTACTTAATGGCATAGGAAATGGCCTTTTTGCTTCTCCAAATACAACAGCAATAATGAATTCAATTTATTCAAAGGATAGAGGAACAGGTAATGGAATGAGAATGACATTTAATAATATAGGTGCAACAATAAGTATGGCTGTATTTTTCTCAATAACAATAACAATTTTTTCACAGCAAGTACCGGAAGCAATGTATAATGCCTCAATAAATATTGTTCCACAATCAGTTGCACTATATTTATCAAAACTTTCACCATCTGGTCTTCTATTTGCTACATTTCTTGGAATGGATCCATTACAAGCAATAAAGAATTCAGGATCACTCTCCCCTTCATCAATACAGGCATTAAGTTCACATACTTTTCTTCCAAGTGTAATAGGACCTCCTTTTATAAATGGCCTAAGATATTCCTTATTTATTTCTCTAATTCTAATAGTAATAGGAACAATATTTTCAGCATTAAGGGGTAAAAAATATGTTCTTGAATTGGAACGATAAGATTATTACATGAATTGTTTTAGTGGAATATAATGATGGATTTGGCAATACTTGTTAGACATGGAGAAAGTTATACAAATAAAATTAACATTGTTTCAGAGGATGTTGAGAAATATTCATTAACTGAACTTGGGATAAAACAGGCAAATAATGTGGCTAAAGAATTAAAGAAAATAGGAATTGAACATATTTATTCCAGTCCTATTAGGAGAGCGAGGGAAACCGCTGGAATAATATCTAATGAATTAAAAATGGATGTGGAATTAGATTATAGATTAAAAGAAATTGGGTTTGGGAAATTTAATGGTAAAAAATTGGAAGATGTACCTGATTTTACTTATCAATCAAATGAAATTGAACCTTGGGAAAATATAGAAAAAAGAATGCTTTCAATAATTGAAGAAAAGGAGGGAAAATGTCTTCTCGTTTCCCATGCATTTCCAATTAGAGTAATTATTGCGCACTATCTTTCATTAGGTGAGGATGAAAGTTTTGGAATTTTTATAAATTATGCAACAATAAGTATGATAGATGTAAAAAAAGGTAGGGTAATAGCAATTGGATCACCTAAAGTAACAAAGTATATGGAAAATGGTGCAAAATTATGAAAAATTCAGCATTTCACATTGGTTCTATAATATTTTCAAGAGCAATTTATGCATTTAATTGGTACAATATATCACCTCTTTTCATTACAATTTCAATCTCTCTTGGCATTAGTCTATCAATGCTTGGTCTAGTACCTGCATTTTTCCTTTTGGGTGCAGGTTTATTTCAAATACCAGCAGGTATAGTATCATCAAAAATTGGCCCTAAAAAAACAGCAATGTTTGGTATGTATATTCTTTCCATATTTACAATTCTTTCCGGTTTATCCATTAATCTTTATTTTCTTTTATTTTCAAGGTTTATGGTAGGAGTAGGTGCAGCATTCTATTTTTCACCAGCGATAGGGATATTGAAAAATCTTTTTTCTCAGGAAAGGAGAGGTTTATCCATGGGTCTTTACAATGCAGCTTTTAATTTAGGTGCAGGCATTTCTATAGCCACATTCGGAATTTTTTCAAACATTGTTGGTTGGAGATTCTCGTTAATTTTTTCTGGAATCCTTGGATTAATAATTACAGTAGAAAATCATTTAACTTTACCTGAAAGTAAGGATAGTGAAAGGGGAGATGCAAAGAAAATATTACTTAATAAAAATATCATTTTTCTAGGATTAGCTTTGGCTGGTTTTTGGGGATCATATTTTGCTACTGCACAATTTTTGGATTCATATTTAATAAAGGAAAAGGGATTGGCTGAAATTACATCAGGTTACATTTCATCTCTTATCCTTTTTTCAGGAGTTATAGGTGGTCCTCTGGGAGGTTATTTTTTAGATAGATTTGGTCACGGAAAATTTTTACTAATTTTTATGGCTACAGTTGCATTTATAATTATTTCAACTATCCCATTCCAGGATTTTTATTTTGTAATATTATCATCATTTATGTTAGGAATATTTGCAGTTGGTATTTTTTCTGTACTTTATGCCATACCATCCCTTTATAAGGAAATTCCAGAAAATATGATCCCCCTCTCTATAGGGATGATTAATTCTATTCAAATTTCTGTTGGTTCAATTGCCCCATTTGCATTTACGTACATATCAGAGAAACTTTCGTTTATATATGGTTGGATCTTTCTAGGTATTTTTATAATTATATTTTTACCATTGCTTCGCATTGTCAGAGCAGATTCTACAAAACTAAAATTTTTATAATTGAAATAATTGTTAGTGGGTATGGAATATAAGTATACTGTACTCACAAATACAATGCTAGGTGCTTTAATGGCATCAATAAATATGAATATTGTTATGGTAACTCTTCCTGCAATATTTAGAGGTTTAGGTATAGATCCATTTGCACCTGGTGAATTTACATATTTACTATGGATATTAATGGGTTATTCCATAGTACTTGCCACAATATTGGTTACATTTGGAAGAATAAGTGATATGTTTGGTAGGGTAAGGATGTACACCTGGGGATTTATAATATTCACAATTTCCTCAATTTTACTTTCAATTGTTCCAGGTAATACTGGTAATACTGGAGCACTTATTCTTATAATCTTAAGAATGGTGCAGGCTGTAGGTGGTGGATTTTTGATGGTTAACAGTACAGCTCTGATTACAGATGCATTTCCAGTAAATGAAAGGGGTAAGGCTCTTGGAATAAATCAAATAGC
>JAVZSA010000062.1:0-3984 GCA_038880255.1 Thermoplasmata archaeon
AAACGGGCCCGAGGGGATTTGAACCCCCGGCCACCTGGTTAAAAGCCAGATGCTCTACCATGCTGAGCTACGGGCCCACAATCTTAATTCGTGATAGGGGATATAAATTTTTTTTAAACCCATAAATCAAATACCATAAAATATTGTTATAAATAATCTTTTTCATTTGTTAGAGAAAAAATTTATTATTATAGAATTAGTTAATGATTTTAAATGCTTTCAAAAAAGGGCCTAGTTGAAGATCTTGAACGTATCTTATCTCAAATAGATAATCTATCTAGAGAGATAAATGAAGTTAAAAAAAGACAGGATGAAATATCAAAATATCTTGAAGAATTGGAAGAAAAAATAGCATTTTTAAATGTGTTATCTGCAAAAATTAATACTACTTATTATAATATTACGTATGATATTGATGATAAGTTTAAAAATTTTTTAAATGAAATCAAGGATTATTTAATTGAAATAACAAATAGAATTCAAGCTGAAAATGAAAAGAAAGTGGAAAAGGGATCAAAGAAGAAGGGAACAAAGGGCTGATTTATATGCGGAGGTTGCCGAGCCTGGCTAAAGGCGGCAGACTCAAGATCTGCTTCCATAGGGATTCGCCGGTTCAAATCCGGCCCTCCGCATTTTTAATTTCAAAAAAATTTAATTATTCCGTAATGTTATAAGAAATTATGGCAATTTTACAGGTAGCACTTGATTTAACTATTCTTGAAAGGGCAGTACAAATTGCAAAGGAAGCTGTTGAAGGTGGTGTAGATTGGATTGAGGTAGGCACACCATTAATTAAAAGTGCGGGTATGGATGCTGTAAGAACATTAAAAAGAACTTTTCCAAATAAAATTATTGTTGCAGATATGAAAACTATGGATGTTGGTGGTGCAGAGGCTGAAATGGCCGCAAAGAGTGGAGCAGATGTAATAGTAGTAATGGGTGCATCGGATGATGGTACCATTATAGAAGCTGTTAAGGCAGCAAATAAATATGGTTCTAAAATTATGGTGGATCTTTTAAACCTATCAGACCCTGTTAAAAGGGCTAAGGAAGCTGTGAATATGGGGGCTGAATATCTTTGTGTACATGTTGGTGTTGATCAGCAAATGTTAGGTAGAGACCCATTGAAAATTTTAAAGGAAGTTGCTGAGAGTACCAACGTTCCAATAGCTGTTGCTGGTGGTATAAATTCTGAGACCGCACCCCTAATGGTGGAGAATGGTGCATCAATTATAATCTGTGGTGGCGCTATAATTAAAGCGGAAAATGTTACAGAGGCGACGAGAAAAATTAAAGAAAGTATTGAAAAAAGGACGCCTATAAAAACAGAGTTGTTCAAAAAATATAAACAGGAAGAATTGTATGAAGCATTTCAAAAGGTTTCTACTCCAAATATTTCAGATGCTCTTCATAGGAAAGGTGCAATTCATGGTCTAATACCAATAATTTCAAAGGGTAAAAAAATGGTAGGTAGAGCACTTACTGTGAGGGCAATGGATGGGGATTGGTCTAAACCTGTTGAAGCAATTGATAGGGCTGAGCCTGGAACTGTAATTGTAATAGATGTAAATGGTGGTGAGACAGCTGTATGGGGTGAACTTGCATCTTGGAGTTCAAAGGTTAAAGGTATTTCAGGGGTTGTTATAAATGGAGCTGTGAGGGATATTGATACAATAAAGGAAATAGATTTCCCTGTTTTTGCTAAGTATATAGTACCCAATGCCGGTGAACCTAAGGGATATGGCGAAATAGGTGTAGAATTGGAATTTGGTGGCCAAAAGATTAGGACAGGGGATTGGATTGTTGGTGATGAATCAGGTCTTGTTGTAATCCCAAAGGAGATTGCATTGGAGATTGCTAATAGGGCGATAGATGTTATGGAAAGAGAAAATAGAATAAGGGAGGAAATCAAAAGAGGATCCACACTTTCTTCTGTAATGAAACTTGAAGAATGGGAGAAAGTTGGATAATTATGGAAAATTATGTAGATTTCCATATTCATTCAACTTTTTCTGATGGTAAATATTCAATTGAAGAGATAACAAATTTTGCCAGAAAACATAATTTTAGGTCAATTGGTATTACAGATCATTATAAAACAACAAAAGTAAAATCTATGGACAATAAAATGTTAGAAAAATACATTGAAACTATTGATTCAATAAATTCAGACATAAAAATTTATAAGGGGATTGAAATTGATTTTTCTTCAAGAACAGATTTTTCAATGCTTGATTTCTCAATATTTGAAAATTTAAATTTTGTTCTTTTTGAATATGTGGAGGATTCTTCTATGGGAGGCTACCCTCTTTGGAGACTTTTGGAAATTTTTGATAAAATAAAAATACCAATTGGATTGGCGCATAATAATATTATGAAAAATTTTCATTTCATAAAAATGGATGATCTTATATCTTTATTTGAATCACATTCAATATTTATTGAGTTAAACACGAATAAAAATTATACAATCTTAGGCGAATATTATTATACACTTTCAGAGGAATTTTTTAAATTATTAAAAGGTAGAAATGTGCCAATATCCGTAGGTTCGGATATGCATAATTCCCTTGATGAAATGTTGAATGTAAAAAATGGTCTAGAATTTATTGAATTGTTTAATTTAAATGATAATCTGGATCTATTTTTAAAAAATTTAAAATAATAATAAAATTTTTCAATTAGAATAGAAATCAATGCAAATTTAATTTAAAATATATAAAATTTTTAAAAAATAAAAAAATTATTAAATTTTATATAATTATTTTTAAAGTATGTTCAAAGAAATTTTTATATATAGTAATGTATTGTTTGTTTTGAAATCATATGAAAACTTACCTGAAGGTTACTTTCAATAGCGAGGGAGCTAAACCATCTGAAATAGTATCTGCACTTGAGGGATTAGGTTTTAGGCCAATAACAGGATGGTATGATTTCGTATATGATTGGGGCAATAATGCAACAGTTGAGGATGCAATTTGGTTTGCTGATAAAATTTATGAAACACTACGTGGTATGAAGGTATATTTCCAGATAGAAACAACTGAAGGTACAGGAAAGACAGAAGAGGAATAATCATATAACATATCTTTTAATTTTACCACACCTTAAACACTTTAAATTTATTCTCCCCTTTTTTAATCTTACCGTAGCATTTCTTCCTGGTATCAGTATTGATTTACAATTTTTACAAATATATATCTTATTTGGTATTTTTACTTTATAATGTTTAGATATTTCCAAAATAAGATCTACATATTTTTTTTCCAAATCATAATTACCTTCAATTTCCATATTTTTAGCTAATAATGTCAATTCCTTAATCCAGACACTTGCTTTATATTTAATCCCTTTTCTTACCAAGATTTTACACCATGCAGTGAATGTTTTAATAATTAATATAACTTACCGTAAATATATGGTGATCAAAGCAATTGCCACTGATATTGATGGCACAATAACGAATAACAGAAGGGAAATAACAGTTGAAGTAATTTATGCATTTAGAAAACTTGAGAAGAAAAATATTAAGGTAATTCTAGTGAGTGGAAATGTTCTCCCAGTTACTATGGGATTTAGAATATTTTTAGGTACTTCAGGACCATTAATTTCAGAAAATGGTGGAATAGTTCTTAACGATAAAATATATAAATATTTTGATAAAAAAGATATTGAAGATGCATTTCTTAATTTTAAAAAAATTTATCCAAAGGCTGAAAGAATTCTTACTGACAGGTGGAGGGAAACATCAATAACCTTGGTTCCAGAAACAGATCTAAAAATTGCAAAGGAATTTTTTTCCAATTTAAATTATAATGTTCAAGCTACAGGTTTTGGAATACATATAATGCATAAGGAACAGAATAAATTGTTTGGTCTAAAGAAAATTTCCGAGATGATTTCAATAGATCTTGATGAAATAATGGCCTTTGGTGATAGTGAAAATGATGTTGAAATGATAAAAAATGCTGGTATTGGTATTGC
>JAVZSA010000063.1:0-3874 GCA_038880255.1 Thermoplasmata archaeon
ACCAAAGAGTCAATGTCATGAACAGGGCCAAATGATTCACTAAATACCTCTTCTTTTGTTAGAAAATCATCAATATTCCCTTCAATTACATTTAAAATCTGTCCAGGTAAATTGACAAGATTTTGGTTCCCTTCAAAAATTTTTAATTTTTTATTTCCCGGAAATTTTATTATCAGTGGAACTTCAATAATTTCATCATAAAGAAAATTTCCATGACCATAATAGGGAAATTTCCTATTTTCTTTCATTGCCTGCCCATGATCGGATGTGAGAATTATCATGGATTCATTATATATATTTAGTTTTTTTAGATAATTTATTAATCTTCCAAACTGTTTGTCGAGATTAATTAAAGATCTTTCATATCCTTCTTTTGTTTTTTGCATCTTATTATTATCAATTATTTCAATCCCTGCAAGATCAAGATATTTTATTCTTCTATCATCCCTATCTTCCTCCCACGAAGCACTTGGTTCATGCATTTCCATAAAATTAATAAAAATAAAGAATGGCGATTCTATAGAACTGTTAATAATATGGTCAACAATTAAATCGCTACCTTTCATAAAAGGATAATCCATATCTCTTTTCTTTTTTAAGATTCTTTTGTGTATTTTGTAATATTTAGTGAATTCCTTAAAATTACCAGATAATATGAGATTTCTCGCAGCATGATATCTATTTTTACCATATTTTTTATATTCTGTAACAGCATTTTGTTCCTCTATATTCATATATTCTGATGAAAAAAATGAAAAGGAATTAAAATATCTGTCAAAACCTGTTCCTGGGGATAACCATGGATTTGTTGAATATCCTATCGTGTTGTATCCCATATTTTTAATTTTCTTTATTACATTTTCATTACTATATTCGTAAATTTTCTCAAGTACTTTTCCATCACCGTGCTCCATATCCTCATGAACACCATGCTCCCTTGCATATAAACCTGTAAAAAATGACATGTGGGATGGTACTGTCCAAGGTGAAGGTGTAATCGGTCTAGGAAAAATATTTGAATCTTTGCAAAATTCATTAATGTTTGGTAGTCTTTCAATTCCATTGTACAAATAATCCTTTCTTAGTGTATCGAATACTACCATTATTATGTTTGGTAAATCCATACTTACATATATCCAAATCTTCTTAACTTTTCCATCATCCCTTCCTTATCCTGAGATCTTCCTGCTCTTTCCTTTGTATGCTCAAGATCCTGTTCCCAAGCTGGCTTATCACCTGTTTTCTTTGAATCATACTTCCCATCTATTGACCTATAGCCTTGATAGTAAAGTGGATGTATTGGCAAATTATTTTTGAAAGTATATTCCCATACGTTCCTCTCAGTGAATGGTAAAATAGGGTGGACCCTAACATGAGGCGGATCTTTCCTTAAGGAAATGAATACTTCCCAAGATCTGGCTGGATTTTCATCCCATCTTATACCTGTAAATAAGGCATCAATTCTGTACTTTTTTATTGCGTCATTCATTGCGATTGTCTTAAGTATATGATTCCCAACGGCTGTTTCCAATGAATATTCAAAATACTCGCCATTTTCATCCTTTAGGATTTCTCCAGGTTGTGCAACCTTTTTAGCTTCTTCCTGATTTTCCTTGTTTAAATCCTTTAAGTAAATTTTGTTTCCTTTTACAACTGAAAGAGCATTTTCATTCCTTGCGTAAATTACACGAAATTTCCAATCCTGACTAATTTTGTTCAACATCTCTATTGTTTCATCATAATGCTGTCCATGATCTATGAAAAGGGCCGGTAGCATTTCTAACTTTCTTTCTTCAATAACTGTCTTTACAATATGCAATACCACCATACTATCCTTTCCTGCAGACCATACTACAAATGGTCTTTTGAACCTGTCAAGTGCATCAATTGTCACTACCTTAGCAATTGCTATTTTTGCATTAAGGGATAATCCTCCTTCTATTCTTGTTTCTTGAATCATTGGAATTGAAATGTAAATGCCCTATTTAATTTTTTATAATATTTTTTATTTTTTCACCAAATTTTATAGAAATATTTTTCCAATCATAATTTTCTTTAATATAATTTAAATTCTTTAATACATTACTTTTTAAAGAATCAATATTTTTAAATGCAAACTCCATCCTATCGCAAATTTTTTCGGGATCGTATTGTATATATTCTAATGCACCCTCTTTTTCAAAATAATCAAAAATACCTCTCATTCCTTCACCAACTAGGACATAATTACCTGATGCTAAGGCTTCAATTACAACAAGACCAAAATATTCATCATGCCTAATACCATAGGTAGGAAAAACAAAAATATCACATTGCCTATATATTGAAGGAAGTTCTTCCTCTGGCACAAAACCATGATAAATTATATTTTTTATTTTACTTGCACTTTCTCTCACAAAATTTTCAAGATCCCCTGAACCAACTATGTGCAATTCTGCCACATCCTTTTCTTTGAATAATTCCCAAGACTTTATAAGTTCCTTCAAACCTTTATATTCAACCAACCTACCAACAAATAAAAATTTTATATTCCCTTTATGATCTTCAGGATAAAATTTTCCAGTTTCTACACCACTTTGAACAATAAAATCTTTCTCCCTATGTATTTTGCTTAAATTGTATATTGCAGGTGAAGTATAATGTATTGCATCTGTAAATCTTTCTATCATCTTATTCTCAATTTTATTAATATACCTTCTTTCTATTGGCAAATAATTATGTGTACCGAAAATAATTTTGGGAAATTTTTTTAAAATTAATTTCCAAGGAAATACAAGATAAAAAATTTGATAATCCGATAATATGTAAATTGCATCACTTTTAAAAAGTTCAATTCTTTTCTTTCTGTTAAATATTAAAAAAGAAAAAAATTTTAAAATTATTGAGTAAAACAAGAATAGATCTTTGGAAATTGACTTTTTTTGTGTAGAAATTCCTTTTTTTGGATCGTAAAGAAGGTTTTTTAAAATTTTTGGAAAAATAATTTTTTTGGTTTTTTCCAAATTATAAATTTTAATTAATTCTTCTTCAGACAATCTTTTTTTGTCGATAATATTTGTATCAAATATGTTTACAAGAAATTCATCCTTATTTAAATATTTATTAAAAAAAAGTAATGTTTTTTCAGTACCCCCACCATAACTAATATCAGTTTCAAGTACCATTGAAAATTTTAATTTTTCATTCATTCATTCTTAAATAATATTGGATTTTAATAAATTTATTTATTAAATCAATATATCGTTAAATTACAATTATAAAATGTAAGAACTCAATTCTTTATGAAATTATGTAAAATTGTTCTTTACAAAATAATGTGAATTAAAAAAATTATTTTGAAATTCAGTATATATAATTAAATAAAAAAACTATATATTAAATTTGATAATATTTGTCAAAGTTTTCTCGAGAATACAAAAAGTCATTTTAAGATTAATAATAAATATTAGATTAAAATAAATCCAATTACCAAAATTTTAAAATATGAGATTTTAAATATTTTCATTAATGGAAGAAAAAACTGTTGATGATTCTAGGGTAACTACCGTATTTTCAGTCTTACCAGAGGATACTAACATATATGGAAATCTATTTGGTGGAAAGCTTGTGGAATGGATTGATAAAACTGCGGGAATTGTTGCACTGCGTCATGCGAGAAAAAATGTAGTTACAGCGAATATAGATAATTTAAGTTTTCTTGAACCAATAAAACTGGGGGATGTAGTTATTTTAAAAGCCTGGTTAAATTATGTTGGAAATACTTCAATGGAAATACAAGTGGATGTTTATAATGAAAAGAAGGATAATGGTAAAATTGTTTTAGCCTGCAGAGCTTTCCTTACCTATGTGGCAGTAGATAATAATGGTAAACCTG
>JAVZSA010000064.1:0-3749 GCA_038880255.1 Thermoplasmata archaeon
GATGTTTTTAAGCCAGTGCCATCTGATTCTACAAATTCTTTGTTTTCTGGTATTATCTTAATCTTTATTTTATGTATTCTGTTTCATAATGTGGTATATTCTCCAAAATAAGGTATGAGCTCATTTTTTCAATCCCTTTAAGTTCACGATAATTGGCTACCAGATGTCACATCCTTATCCACTTATACAAACTATTTAAAAATTTTAACATACTTTTTCTATTTGTTCATTTTCTGAGTTCGTCATCTTAATGTTCTGAAAATTCTATATTAAGATAAAATTTACATCTAATTACTAATTGGTTATTATAATTTGGCCAAATTCTCTTCTTATTATGATGTTTTCCCATCTCTTATTCTTAAATTTATGTATAAAAAATGACAATAATATAAAATATATATATCAATATTATAACATTAGGTGATCTATTTAACATAGAAATTAATTTAAAAAATTTTAAATATATTTTTATTTATCTTTTTTATAAAATAGTATGAAAATTGAAGCAATTAAAACTACAATCGCAATAAATAAAAGAAAATATTTTACTGAAAGAAAAATATTGATTTTTTGGTTTAAAATTAAAAGGGTATATGATATTTGCGAACGATCAAATAGATATATGAACAGAGGAAATGATGATATCCCTGTTATGAGAGAAATATTTCTCATCGTATAAAGTGTACTACTTGCCAAAGTTCTTTCATTTGGATTAACAGAATCGATTACGATAGTGGTGGATACTACCCAATATATTGATCCACCAAACCCTGAAATAAAAATAATTAATGATATAAATGAAATCGAATTTAAAAATAATGATAAAAGGAACAAAAATGATCCTTGTATAATAAGACCTAATATCATTAGTATTTTCCCTGAACCATATTTATCAAGAATATATCCACCCAATGGATTAGCAATTATTGCCGAAATCGGATAGGTTGATAATATAATACCAGCTATGAAAGGTGTAACACCCAGATCATTTTGCATATATATGCTTAATGAATACATAACACCAAAAAATCCCAATGCTTGAAGAGTTGAAGCAATCACTATTGGAAGAAATATTTTATTTTTAATTTCAATTAAAGGGATTAATGGTTTTTTAATTTGCATCATAAGAAAAATTGGAAAAATTATAAAGGATACTATTAAAAAATATAAGTTAAGAAAACTTAGTCCTATTGTAAGAGGTATTATAAATAAAAGAAAAATTACAATATTTCCGATATTTATTATTTCTTCCCTTATACCAATTGAATGTGGAATTCTTTCTATACCAAAAATAATAGCAACTGTTCCAATTGGAATATTTATAAGAAAAATAAGTCTCCAATCAATCATAACTAAAAAACCACCCAAAAGAGGTCCAATTAATGTTCCAATCCCCCAAGATATGGAATTAATACCAACGGCCTTTCCTCTTTCATTCTGAGGAAAAACATCCATTAACAATGGTATTCCAACAGTGGCAAGTATCCCTGCACCAATCCCTTCTATTCCTCTTAAAATTATTATAAGAATTACATTAGGTGAAATAACAATGAATAAAGATGATAGAGTAAAAATAAAAAAACCTAAAAGATAAATTTTTTTCTTACCATATTTTTTGGCAACTATTCCACTCGGTATCATAGTAGATGTGGAAGCTACCATATATGCTATAATAATAAAAGTGAGATAGGATATACCTGTGTTAAAATATTTTCCTATGGAGGGTAAAGCTAAATAAACTATAGTAGAATCTATTGCAGACATTAATGAACCAAGTGTTGTTACTGAAAGAACCAAATATTTATTTTCCATTTTAAACCAAAACATGAACTAACATATAAAAAAATTTATTTGTAATAAAATTGTTTTTTAAAGTAAGAATTGTTTTTAGGGTTATATTTGATTTTTTAACTTTATAAATTTAAATTGAAATATTAGAAAATATTATTTTGAATTTTAAAAAATCTTTTTAAATTTGATTTAATTACTTTAATCAATGGATAAAGAAGAAATATACAAAAAAATTAATGATATTATGACCAGGGAACGTTTTGAATTGGAAATTTCAGAAAGAAGAAAAAAATATGGTGACTTATTGGATGATGAGGCAATTGCATTAATAATTCTCGATGAACTTGGAAGATCACCATCAAAATTTCTTAAAATTAATGATCTTATTGATGGTGTAAATGCTTCATTAATTGTTACTGTTGTTTCTATTGAAGATTCGATAGTGAAAAAGAATGAAAGGGATTTAAAATTAAGAAAAATAAAGGTAAAAGATGAAACAGGGGAATGTACCCTTGTTCTATGGAATGAAGAAATAGAAAATTATAAAAATATTTTACCCGGTGATAAAATCAAGATAATAAACTGTTTTACACGATTAAACCATTTTGGTCTTCAATTATCTCTTGGGAAATGGGGTCACATCCTTAAAGTTTCTTAAAATTTTTTACACTGTGGTTGAACAAAAAAGCCAATGAACTTGCATTAAATGAATTGTGATGCATTTATATATAATTAAAAGACATTGAGGGATAGGAGAAGATATGATATTAGCATATAAAATTAAAGATGACCATAATTTTAGATTGAACTTGATAAAGAATAGAAGATATCAAAATATGCCATAAAATATCGTTCAATTTATTCAGCGGATGTGAAACAATTTGGACTAAAGTCAATTATATCGAAACAAATATTAAGAAAGTATGCAATAAACAGGAACGCAAAGAAAATTAATATTATGAAGCTAATTGTCCCTGCTCAGGAAATAAAATTCAGTCATGAAGAGAGAAAAATTATGATATCTTCCCTGAACTTGACTTTGAATTTTCATTTCAGAAACGATTTTCTGAAAATAAATCAAGTTGAGATTGACAAGGAATATGCATATATTTCAGTAACAATTCCAGAGGAAACATGATTGAACCCGTTTCATATTTAGGAATTGATATAAACACAACCAGGCATGTTACTGTTGTAGTCAATCCACATACTGGTAAAGTTCTAAAACTTAGAACACAAAAATATGCAGATTTGCTATTATGGTAACTGCAAGTCACAATCCACCTGAATATAATGGAATAAAAATTATTTCAAGTGATGGAACAGAAATTGATGAAACTTTAGAAAATGCTATAGAGAATATTTTTCTTTCTAAAAAATTTTAAGAACATTCCTGGTATTTGGATTGTAAATTATGAAAAAATAGATCTTAAAAATGATTATATTTTTAGAATTCTTTCATTTGTTAAGAGAGAGAATATTAAGAAATTCTTTAAATTTTACACTTCACTATAATTATTAAAACTTTACAGAAAATTTAATATATGAATATAAGGATAAGATTTTGTAATTTAAAAAAGAGGTAATGAACTATGGAAAAAAAGATAAGAAATGCAATTATAGCAGTTGTAGTGGTGGTCATTGTAGTGATAGCCGCTTTTGCAGTTATAATATCTCTACCTACAACACATCCTACAGTTTCAGTGACAGCTTCCACACAGTTGACATCTGTTAATACACCTGTAACATTTAGTGCAATTTTATCATCGAGCATTTCAGGTGTTACGAATGTTTTTTGGAATTTTGGTGATGGAACAGTTGGAACAGGTAGTACTGTAACGCATACGTATAATGCTCCAGGGAATTATCTTGTATTTTTGAATGTTACATATTCAGGTGGATATGTGAACAATATAGCTAATCTTTTCCCAATTACAATCACACCACCTACCATCACA
>JAVZSA010000065.1:0-3566 GCA_038880255.1 Thermoplasmata archaeon
CTAACTTTTTTATTGTAATATATCCATAGCAAAATCTTTTTTTACATGGAATTTCAATAATAAATAATTACAACAATTGTTCATTTTTTAGTTAGAATAAATATGATTAAGAATGGATATTAATATTATAAACTATGAATTTTTATTTTTTTTAGCCATTTTTAAGATAAATACTAACACTGAAAATTTTTCAATCGAAATATTTTTATTAAGTTTTAAGTATTTGGTGCAAGGTACAAACTATTTTTATATTTTTCACCTTTTTGTAATATTTTTGAATAAGATAATTAGAATAATAGACAACTCAAAAATTACATTAATGATAAGTTTGCAATTACAATCTTTTTTTATATTTTTCGATTTTGAATTAAACATAAAAAATCTAAAATATTCAGTTAACAATTTGTTGCAATTATCATCATAGCCCCTCAGTTTGAAGTATTTTTTATAGTTTGGATATAGTTAAATAGGAGAAAAATATTAATAAATAGTGATAAAAATGACAAAAAATATATGTAAGTTAAAAAATATTGAATCAGTTAATATTAATGACTTTGAAAAAATGGAGGAAATTTTAAAGACATTATCGAATAAAACGAGACTTTCAATACTTTCAATTTGTCTCAAGTATAATGAAGTTTGTGCATGTGAGCTCGAATCTGCATTAAATATACCACAGTCGACTATTACTACACATTTGCTCAAACTTTATCGTTCAGGAATATTGAGAAAGAAGGAGGAGTGGAAGTTTACATATTATTCAATTGATGAAAAATTCATACCTTTAATAAAATGCATCTTTAAGATCTCCAGTTAATTTATTTTTTTTAAAAAAAATTAAACTAATATTTATGGGTTAAATTTAAAAAAATATTTAAGGTTAAAAATTTTTTATTTTTTATGATGAAAGTAATCAAGTTGGATAATTTAAACTTAGAAATATTGGAATTATTGGAGGAAGACTGCACTTTGACCTATAACGATATTGCCAAAGCACTTAATAAAAATATATGGACAGTCAGAGAAAGAATAGAGAATTTAAAAAGGAAAGGAGTAATTCAAGGTTGCAAAGCAAAAATCAATTATTCAATGATTAACCTCAATTGTAAGGCTTATTTATTTTTCAATATCCCTCCGGACAAAATTGATGAATTTCTAAAATTTGCCAAATCACAAAAAAATATAAAAAGATTGACAATAATAAGTGGTGAGAGAAGATTTATTGCAGAAATTGTTGGTGAAACTTGCTCACAAATTAGAGATTATATAAAAGAAAATTTCATTGAATATGGTATATATAATACTTCATTAGAAATAGTACTCGATGAACCAAAAGGATAAAGATACAATTTTTGTATAATTTTTCGCATTTTTTTAAAAATATTGTAGAGAATGAATAAATACCTTTTTCATAATTGACCTTGTTATGGAAGAAAAATCAAAGTTATTCAAACTGAGAGAACATTTGGATAGATTTTTAGCAGTATATGTAATAATATCCATAATAATTGGTTATTCATTGGGTATTTTATTTTCTAAGTGGGTAGCAGAAAATGGAGCATTAATTAATGAACTGATGATGGCATCAATATTTATTATGATATTCCCAATGATGTTAATGTTAAACTTGAGTGGGTTAGCGAAAGCTTTCAAGTCCTGGAAAATGTTAGTAATTGTTTTACTTATGAATTTTGGATGGGGGCCATTAATGGCTGTTTTACTAGGTGATCTGTTTGTATCAAATCCTCTTTTAAGATTGGGTATATTTCTTGCATGGCTTGTGCCCTGTTCTTCTATGAGCATAGGGTATGTTGGTTTAATGAGAGGAAATATTGAAGCTGCTACTGCACTTGTTGCGATTACATTTATTGTTGGTATACCAATCATACCACTCTTTGCAGGTTGGTATGGATCAATTTATCATTTGAATGTTTCTATGTCACTTCTTATAATTACAATCATAGAAATTATAATAGTACCATTGATCATTGGTTTAGCATTGCATCAATATCTTATAAAAAAAATTGGGGATGAAAAATTTAAGAAAATATCTCCATTATTTCCTAGTATCACTACTATTGGAATGTTTCTCATAGTATTTTTCATTTTTCTAGGCCATGCAGTTTTAGTTTCAACACACTTTTCACAAGTGATTGGAATTTTCTATACAGCAATGGTTTTTGGAACAATCTCTTTAATTTTCATGACATTTTTACTAAAATATCTTAAATTTGATTATTGGGATTCAATGGCTATGGTTTTTCCCAGTATAGGTAAAAATGAGGCTACTGCAATTGCGATAGCTGCTACAGCATTCTCTCCTTTTGTGGCAATACCTCCTGCAATATTCCCAATTTTTCAAATAATATTTCTTGTAACATATATCAAACTAAGACCAAAAATAGCACACTTTTATGGTATTAAGGGCAGAGATGTGGAGTTTAAGGAAATACATTATCAGAGTGTAACAGGGGGTAAGTAGTTATGAAAAATGTATTATTTCCTGTAGATTTTTCTTGCAATTGGGAAAATATTGTAAAGGAAACAATTGAAATGATTCCTGAGATTGAAACATTAAATTTTCTTTATGTTGTTCCACTTTCTGTGAAAGAACTTGAGGATTTTATTACTGAAGATTATACAAAATCAGCAAAGAAAATAGCAGAAAATAAAATGAAAATGTTCATTTCAAAACTTAATTTACCAAATAAATATAAAGTAGATTATGCAATTGCTGATGGTGATCCTGCTAGAGTGATCATAGACCTTGCTAATTCTGGAAAATTTGACGCAGTAGTTCTTGGGCATAGGGGTTATTCATACATTGAAGACTTTTTCATAGGAAGTGTTACATTGAAGGTAATTTCAAAAGTAAATATTCCTGTTATAGTAATCAAAAAAACAAAAAGAAAAGAATGTAAATAAAATAATAAAATTTAATTCTAAAAATGCATAATACTATTTATGCTAACATTAGTAGGTCTAGGTCTAAATCCCAAAAAGCATTTAACATTAGAAGCATTTGAAAAAATAAATAATGCGGATGAAATCTATATTGAGGTTTATACATCAAGATTGATTGATACTTCAATAGAAGAAATTGAGAAATTATTGAATAAAAAGATAAATATAATAGATAGGAAAACTGTGGAAAGTGAATTTTTGCTTGAAAAAGCAAAAGATGCTAATGTAGTCCTTCTTGTTCCAGGAGATCCTATGGTAGCAACAACACATATTAGTTTAAAGTTAAGTGCATATGAAAAAAATATAGAATTTCATGTTGTGAATGGTATATCAATACAGTGCATAATACCATCAATTCTTGGTTTGCAGAGTTATAAATTCGGTAGATCAGTTTCAATACCATTCCCAGATTATGATTATTACCCAGAAAGTGTTTATAATTTCATCAAAGATAATATTATATTAGGATTACACACAATTGTTTTTTTGGATTTAAGGGAAAATTTGGAAATGTCTGCAAAAATGGGGATGAGCATATTACTAAAAATGGAAGAATTGTATAATAAAAAAATAATAAGTGAGGATACAATTGTAGCTGTAAT
>JAVZSA010000066.1:0-3476 GCA_038880255.1 Thermoplasmata archaeon
AAGATTTGGAATACATATGCATGGAGGATCAAATAATCTTGATGAACAATATTTTAATAATATATCAAAAAGATTTTTTAAAATTGCCAAAGAAATTATGGATGAACTCAATATAGAATTTGAGTATGTTGATATTGGAGGAGGGTTTGGTGTACCCTATAGGGAAAATGAAAAAACATTAAACATGGAAAATGTTGCAATGAATATAGTTGAAAATTTTAAAGATATAATAAAGAAAGAGGATATTGAATTAATGGTAGAGCCCGGGAGATATCTTGTTGCTGATAGCACAGTTTTGTTGGGGAGAGTAACATATATAAAGGAATATGGTAAAAAAATTATAGGAACGGATATAGGGATGAATATATTGATTAGACCTGCACTTTACGGGGCATATCATAGAATTGTAGTTGCAAATAATTTAAATTCTGAAAATTCTTGGGATGTTGATATAGTTGGACAAATATGTGAAAACACTGATAAAATTGCAGAAAAAAGGAAATTTCCACCAGTAAAAGTTGATGATATAATAGCAGTCTTTAATGCAGGCGCCTATGTATACAGTATGAGTAGCAATTACAATGGCTTTTTAAGACCTATGGAAATTTTAATTGATGAAGATTCAGGCATAAATATTATAAGAGAGAGAGAAAATTATTGGGATCTTATATCACATGTACCATTGAATAAATATATTTTTTAAAATGTCAATAAAAATGAGTCAATATATTTTTTTGCATTCTCTTGATCATCTACACCATTCAGCATAATAGAAAAGGGTTCATCGTCTAAATATCCAGACAAATTTTGAACATTGTGAAGAGTTCCAGTTTTTGCTATAACCCTAGGTGAAAGTCTATTTTTTAATGTACCATCTATACTACCAATTGGTAGCGAATCTTTAAAAATTTTAACATCTTTTAATAAATCTAGAACCTTTACAATTGTTTTTGGTTTTATAATATTATAATATGAAAGACCCGAACCATCATAAATTTTAAAACCGTTTATGTTTTGATTTTTAAACAATTTTTTCATCTTTTTAAGTGGATTTTCTAAACCTTTTCCTCCTAAAACCATTCCCGAATGTAATAATAACATTTCTGCTATGGAATTTTCGGAATTTTTATTCATTATTTTCAGCATTTCACCTAACTTTCTTTTTGCAAAATATTCTCCTTTATTTTCCCATTCCCATTTTTTATAAATAACATTGATTTTCTTTTTCCCAAATTTTTTCCATATCCCATATTTTATTTCATTTAAGAAATAATTCACAGGATTATTTACTGCTACAGATAAAATTTTACCATTAACCAATTTATTCTTTCTGTTAAACTCATAATTAATTTCGGAAATAAAAGGTGCATATGATTTACCAAGGTCATCCTGGCACCATCCGGGAGGTGTTGGGGTTGGTAAAAGAAATGATGAATCAATTATAATTTCTTCAATATCATATGACAAATTTGAAAAAATTGTACTTAAATCATTCTTTGTGATAAGAGGATTTCAATTTGTGCTGATAAATAGTTTATTATTTTTTACATAATACTTCGAAAAAAAAAGAATAATTTTCACCTAAAGCCTTTATTGCGAAAAAGGAAGTTAAAATTTTTGTATTTGATGCAGGAATAAAATATTTATTTTCATTAATGCTAATTTTCTTTGCAGGAAAATAAATTCCCTCAAGCATATTCATAGTAGATCTTTTACCTTTACACCTAATCCAGGAAGTCCTTTGAAACTTAATTTTCCCTCTTTAAAAATTATGCCCTCTTCCGTAATATCCTCTAAAAGTGAAGTATCACCATCAAGATCGGCATATTTTACATTACTTTTAGATAGTGCTAAATTTAATCCGGCAGATAATGCCAACTTTGTTTCAACCATACAGCCTATCATTACAGGTATTCCAAATGACTCTGCTACATCTATTATTTTTATACCTTCTGTAATACCACCTGCCTTCATGATCTTTACATTAATCATATCAACAGCTTCCATAGAAATTACTTTAGCAGCATCATAAATTGAAAATATTGATTCATCTCCCATCACTGGAATTTCACTTTTTTCTTTAACCCATTTAAGGGCATTAAGATCATAAGCTGGTACAGGTTGTTCAACAAACTCTATATTATATTTCTCAATATTTTTAATTACTTTTAAGGCCATTTTTGGATTGTAAGCCTGATTAAAATCAACATAAATCATCATTTTTTCACCTATAGTTTCTCTTACATTTTTTACTCTTTCCACATCTTTTTCTAGGCCTGATCCTAATTTTATTTTGAATACTTTTACACCTTGGGAAAGAAAAGATTTTGCCATTTCAATTGCGTCCTCCGGATCCACAAGATCTACTGTGTATGATGTTTTTATTTCATCTCTATATTTACCTAATAATTGATAGACTGGTTTATTTGAAATTTTACCAATTATATCCCAAATTGCCATATCAATGGCCGCTCTACTTGCTTTTGAACCTTTATATCTTTTTTTCATTTTTTCATTCAAAATTTCAGTAGAAATTTCATCACCTTTTAATAATTGAGAAAAACTTTTCAATTCTTCCTCAATTGATCCTAATGAATCACCAGTAATATAGGGTGAAGGAACTGATTCACCAAATCCAATTACCTTCTCATCGGTTTCCACTTTTACCAAATATCCCTCATAAATATCAGAACTACCAAGATAAATTCTGAATGGCTTTTTCATTTGAATTGTTATTTTCTTAAAATTAATTTTATTTATCATAAATGAAGTAATTGTAAATGTATATTTATTTGTTGTGAAATAAAAGAATATCAAATAAAAAAATACTTTAAATTATTAAAAATTTAAATTTTTCATTCATTAGAAATATTAAATTATCGAATTATTTTATCATTATTTATGAAGGGTTCTGAATTAAGTATGGATATGTATGGAATCCATATTTAATTCTTGAGCCTCATCGTTCTTATCCTCCTCTGGGTTCATCGGAGGTTTCATTGAACTTAGCTCCTTTCAGGGGAAAACATGACTCCCCACATACTAAGGAATTTGTTCCATATGTTTTTAGCCACATTTTTCTGACTATCGATTAGCCCCTCTTGGTCTTTATTATAATACCCGCATCTGGAGCATGGGGTTGACTTAACATTTTTATATATTTACCAATATTTAAACATTTCTAAATTGAAACTATTGACTAGGCATTTTTACATAATGAAGCTAGGGAAATAGCTACAAGAATTACACTTTTTATCTGTGAAAATCTGCATGAGATGGGCGTAAATGAAATTATGGTAGCTGATTCGCATTGGTATATGGGAAATATATATTACGAAAAAATGCCTAAATATGTCAAATTGATTAGAGGATCACTTAGGCCTGTTTCAATGGTATTCGGTATTGAAAATAATTTTGATTTTGCAATATTTCTTGGTTATCATTCATCGGCAGGAACAATGCATTCAATTTTAGAC
>JAVZSA010000067.1:0-3334 GCA_038880255.1 Thermoplasmata archaeon
TTTTTTGCAGTTTCTTCAAGATTATGCTGATGATATTTAGCCTTTACACAGGAAATTGCAAAAATATCATATCCCAGAGCTTTATAATTTACTTTTGTACTAAATTTTTCTATAATTTTTTTATCAATCATCCTCTTTATTCTATAGTGTACTGTGGATTTTGATATATTCAATTTTTGGCTAATTTCATCTAGAGAAACTCTAGAATCAGCCTTTAAAATCTCAAGTATTTTCATATCAATTTCATCCAACTTTGTTTTTTCTTCCTGCATACAAATGGTGAATTGCAGGAGAATATTAAAATGTTTGGAAATTTTTCTATAAAATTTTTTAATGTTAAAAATTTATCAAATTGGTTAATTTTTTATGTATAAATTAATTTATCATATTTATGCTTGAAATTTCATTACCATCTTTAGTCGAAGAGACAATAATAGATTTTATTAGAACATCTTTAAATGGTCGAAAAGGTATAGTTGGTATGAGTGGTGGTATTGATAGTTCACTTGTTGCATATTTGGCATCAAAAAGTGCTCCAGGAAAGATCATAGGTGTTCATATGCCAGAATTAGAAAGTATGAAAGAGGATGAAAATGATGCTAAGGAAATAGCTGAAAAATTTGGGATTGATTTTAGAGTAATTAATATAGAAAAATTTATTGCTCCATTTAGAGAAATATACAATGATAAAAAAGTTTTAGGAAATATAAAGGCAAGAATGAGAATGTTAATTCTATATTCAATTTCAAACAGTGAAAATGGCCTAGTTATAGGTGCAAGTAATAAATCTGAGCTTTTGACAGGCTATTTTACAAAGTATGGTGATGGGGCTTCAGATATTATGCCAATTGGTGATCTTTATAAAACTCAGGTAAGACTTTTAGCCAAAAAAGTAGGTTTACCGGACAAAATAATTAACAAAATACCTACTGCAGGACTATGGAAAGGGCAAACAGATGAGGATGAATTGGGTATAGATTATGCCACATTGGATAAAATTCTTTTTGGTATTGAATTATTAATGGATGATGAAACAATATCAAAAGAAACATCAATAAATATTGAAAGAATAAGAAAAGTAAGGGAAATGGTTGAGAACACAAAACATAAAAGAATATTGATTTATATACCAAAGTTAGGCATTAGAACCGTTGGTTTAGATTTCAGGGAATGATCCCCTGATTACCATCTTTGCATCTACCACAACAGCATCATTTTCATGAACAATCACAGGATTCAGATCCAACTGATCTATTGTTTCATAATGATCATTACCAAGGGAAGATACCTTTAGAAGAATATCAATCACCGATTCTTTACTTAACTTTAATCCTCTAAATCCTTCAAATATTTTTTTAGCTTTAATTTCTTCAATCATCTGTCTAGCATCAAATTCATCAATTGGCACTAGTCTGAATGAAACATCCCTGTAAAGCTCAGTGAATATACCCCCAAGACCAAACATTATTGAAAGACCAAAGGTTTTGTCTTGAACAAGTCCTATAATAACCTCCAGACCTGGCTTTTCCATTTCCTCTATTAAAAATTTTGAATCTTTAAATTTACTCTTCATTTCACTGAATTTTTTAGAAAGTTCTTCATAATTTTTTATATTTAAAACTACACCACCCACATCACTTTTATGCAATATTCTTTCATCTGAGACTTTAAGTACTAATGGGAAATTTAAATCCAATTTACTTGGCAAATCTGAAACAATAATTCCTTTAGGTACCTTTATTCCATATTTAGCAAGAATTTCCTTTACTTTTCTTTCCTCTAGAACTATTGTGTTTTCCATCATTCATTCCTCCTTTTAAGATATTCACCTCTCATATATAGTACTTTTATTGCCTTTACTGTTCTTTCCATAGATGGAAATGCAGGTATTTTTCTTTTTTCAGCCTCTAAAAGCATTTTTTTGCCAAATTTTGAACCTAAAATACCTACCACCATAGGTTTCCCTTTCATATGTTTATCAAGCACATCTATAAGATTTTCATCCACTTTTGCAGTTTGAAATAATGCATATACAATTAGACCATCAACATTTTCATCATGGTTAAGAATTTCAATCACACTGTCATATTGTTCTGTAGATCCTTCTGCAGTTAGATCTACAGGATTTTCAACTGAACCAAAAGGTACTATTACTTCCCTCAGCTTCTTTTTCGTTTCCTCACTCAATTTTGCAATTGAAAGGCCTACACCATTTGTTTCAGATGAAACATAATCTGCAGTGATCACACCAAGTCCACCAGCTGTAGTAACAATAGCTATTCTATTTCCATACAATGGTTTCTGATAGCCCAATACCCTTCCATAATCTATTAATTCTGTTTCTGAATAAGCTCTTATCACCCCAGCTTGTTTTAGAGCACCTTCCACAATATTATCATTTGTAGCAAGAGCACCAGTATGCAAAGATGCAGCCTTTATACCAGCTTCTGTTCTACCTGCTTTTAAAACTACAATTGGTTTAATACTTGAAATTTCTTTTGCTTTTTTAAAAAAATCTCTCCCATTTTTAAATGTCTCAATGTATAATACTATGCTTTTTGTATTTTCATCATCTTTAAAATAATTGAGTAATTCAGTTTCAGATAAATCAATTCTATTCCCTAAATTAATAAATGCAGAAACACCAATACCATACTCCGATATTGTATCCATGGTCAAAAGTCCAAGTGCTCCACTTTGAGAAATAAAAGCTAAATTTCCCTCACCGGGTAATGCTGTTCTGTCAGGTAGAGTTAAGGCAGTACTTACATTAGATCTAGGCAAATAAACACCAACAGTATTTGGACCAATTACTCTAGTGGATGACCCTTTAATATTATCAAGAATTTTTTTCTCCAATTCTTCTCCTTCTTTACCAGTCTCTGAAAAACCTCCAGCTATAATAATTATATATTTTACATTCTTTTCAGCGCATTCTTTAACAGTATCAGGTACAAGATGTGCTGGTAATGTGATAACAGCTAAATCTATCTCATCATTTATATTCTTAATTGAATTAAATACTTTTAGGCCTAATATTTCATCATTTTTTGGATTTACTGGATAGATTTTTCCTCTATAACCATAATAGATGAGATTTTTTAATACAACATTTCCTATCTTTTTTTCATCAATTGAGGCACCAATAATGGCAATGGATTTCGGATTTAAAAGATTCTCATACATTAAATGGGGATAATTTTTCATAATAAATTAAGATTTTCCAAAAAATTTTTTATATGTTTATAAAATTTACTGTTATGGAATTTAAAGCCTTATATTTAGATGGAATGAATGTAGAAGTGGAAATAAATAAAAACAAATTCATAATAGA
>JAVZSA010000068.1:0-2861 GCA_038880255.1 Thermoplasmata archaeon
AACATCTTTTCCATACCAATTATGCTTTTTCTTTCATCTTCATTCAAATTTTCTGCAAGTTTAATATATGATTCAACATAAAGTTCAGATACAAAGGACAAATCTTCCCTAGAATATAAAACAAGAAAATGCCATGGTTGCGAATTTCTATAGGAAGGAGCCCATCTTGCGGCATCAAGTATTGTGATTAATTTTGTATCTGGAACAGATTCTTTTTTAAATTTCCTAACACTTCTTCTTGATCTAACAAGGTCCTGAAAATTCATCTTTTTTACCTTTCCACTTCCTCAACCTCATTATACCAAGGTTTAGATGTCCCTTTCTTTGCCCTTTTTTCCCATGCCCTAGTTTTCGGTGTTTCATCTATTATCTTTAAGAGTCTATTTATCCTTTCCTTTACAAGCTCAAATTGTTGCTTTTCTATTTTTGGATCATTTTGAGTTATTTCAATTACTTTCTTTAAATTGTTTGTTGCATCATACCAAAAGCCCCAATCATCTGAAAGCTTTTCTGCTACGTATTTTCCATTAATTTTATTTTCTTCTTCACTCTCTGAAACATCATGAGCAAGGAAAAGTACAAAAAGATCTACAAGGTCCTTTCTATTTATATCGTGTATTTGCAATTTTTCTAGGACCAATTCTTCCAACGGTATTGTTGGTATTGATTTTTCAAGCCTACCACTATCAAACCTTACATCATGACTAAAGCTAAGCACATCATAAAAAACATCTACGTGAAAATAGTTCTTTGGATGATAAAATATATTTCTTCTATTGCCAAATATTGTATTAACATATTGATCAGGTTTATATCCCATCTTTTTTTCAAAGAATTCTCTTACCTGCTTTGATTGTTTGGAATATGCCATCAAGTCCAAATCTGTAAACATTGGTTTCCCACCACCTAAACGATCTAGTGATTTATGTAATATTATACATTCTGTACAATGTGTTGAATGAATATGTATAGCTAAAGCTCCAAGTATTCTTAAAATAATTCCCTCCTTTTGAGCATTCTCAACTAAATTTATCACTTCTTTTATAAATTCTTCCTGTGGTATTGTAACAAACTCTGACATCTGATCACCTTTGTTATACCATTACAATATTAATAAATAAAAATTTTCCTACAAAAACAAACGTATTGTAAAGTTTTTATAGATATATTTAATTTCTGTTTTCTATGTTTGAAAAATCCTTCCACGGTCTTGGAAAATTTGCCAAAAAACATAGTAAATCTATTATAATTGGATGGATAATACTTGCATTAATATTTCTACCATTTATAAGTATGATATTTCAAGAAACTTCATATGATATTGCTGGGAGTGTTGTTACAAGTAACACAATGTCGGGGAAGGCATCAAACATTCTTCAAAGTGAGTTTGGTAATCAGGGCAATAATTCCACTACCCTTGATTTTATTTTAATAGAAAATGCTGATGTAAATTCAAAGAATGTAACAAAAAATATAATTTCAATGCAAAATAGCATAATGAATAATACTATACTTAAAAAATATAATGTTAGTATTCAATCAATTTATACAGTGGAAAAGGATCTTCTTCTAAATTTTTCTAAAAATACAAAGTATTTTTTGGATGGTGTTTTTGAGTTGAACAATAATACAAAATTCGCAGTTAATGAACTGTACACATTAGGTAATTATTCAAAGGAATATATGAATGGTATAATATTCCTAGCTAATAATGTAAGTTCATCATACAAATTACTTATAAATAATACTGAAGATTCACTTTATTTAATTTATGGAATTCCAGAATATTATAAAAACGTATTTCTTTATCTTTTAGAGAATAATTATAATATTTTCAATGCTGAAATGGGAGCTTATCTGGAAACAAAAAGTTACATTGAAAATTATTTTAATAATTCACACCTTGCTTTAGATTATTTTAATAATTTTACAAGTTTTTGGAATTATACGATGACTGATCCAGGAAATTCTAATCAGGTTGAATATTACAGCATTTATATGACTGTATATAATTCATCATTTTCTCAAAGGTATTCTAGTATTGTTCCATTTTGGCAAATACTTGTAAATAATTTCAACATCAATAATTTCCTCAATAAAACAAGCATTCAAAATTTTGTGGTTTATTATTTAACCAATGAAATTTCTCAAAATCCAACAGTATTGTCCTTATTACCATATGGACCACAATATTTCATAACAAGTGTAATTAATACAAACAATTATACATCAATTGCAATCCAATATGCAAAGATTAAATTTTCAAATTCACTTGTTAATGATATATTTGGTGATAATTATTTCCTTGAATTATTTTATACAAATAATGTATTAAATTATACAATTTATCATGTTTCGAATTTTTATGAAAATAATGAAACGATCAATGGTTTAATAAAAAACCTCTATATCTCGCCAATCAATTTTATTGAAAATGCATATAATTCTAATAACATAACCATGTTAACTGTGAATGAAACTGCCTATTCAATAATGAAAAATTTTTATGGAAATCCACTCACATTTGTAAACAATAATACACTTGGAAATTTCCTTTTAAAACTTAGAAATAATGATATAAATGATCTTGTAAATAATACGTTATTGAACTATAATTTCACAACATATCCCATATATCCATCAGATTATATTTACCATAAATTTGTAAGTTATGTTGATAATGTTTCAATAATAATAATCACACTTAATCAAAATGCACCAATGAATACATTGGGAATAATTAATGATACAGCCAGACCCTTTATTCAACAAATTGGTGCATCTTACTTAATAGGGGGTGAGAGTGCAATAGAGGAACAACTTACAAACCAGTCAAACCAAGGTATGATGAGAGCTTTATT